>JAFAUQ010000141.1 GCA_019243195.1 Hyphomicrobiales bacterium
AGGCGACGTGGTCGCGCGGCTCGACAGCATACTCGCCGAGCGCGACCTCGCGCTCGCCCGCTCGCGCGCGGATGCCGCGGAAGCCGCGACCGGCGCGATCGCCGCCGACCTGCGCGACGCCGAGCGCATTCTTGCGCGCGCCCAGACCCTGATCACCCGCAACGCGGTGAGCGAAGCGGATGTTACCAAAGCCGAGGCGCGCGTCGGCGTGTTGCGCGCCCAGCTCAAGCAGGCGCAGGCGCAGTTCGAAACCGCGAAGGTCGACGCCAAACGCAGCGCCGACACGCTCGAGAAGTACAGCATCCGCGCCCCCTTCAACGGGGTCGTGGTCGAGCGCAGCGCGCAGCCGGGCGAAATGATCTCGCCGCTCTCGGTCGGCGGCTTTACCCGCACCGGCATCTGCACCCTCGTCGACATGGACTCGATCGAAGTCGAGGTCGACGTGAACGAGGCCTTCATCGGCCGCGTGCAGGCCGGCATGCCGGTCGAAGCGGTGCTCGACGCTTATCCGGATTGGACCGTTCCGGCCGCGGTCATCGCCGTGGTGCCGACCGCCAACCGTGAGAAGGCGACCGTCAAGGTCCGTATCGGCCTCAAGGTGAAGGACCCGCGCATCCTTCCCGACATGGCCGTCAAGGTGACTTTCGAGACCGGCGGCTCCGCCGGCGACGCCGGGCACGACAAGTCCGCCGCCAAGTGATCTTCCCATCGATGTTTGTAGGAGATTCCATGTCGTCCGATATCGCCATGGCGCGCCTTTCCGCCCTCTCGAAGGGCTTCGTCAAAGGCAAGGAAACAATCGCCGTCTTCGACCGGCTCGATCTCTCGATCCCGCAGGGCGATTTCGTCGCCGTCATGGGGCCGTCCGGTTCGGGCAAGACCACGCTGCTCAACCTGCTCGGCGGCATCGACCGGCCGGACGCGGGCGAGATCGCCGTGGCAGGCGCGCGCATCGACGGCCTTTCGGAAGGCGAACTTGCGCGCTGGCGCGCGGCCAACGTCGGCTTCATCTTTCAGTTCTACAATCTGATGCCGATGCTCACGGCGGCGCAGAACGTCGAACTGCCGCTGCTCCTCACGCACCTCAAGGCCAAGGAACGCCGCCGGCACGTCGCCACCGCCCTCGACGTCGTGAGCCTTCCGGAACGGGACGCGCATTACCCGCGCGAAATGTCGGGCGGGCAGCAGCAGCGGGTCGCCATCGCGCGGGCCATCGTGTCCGACCCCAAACTCCTGCTGTGCGACGAGCCGACCGGCGATCTCGACCGTGCGTCGGCCGACGACATCCTTGGCATCCTGCAGCTGCTCAACCGCGATCTCGGCAAGACCATCGTCATGGTAACGCACGACCCGGCCGCCGCCAAATACGCGCGCCGCGTGCTCCATCTCGACAAGGGCCGCTTCATCGAGCGCACGGAGCTTGCGGCATGAACGACTTCATGCTGGTGCGGAAGAACTTGTTCCGCAAGAAGCTGCGCGCCGTTCTGATGATCGTCTCGATCCTCACGGCGTTCGCCATCTTTGGCGTGCTGGCGAGCTTCGGCCAGGCGTTCAACGCGGGTCAGGACGTGGCCGACGCGGATCGGCTCGTTGTCGTCAACAAGATCAACTTCACCCAGCCGCTGCCGATCGCCTATTTCAACCGGGTGCGGGCCATTTCCGGGGTGCGCCAGGTGACGCATTTCAACTGGTTCGGCGGCTATTACCAGGACCCGAAGAACTTCCTCATCGTGATGGCGGTCGAGCCCACGACCTACCTGGAGCTTTATGGCAACGACGTCGACGTTTCCGCCGACGCGCAGCAGGCATTCAAGCGCGGGCGCACCGCGGCGCTCGTGGGCGAAGCCATGGCCAAGAAATGGGGATTGAAGGTCGGCGACCACGTGCCGATCTCGAGCAACATCTTTTCCCAGAAGAATGGCTCGCACACCTGGGACTTCGACATCGTCGGGGTTTTCACCGGCAAGAAACCACAGATCGACACCAACTTCATGGTGTTCCAATATGACTATTTCGACGAGACCCGCTCGTTCGGCAAGGATTTCATCGGCTGGATGGCGCTGCGCACCGCCTCGCCGTCGCTCAACGACGGCGTGATCAAGACGATCGATCAGCTGTTCGCCAACTCCTCCTACGAGACCGCGACCGACACCGAGAAGGCGTTCAACAAGGCTTTCGTCGCCCAGTTCGGCAATATTGCGTTGATCGTGGTGCTGGTGGTCGGGGCCGCCTTCGTGACCATCCTGATGATCGTCGGCAACACGATGGCTCTCTCGGTGCGCGAGCGCACCCGCGAAATCGGCGTGCTCAAGACGCTGGGATTTTCCGGCGGCCGCATCCTCCGGCTCGTGCTCGGGGAATCGATCCTGCTCGCGCTCATCGGCGGCCTGCCGGGGCTCGGGCTCGCGATCCTGTTCATCCTCCTCATCCGCGACAGCCTGACCGCCATTCTGCCGCATATCAACATCGCGCCGGAGATCGTGCTGTCGGGCCTCGGCCTGATGGTCGCGCTCGGCGTCGTCACCGGACTGATACCGGCGCTCGGCGCCATGCGGCTGAAGATAGCCGCTGCATTGGGACGAGGCTGAGCCATGCGCCCACTCCTGCTTCAGGTCGCGGCGGTGACCGCGATGAACATCAAGAGCCTGTCGCAGCGGCTCTGGCTATCGCTCTCGACCATCGTCGCGGTGGCGCTCGTCGTCGTGGTGCTGCTCGCGTTCCTCGCGATGGGCAACGGGTTCAAGCGCACGCTTGCGAGTTCCGGCTCGCCCGATGTGGCCGTCGTCCTGCGCGGGGGCTCACAATCGGAGGTCAACAGCGTCGTCACGCGAGACCAGGTGCGGCTGGTCGAGGAAGGGCCGGGCGTCGCCCGCAGCACGGACGGCAAGCCGCTCGCTTCCGCCGAGCTTTATCTGGTCGTCGACGGCGTGAAGCGCTCGAGCCGGACCAAGGCGAACCTGCCGCTGCGCGGTATCGGCAAGGAGGGCGCCGCCGTGCGCAAGGGCATCCGCATCACCGAGGGGCGCATGTTCGCGCCGGGCAGCAACGAAATCGTTGTCGGCAAAGCGCTGCTGCGCGAGTTCGAGGGGTTCGAGCTTGGCCGCATGGTCACCTTCGGCACCAGCAAATGGACCATCGTCGGCGTGTTCGAGGCCGACGGCAGCGTGTTCGAATCCGAGATCTGGGCTGATTTGCCGGTGGTGCAGAGTCTTTTCAGACGTGAAAACGTGTTCCAGACCGTGCGCGTGCGACTTGCGGGGCCGGAGGCGCTCAGCGGCCTCAAGAGTTACATGGAGACCGATCCGCGGCTCAAACTCGACGTGAAGTCGGAGATCGAATATTTCGCCGACCAGGCCTCGCAGACCTCGGATCTGATTCAGAAGCTCGGCTGGCCGCTCGCCGTCGCCATGGCATTCGGCGCGCTCGCGGGCGCCCTCAACACCATGTACTCCTCGGTCGCGGCGCGCGCGGTCGAAATCGCAACGCTCCGGGCCATCGGCTTCGGCGGCTTTCCCGCGTTCGTCGGCACGCTTGCGGAATCAATGATGCTCGCGGTGATCGGCGGCGCGATCGGCGCCTTGGCGACATTCCTCATATTCGATGGTTTGAGCGCCTCGACCCTGGGCGCAAGCTTCACCCAAGTCGTGTTCAGCTTTCAGCTAACCCCGGAGCTTGCCGCCGAGGGAATCATTCTCGCGCTCATCGTCGGCCTGATCGGCGGCCTCTTTCCCGCAGTTCGCGCCGCACGCATGCCGATCGTCGCGGGACTCTACGGATAGCGGCCGGGGGTCAGCGCCGCTTGGCTATGGGCTCGAAGCTAATCTTAAGCCGATGGCCCGTGGCCTTGGCAAAGCGGTCCAGCGTCCGTGTCGACGGTCGACCACGACCGCTTTCCAGCCGCGCAACCGTGCTCTGGGTGGTCTTCATGCGTCGGGCAAGCTCCGCCTGGCTAAGGCCGGCGCGACTACGCGCTTTTACGACGGCGGAGGCGAGCGCAAATTCCTCTTCCAGCGCGTCATACTCCCGGCGATACTCCGCGTCCTTGAGCCACTTCTTATGGAGAACATCGACTCTGGTCATTTCACCTCCTTGGCCCGCTCACGGGCGAGGTCCAGGTCGCGCTGGGGCGTCTTCTCGGTCTTCTTGATAAAGACACGCAGGATGACGACGCGCTGTCCCGAAGCCGTAACGTAGATGGCCCGCGAGATACCATCTCGGCCGGTGATACGGAGCTCCCAGAGCTTCTCGTCGAGATGTTTCACGCTGGCAGGCGGCAGGCTACGAAAGCCGAACAGTTGAATGAGTTCCGTCAGCCGAACCAGTCGCGCTCGCATATCCTTCGGCAGCGCTTCAATCTCGGCATCGACGGACCTGTTCAGGGTTTCGACGGTCCACCGCATCTCAAAACCGCTATAGCAAAAAAGAGATAGCTTGTCGATACCGTGACATTGCCTTTAGGCTCACTGAAACAACCCACGGGCCGCCATGCGACGCCTCCTTCCCATGCTGCTCTGCCTCCTCGCAATCCTCGCCGGCCCCGCCGCCGCGCAAACCTTGCGCATTGGCCTGCAGGAAGATCCCGACACGCTCGACGGCGCTAAGAACTGGAGTTTCGTCGGCCGCGTGGTGATGACCTCGATCTGCGACAAGCTCATCGATATCGCGCCGGACGGTTCGATCGTGCCGATGCTGGCGACGAGCTGGGAGACGGCGGCGGACGGCAAGGCGATCACCTTCAAGCTGCGGCCGGGCGTGCGCTTCCACGATGGCGAGCCGTTCGACGCCGCCGCCGTGAAGTTCAGCCTCGACCGCGCGCTCACGTTGCCGGACAGCCGGCGCAAGAGCGAGATCAGCGCCATCACCAAGGTCGACGCCATCGATCCGCTCACCGTACGCGTCGAGATGGCGACGCCGTTCTCGCCGCTGCTTGCACAGTTCGCCGACCGCGCCGGCATCATGGTCTCGCCGAAGGCGGCGCAGGCGCTGGGCGATCAATTCGGCAACAAGCCGGTGTGCGCGGGGCCTTATCGGTTCGTCGAGCGGGTGCCGCAGGACCGCATCGTGCTCGAGCGATTTCCCGATTATTGGGACAAGGATCACACCTTCATTCAGAAGGTCGTGTTCATGCCGATGCCGGACGCGACCGTGCGCTTCGCCAACCTGCGCGCGGGTCAGCTCGACATGATCGAGCGGATCGCACCGACCGACCTTGACAGCCTGCGCAACTCGCCCAAGCTCGCCTCCGCATCGATCACCGGGCTCGGCTATCAGGGCATCACCTTCAACGTCGCCAACGGCGCACGTGCAGACAATCCGTTCGGCAAGGACAAGCGCGTGCGCGCCGCGCTCGATCTTGCAATCGATCGCACCGTGCTGAACGAGGTCGCCAACAACGGCGCCTTCAAGGTCGGCAATCAACCGCAGCCGCCCGGCTCCTTTTATTACAATCAGGAGCTTCCGGTGCCCGGCCGCGACGTGGAGCGCGCCAAGGCGCTGCTCAAGGAGGCGGGTGTCACCAACCCGACGCTGACCCTGCTGGTGCCCAACGCCGATGCCGACCGGCAGGCGGCGGAGATCATCCAGTCGATGGCCAAGGAGGTCGGCATCGACGTGAAGATCGAGCTGACCGAGTTCATCACCATGCTGCAGCGGGCGCGCGAGGGCACGTTCGACGCCGACTACGTCGGCTGGAGCGGCCGGATCGATCCCGACGCCAATATTCACACGCTGCTCGGCTGCAAGGTGCCGGGCAACGACGGCCATTACTGCAACCCCGAGGTCGATCGGTTGCTGCAGGAGGCGCGCCTCACGAGCGACCGCGCCGCACGCAAGCGCGCCTACGACGGCGTGATGCGCGTCCTGCTCGACGAGCGGCCGATCATCTATCTCTGGCACCAGACCTGGATCTGGGGCCTCAACGCGGACCTCAAGGGCTATGTCCCCTACCCCGACGGCCTGATCCGTCTGCGCGACGTCAAATATTCGAACGGCCGCATGTAACTCGGCCCTTTTGTTCTCATGAAACTGATCCTCACCGGCGACGTGAACCTGATGAACGTGACCGATCCGCCGGTCCCGTTTGCGCGGGTCGCCGACGAACTGCGCGACGCGCTCACGTTCAGCAATTTCGAATGCTGTCTGTTCGATCCGGGCAGCCACTCGTTTCACAACGAGGGCTTCTATGCTCATCCGGAACCGGGTGGTGAGGCGCTCAAGCGCGCCGGGATCGACGCGGTCGGCATCGCCAACAACGTCAACTATGGCGAGGCCGCGATCCTCGCCTCGATCGCGCGGCTCGATGAGCTGGGCGTCGCGCACACGGGTGCCGGGCGCAACCTCGCCGCCGCGCGGGCGCCGGCGCTCGTCAGACGCGACGGGCTCACCTGCGGCTTTCTCCAGCGCAGCTCGGTCTACTGGCCGACCAATCACGAAGCCGGCGCCGAGGCGACCGGCATCGCCGTGCTGCGCGGCCACACCGCCTATCACGTGCCCATGCACAAGACGCGGCCGGAAACCCCGCCGCCCAACCGGCCGGGCGTGCCGCCGGAAGTCGTCACCTGGGCCGACAAGGCTTACTTGCGCGCGTTCACCGACGATATCGCGGCGTTGCGGGCGCAGGCCGACATCGTGGTCGCGTCGTGCCATTGGGGGCTCGGTCAGGAAGTCCTCGCCTACATGACCGAGATCGCGCACGCGGCGATCGACGCCGGCGCGCACATCGTGATGGGGCATGGCCCGCACTATTCGCTGCCGATAGAAGTCTACAAAGGCCGGCCGATTTTCTACGGCCTCGGCAGCTTCTCGTTCCACACCGGCCACGGCGGGCGCCAGCACGGCACCTGGCTCGGCATGATGGTGCGCGCCGAGATCGCGCGCGACGGCGTGAAAGGCACGCGCTTCCAGTTCGTCCGTCACAATGACAAAAATGAAACAGTGCTATGCGCCCTCACCGACGAACGCACCGCGTTCGACGACCTGGCGCGGCGCAGCGCGCAACGCGGCGCGAAGCTCACCGCACGCGGCGACGAAGTTTTGGTCGAACCCGCGTAAGATCGATTACGGCAATTCCGGCACTCGCTCGTGATAATCCGTTGCCGTCTGATAAGCGTGTGCGACACGCAGCACGAGCGGCTCGGCGAACGGCTTGGCGGCGATCTGGAACGCGACCGGGAGCCCGTTGCCGGTGAACCCGCACGGCACGCTGATGGTCGGAATGCCGAGGAAATTGAACGGGCGGGTGTACTGAGTGATGCGCCCGACGAGCGCCAGCACCGCTTCCCCGGTGCCGTCGACATCTGTCTCCGCGATCGTCGGGATCGGTACCGGGATCGCCGGACAATGCAGCACGTCGATATCGGCCATCACGGTCGCGAGGAACTCGGCGAGATGGCGTCCGCGCGCCGAGAGCGCCTCGATGTAGCGTGTCGCCGACAGCACGAGACCGGCCTCGAGGCGGGTGCGCACATGGCCGGAATAATCCTGCGGACGCTCGCGCAGCCAGCGCGCATGGATGGCCGCGCCCTCGCACTTCGAGATCGTGTCAGCGAAGGAGTACCACTCCTGCAAATGCGCAAGGCGCACCGGCACAGGCTGGGCCCCGAGCGAGCGCAGTACATTGAGGCTCGCATCGACTGCGGCGCGCACCTCCCCATCGACCGGTGCATCCTCCGTCTCGATCACTACGCCGACGCGCACACCTTTGATGCCGTCGTTAAGTCCGGCGGTGAAATCCGGCACGGGTTCATGGCTGATCGCGCCATCGTTGACGTCGTATCCGGCGATCGTCGCCATCATCAGCGCGCAGTCCTCGGCGGTGCGCGTGAGCGGCCCAACGTGGTCGAGCGACCACGCGCGCGCCATGGCGCCGTAACGGCTCACGCGCCCATACGTCGCCTTGAGGCCGATCACGCCGCAGGCGGCGGCGGGCAAGCGGATCGAGCCGCCGGTGTCGGAGCCGAGCGCGCCGTAGACGAGCCGCGCGGCAACCGCGGCACCCGAGCCGCTCGACGAGCCGCCTGTCATGTGCGCCGGATTGAAGGGATTTCGGCAGTGGCCGAAATGCTCGTTATGGCCGGTCGGCCCGGCGGCGAACTCCGCCATGTTCAACGCGCCGAGATCGACCGCGCCCGCTTCGTCGAGCCGCGTGAGCACGGTCGCGGTGGTGCTCGCGCGCCAATGGCGGCGGATTTCCGAGCCGCAGGTCGAGATCCGGCCGGCGCGGTAGTACATGTCCTTGTGCGCAAGCGGCACGCCGTGCAGCGCGCCGCGGATGCGCCCGCGCGCTAGCTCGGCATCAAGCGCCGCCGCCTGCCTGAGCGCGCCTTCTTCGTCGATAGCGATGAAACAATTGAGCCGCGGCTGCCAGCGCGCGATGGGGGCGAGCGCGGCCTTGGTGGCCTCGACCGATGAGAGTTGCCGCGCGCGGATCGCCGCGGCGGCCTGCGCCAATGTCATCAACGCCGGATCGGAAACCGCCGCGGGTGCGCGTGCTTCGGCGATGCTCATGACGTCCTCCCCGCCAGCACGGCGAAGAACGCCGCAGGCTCGGCGTCGAAATCGAGAGAGCCGGCGGCGGTGCGCACGGCGGTGTTGAGCCGCTCGACTTCGAGCGCAAGCTCGCCGGCGCGAGCCTCGGAGAAATCCACATCCTGGAAAAGCTTGGCGGCATCGGCGATGAAGCGGGATGAGAGCGGCATAGGACCTCGCTGATAGAAAGGCGCCGGCAGCCCACTTTAGCGCGGTTCACGACCATTTGAATATACGCCGGCGCGCCTTCGGGGCCGGACGAGCCTCGGCCACATCACGATGACGGCTGCCGCGGCTTCCATGAGAAGGCAGGCCATGAGCGCGCGCGTGTAGGACCCATCCGGCTGCTGCAAGCGCCCGAGCAGGGCTGGCCCGAACGCGAAGGCAAATTGGTTGATGGCGACGATCATGCTGACGATGCGCGCGAAGTCGCGCGTGGGAAATTCCTGTTGCACGATCAGCCCGGGAAGTGAGACGAGATTGCCCACCGCCAACCCGAATAGCGCGCAACCGACGATGAGCATCGGCAGGGACGACGCAGAGATAAGGATCGCCATCGCCAGCACCTGAACGAGGAAGTTCCCGCAGGAAACAACGCGCCGATCGACCCGGTCGACAAACAAACCGGTGACCAAGCGTCCAAGGATGGCCGCGCAGGTGCTCAGGCTCACGATCCATCCGGCCGCGACGGCTCCGGTCATGGGGAGGAGAAAAGCGACTTGATGAGTGAGGAAGCCCACCTGTGCGACGAGGCCCAACGCAAACGGCAGTGAGATCGCGATGAAATTCGGCTCGCGCATAATTTTTCGTGCGCTGAACGGAGGCACGTACTGTACGGCGGGGCGAGCGGACCGGACGGGTGCGTCGTCGCGGTCATGCTGGTCGGGGCACTTCTCGCGCGCGATCAGCGCCAACAGCGGCAGCAGCACCGCGACAGTCAGCGCGGCGACCAGCCCGAGCGCGGGCGCTAAGCCGAACCGATCGATGAGAAAAATCAGCAGCGGCGCCATCACCAGGCCACCGGCGCTGGCGCCGTTGAGTGCGAGGCTTACGGCAAATCCACGCCGCCGGTCGAACCAGGGCGCGACGATGATGTTGACAGCGGCACCGCTCATGGTCGCCCAGCCGATCGACATGAACGCAAAAATGGCGTGGACGTGCCACAGCTCGGTCACGAGCGGCAGCGCGGCGACGCTGCCAGCGAGCGCGAGCGCACCGACGGCAACGACGCGGCGCACGCCGTAGCGATCGAACGCCGGCCCAACAAACAGAAAGGTCAACGCGGCACCAAGGATGTAATAAAAAGTGATCGCGGAGGCGATGTCGGCCGCCGACCAGCCGAACCGATCGCGCAGCACCACGAGATAAATGCCGAGCCCGTAGAAGCCGAGGCCCCAACTGAACGCGGCGACCACAAATGCGAGCGCGACGACGAACCAGCCGTGATAAAGGCCGGTGTCGCGTGCCGGCGTCGCCGCGGTTTCGTTGCGCGCATCCATGGCCGGGATATTGCCGCGAAGCGCCGCCTCCACTGGCCGTTTTCGGACCCGGTCCCCGGACGAAGTCCGATTCCGGCTACCCGCGCGGGGGCTTGAGCGTTAACGTCACGCCATGCTCCACGTGATGCCGCCTCCCCTGGACCAGGCGACCTGCGATCGCGCGCGGCTCGCCCGCGATCGTGCGTTCGACGGGTTGTTCTTCACCGGCGTGCGCACCACGCGCATCTATTGCCGGCCGGTTTGTCCGGTGCGGCCGGCGCGCTCGGAAAACGTCGTGTTCTTTCCCTCGGCCGCCGCGGCCGAGCGCGCGGGCTTCCGGCCGTGTCTGCGCTGCCGCCCGGAGACGGCGCCCGGCAGCCCGGCGTGGAACGGCACGCGCTCGACCGTCGGACGCGCCATGCGTCTTATTGAGGACGGATTCCTCGATCGGGCATCGGTGAGCGATCTTGCCGACAAGCTCGGCATCGGACCGCGCCACCTGCTTCGCCTCTTCCTGCGCCACGCCGGGGCAACGCCGAGCGAAGTGGCGGCGACGCGCCGCATTCAGGCGGCCAAACGGTTGATTGACCGCACCAAGCAACCGCTCAGCGAGATTGCGTTCGCGGCCGGCTTCGGCAGCGTGCGGCGGTTCAACGACGCTTTCCGCGCCACCTACGGCCGCCCGCCCTCCTCATTTCGGAAGCGCGGCTAGTATCTTATTTCCGGAGTTCGTAAGCTGCGCCCGCCGGCATACCGTAACTCTTGAGCGTTGATGCGAGCGCCCGATTCCGCAGCCATTGTCGGCGAAGGCACGGCCGCGCCGAGGCGCGGCCACTCGCTGCACCTCGAGGCGATCACCCATCGGTTCGGTTCGACGACCGCGGTGCGCGGCGTGTCGCTCGACGTCTGCGCCGGTGAACTCGTCGCGCTGCTCGGCCCAAGCGGCTGCGGCAAGTCGACGTTGCTGCGCATCATCGCCGGCTTCATTCGCCAAAGCGAAGGCCGCGTACGCTACGACGGCGAACCGGTCGATCATCTGCCGCCGAACCGCCGCGGCGCCGGTATCGTCTTTCAGAACTATGCGCTGTTCCCGCACATGACCGCGGCGCAGAACGTCGCCTATGGCCTCGAGGCACGCGGCGATGCGCGTACTCGCGTGCGTGCCCGGGTCGCCGAGATGCTCGCGCTGGTGCAGATGTCCGAACTCGCCGATCGTTACCCCGGCCAACTCTCCGGCGGCCAGCAGCAGCGCATCGCGCTTGCTCGCGCACTGGCAGTCGAGCCAAAAATTCTGCTGCTCGACGAACCATTCGGGGCGCTCGATAAAAACCTCCGGCTCGACATGCAGGTCGAGGTCAAGCGGCTGCAGCGCCTCTATGGCATCACCACCATCATGGTCACGCACGACCAGGAAGAGGCGCTCGGCATGGCCGACCGCATCGCCGTGCTCAATCGCGGCGCGGTCGAGCAATTCGCGAACCCGGTCGAGATCTATGACCGGCCGGCAACGCTGTTCGTCAATCAGTTCGTCGGCACGACAAACCTGCTGCCCGGCATCGTGGAAAGCGTGGACGGGAGCGCCTGCACGGTCGGCTTTGCCGGCGGCGAGAGCCTCGTCTGCCGCGCGAACGGTTTTCGCGCCGGCGGGCGCGTGGTCTTGTCGATCCGGCCGGAACGATTGCGGCTCACTGCAACGCCCGGGCCCGGTCGGCTGCGTGCGAAGGTCGGCATCATCATGCCGCTCGGGCCGACCCTCGTTTACGACCTCACGCTGGTGTCTGGCACGCCGGTCCGGGTGGCAGCGCCGCGCCCGGAGCTTGCCGCGGTGCCGCCAAGCGGCAGCGAAGTCTTCATCGAGCCGACAGCGATCGACGCCTGTCTTCTCTACCCGGAGCCAGCGTCGCAACAAGGAGAGCAGCAATGAGCGGAAGGTTGGGACGTAGAGATTTGTTGAAAGCGGGCGCCGCCGTGGGGACGCTGGCGCTGCTGCCGCGGCGCGCCGCTGCCGCCGATCCGCTCGTGGTCGCGACCTTCCCAGGCACCTGGAACGAGGCGCATCGCGATGTGCTCGCACCCTACTTCCGCAAGAAGACTGGCGCCGACGTGACCCAGACGATCCTGCTTGCGACCGACGAGGTGGCGAAGCTCGAGGCCGCGCGCGGAAAACCGCCGTTCGACGTGGCGATCATGGACGAAGGACCCCTGCTCGATGCGGTCAAGGCCGGCGTGATCGATAAATATCCGGTGGACAAATCGCCCAACTACAAAGACCTCGTACCCGCGTTCCAAGAGCCGTGGGGACCGAAAATCTCACTGCAAGTGATCGGCATCGGGTTCAATCCGAAAAAGATCAAAGAGCGGCCGAAATCCTGGAACGATCTGTTCAACCCGGCCTACAAGGGCCGCGTCGGCCTCACCGCGCTCAACAGCACGCTGGGCATGGCGTTCATGGTCGATCTCGCAAAGACTCGCGGCGGCAGCGAAAGTGACATCGAGCCTGCCTTCAAGGCGCTCAAGGAACTGCTGCCGAGCGTCGGGGCGATCTCCGCCAACCTCGGTGCCCACGCGGCGCTGTTCCAGCAGGAGCAGATCGATATCGCGCCCTATAACTTCAACTTCGTGCAGACTCTCAAAGAAAAAGGCGTCGACATCGATTTTGCGACGCTCGAAACCGGCATCCCAGCGTGGCGCACCAGCCTGCACCTGGTGAAGAACGCGGTCCAACCGGACCTCGCGGTGCAATACATCGACGCGCATCTCGCGCCCGACCTGCAGGAGGATTTGGAGCGCGCGCCTTATTGGGTGATCCCCACCAACCGCAAGGTTCCGCTCAAGGGCGAGATCGTCAAACAGGTGGCGAAATCCCAGGACGACCTCGCCAAGCTGCACTACCAGGATTGGCCCAAGATCAACGAGCACCGGTCCGAGTGGATCGAGCGATTCAATCGCGACATCAAGCTGTGACAGCGGCGGGCGCCGGAGCCGGGCCCGAGTGGCGGCTGTTGCTGCCGCTCAGCGCCTTCTTCGGGCTGTTCTTCGCAGCGCCCCTCGTGGTGCTGCTGCTGGTGAGCCTATCCGACGGCCTCGCCCTCAACCACTTCGACTTGACGCAATACGCCAAGTTCCTCGGCGACCCGTTCAGCCTGAGCATTCTTGCCGACACGCTCGTGCTCGGCATCAAGGCGACGGCGGTCTGCCTGTTGTTCGGGCTGCCGCTCGCCTGGGTGTGCGTGCAAGC
>JAFAUQ010000273.1 GCA_019243195.1 Hyphomicrobiales bacterium
TTCGCATCATAATTGCCGCGAGTCCGATTGCGAACTTCGGGTTCAAAGCGGCACTAGAATCATAGAGTTGCTAGTGCCCTTCGATTCCGAAGTTCGCAAACGAACGTGCCGCCAAATGATGCGAACTTCGGAATCGGGGCACTAGTCGGGAACATCATGCATGTCCCCCACGAAATCCCACGAAGCGCTGGTCGGCCGCCAGTTCGGCACGCGCGTAGCGGCCTATCTGAGCGGCGCCGTGCACGCGCAGGGCGCCGGGCCGTGGTGGCAGAGCTGTCCGAACGCGAGGTGACGGTTAGCTACGGCACGGTGTGGCAGTTCTTTGCGTCCGAAGGTATCCGCTTCAAAAAAGCCTGTACGCCGGCGAGCCAGATCGCGCTAACGCGCGGCCCCGACTGCGTCGGGGGACTCGTGAAAGCAAACTGAGATCACGGCCGCAAGACCAGCGGCTCGGCAGCGCACCGGGCGGATCCTGAATACCCTCCCATAGCCCGAATGCGAAAAGTATCTCAGAAATCCAGCCACGCCTGCGTGTGCTACGGGTCCCTCAGTTTCTTGGGCCTTTTGGCGGAACACTGTTTGAACTCGAAGCGAAATCCGCCTGGGACGATTGCGAAGCGTGCGGATTCGATTTAATCAGCGAGCAACGTGCGCGTTCGATGAACCGGGCCTCTACTCGCAGAACACGCGTTGGTGGCCTGCGCTGAGGTTCTTGCCGACCGCGAGCTCGCCCGCCGTCCATCCCAGATTACCATAATCGATCAGTCCATAATGCACGGCACTTCGGTCCGGCGATGGGCGCAGTTCAGGAAGGTTGATCCAGCTGCGCAGCAGCAGGCGTCCGCGACCGAGGCTTTCGCCAGTATCTTCCTCGTAGCCGGCGCGGCCGTGGAGGGCGCAAAGGTTATTTGCGAAATAGGCGTCCCCTTCTGCCAACTCGAAAGTAAACGCGTATCTTTGGGCCGTGGCTTCAAAGAAATCCAGCATCGCGTTCTCGCTATCGGTCAAGGGCGAATTCCGGCGCACGGCTGCAGCCTTGATCCAGTTGCGGTTGAACCTCGAGCTGAAGCGGCCGTCACGGCGCTCGAAAACCGGTATCGGGTGCGACGACGTGGGGGCCTCCCAGGCGGCCTGCTCGCCATAGCGATCCCAGTGGAAGCCTTCCTGCAGTCGCGGCAGCCATTCCGGATGCTTAAAGGCAAACTCGTTGTAGACCGCGATAGCGGAGGCAAACGAGCTGATTGGGTTGCTGGACGCCTGGCGAACGCAGAGCAGACCGATCACGTCCGAGAGGTCTACGTGCAGGGCATGCACGCGCCTCGTTCCATAGGCGCGCGTAAGCGTTGCTTGTTTGATACCGCGTTCCTCCACTTTCGCCAGCAGCGCCGCCTGGCCGTCCTGGCTTACGCAGGTACCGAGATGAATGCATAAGCCCCAATAGCACAGGCACAGATCGCCCTCGGAGAATCGCCGCACCGGAAATCCGGACAAAAGCACCACACCTCTGCCCACAGTCAGCTCCGTGCGGATCCGGTCCACCAGGCCGGCGAGCGATCGCCCCAGAGGGAAGTCGGATTTCGTCAGGTCGGCGTACTTGCTCACTTTTGATTTTGCATTGGCCAGCGCCTTCTCCAGCTCGGAAATGTGAGCAATGGTCAGAGGAAGCCGCCAGCTGGAATCGGCGGCGAGATCTGTTCCGCTCCACCCTTGCGGGATGGTTCGCGGCGTCACCGGGGCGTGAAGCATGAAATCACCTGCAGTCACTGGTGGAAGGCCGACCGCCGCGCATGGCTCGGTGCCGAACGGCCGGGCGAGCTGTGGGCGCGGCCGGCCTGAACGCTATGCCGAGATGCAAACAGATACATCGGCAGTCTGACGAAAACGGCTCAAGAAACCGGCAGATCGACGCAAACCCCCGTCTCGCCCGCCCCTGCTAGCGCGTTAACCCGCCCGGCCGTAAAAGCCTTGATAGGGCGCGCCCTTCCCCGTCGAAATTATCGATGCCAAGCCATGCGACGAGTGCCGCGCGGCGCGCCGGCCATTCGGCGGCCAAGAGCGAATACCAGCGCGCATCGCACCGCCGGCCTTTCGCTATATAGGAGGAACGCCAGGTTCCCTCGGGCACGAAGCCCAATCGTTCGGCCGCCTTTACGGACGCCGCGTTCTCGCCGTCGCAGCGCCAGACGACGCGCTGATAATCGAGATCGTCGAACGCATGCCGGAGCAGGAGATACATCGTTTCCGTCAAAACCGGCGTTCTCTGAACCAGCGGGGAAAGCCAGATGCTTCCGATTTCCAAAGACGCGTGGGCGGGAAAGATGTCGCAATAGGAAACCCAGCCCGACGCTTGTCCGGTGCTCGCCGGAATGATCGCGAAAAAAGGCTGATCGGCGCATGCTGCGAGCCCAGCGATATGTAACGCCATCTCCTCCTTCATCCGAAACGGACCATATCTCAAATACCGCCACGACTCGTCAGCGTCCGCCGCAGCCGCCCAGAGATCGGCGGTGTGCGCGTCCGCCAGCGGCTCCAGCCGTATGAAACGGCCGATGTGCCTTTCGCGCCGCGGAAACGGGCGCGGATGGATGGTGGGGCTCGCAGGCATTTCTCTCACCGATTCCGAATGAGGCTTTGGTTTGCCGAAAGGAAGCGTGCCACGCTAGGATGTCGACAACGGCTCCTCGCCGACCCGTTGCCGCACCATCATCGCACCGAGAGCCCAGCCATGCCGAGGGTCTCTCCGACCGATCTGGAAAGATTTTATCGTGAGGCGTTCATTGCCGAACGCACGACGCCGGCGGCAGCAGAGGCAGGTGCAGCCGGGCTGTTATACGCGGACCTGCACGGCATCGATACGCACGGGGCCGCGAACCTCGATCGCGTATATCTCGCAAAGATTCGATGCGGAGAGATCGACGCGGCGGCGAAGCCGCAGGTTGTCGTCGATACAGACGCCGTCGCCTTGATCGACGCTCATCGCTGCCTTGGTTTCCTGCCGGCAAGCAAGGGAATGGAATTGGCCGTCGCGAAGGCCGGGCGCTTCGGGATTGGCGCCGTTGCAGTGCGCAACAGCACGCACTGCGGTGCGCTCGGTTACTACAGCTCGCTCGCTGCCAAAGCCGACTGCGTCGGCATCGGATTCACAAATCTCGGTTCCGAAGTGCACCTTCGCCCCCCCAACGGGCGCCGCAACCTGCTCGGAACCAACGTGATTGCGGCAGGCTCACCGGCCGGCGAGGCGCCGCGGTTCAACCTCGACATGAGCGTTGCCGCCATCGCCGTCAGCCGAATTCGCGCCGCACACCGAAGGGGTGAGCAGATCCCACCCGGTTGGCTATGCGACGAAAGCGGAAGGGAAGTAACGGATCCGGCCGACTTCGCCAAAGGAGCGGCATTCCTCCAGTTTCTCGACGGCCGAAACACTCCGGGGGGTTATAAGGGCTACGGTCTCGCAATCCTCATCGACATTCTGTGTGGAGTGCTGAGCGGGGGGTGCGTCGGTCCCACCCGTAAAAATCTCGAGGAGGGTGCCGTGCGGCCGGAGCATCCCGGCGTCGGGCACTTCTTCCTCGCATTGGACGTCCGAGCGTTCCGCCCGACAGGCGACTTCCACCCGGCAATGGATGAATTGCTCAATTGCCTCGTCGACTGCCCGCCCGCAAGCCAGAGGGAAAAAGTAAGGTATCCCGGGTTGCGCCAACAGACCGCTGCCGCCGACCGGCAAACGCACGGGATTCCCGTGGACGCCGTCACGCACGAAGGGCTGTTGAATATCGGCCGGAGGCACAACATCGCCCCGCCGTCGGTGATGGAGGCGAGATTGGCCTGACTGCGAGCCGCAAGTGAAGCCGCCGATCCCGGAAAACCGCACGCCCGCACGACCGAACCGACTACGCAGCGGCTCCGAGGTACTGCAGAGCGGTCGCAACGTGCAACGCCGTTCCGGTCGCCAGCGCGTCCTCGTTCAGGCGCATAAGACTGGAGTGAACCGAAGGACCCATGGACGGATTCTCGATGTCGCTCGGACACGCGCCGAGCAACGACATCGCCCCGGGAACCCGCTCGAGCACATGGGCGAAATCATCCGCTCCCATGACCGGGGCCGGCATCTCATAGACGTTGCGCTCGCCCACGATGTCCTGAGACACGCGACGGACCAAGGCTGCGGCCTCGGCATTATTGACGGTTACCGGATAGCCGCGGCGTACCTGGACCTCCGCCGCGCATCCGTGCGCCGCAGACAGGCCGCGCGCGAGCCGCACGACACCCGCGGCGGCTAGACGTCTTGTCGTCTTGTTGAGGGTCCGGATCGTTCCCTCGACCGTCGCGCTGGCGGGGATTACGTTCGTCGTATTGCCGGCCTCGATCCGCGTCACAGTTATCACCGCCGGTTCAAACGGGCTGATTTCGCGGGTCACGAAGGTCTGCAGCGCGCTCACGTACTCGCAACACACAGGGACCGGATCCTTCGCCCGGTGCGGCGCCGACGCATGACCCTCGTGACCGGTGATGCGAACTTGAAAGGCGTCAGCCGCGGCCATAATCGGTCCGGTGCGCGTTCCGACCAGATTGGCGGGCAGATTCGGCGCCACATGCAACGAGAAGGCAGCGTCCACCGCATCGAGCACGCCCTCATCAATCATGTGGCACATCCCGAAATCATTCTCCTCGCCGGGTTGGAACGCGAACCTGACCCGACCGCGAAACGCGGCGCGATGCTCGGCCAGAATGAGAACCGCGCCGACCAGCATCGCGGCATGCGCATCATGCCCGCAGGCGTGCATGCGTCCGTCGGTCTGGCTCGCATACTCGACTTCCGCCGCTTCCGTGATGGGAAGGGCATCCATGTCGGCACGCAACAGAATTGTCGGGCCCGGCGATTTCCCGCCCAAGTCGGCAACGATCGACGTTACGGTGCGCCCAAGTCTCACCTCCAAGCCTTCCAGCTTCCCGATGACAGCGAGAATCTTTTGCTGCGTCGCCGGCAACTGCAGTCCGATTTCAGGTTCCTGATGGATTGCGCGGCGCAGGGCCGTGATTGCGGGGAGCCGTTGCTGTGCGGCCTTGAGTGCCCAGCTGCTGGTCATGCCGTCCTGCCCCTGCACCAAGTGCGCGGTGGCTGCTTCACGGATCGTTGATCCTCACCTGGCGTCCAACCCCTCGATGTGGGCAGCAAGCCGCCGGATGGTGTTGAGTTCAAAGAGGTCCGCTAGGGAAATGCGGCCGGGATGCAGCCGCTCCAATGCGGACGTGAGATGAACTGCGCGCAGCGAGTCGAGGCCGAGGTCGAGAAGATCGTCCGTCACACCCGCCGGTGAAATTCCCAATACGTTCTCAACGAGAGTAACGAGCTGCGATTCCAACTCGGTTGCCGCTCTTTCATAGAAGAAGATGGTTCCGCGCGCCTTCGCCGCGGCCATGAGGTGCGCCGTATCGAGACGACCATCGGGCAATCTGGGCATTTCCTTGCATAGGATGACGGCCGGCGCCTCGCTGTATCCGCCGCATTCCAGAGCGAGGGACCTCACCTGTGGGGGACTTGCGAATGCAAACGGCACGACCGCCACGACCGGCATGGCGCGGCCATCGATCTCGGCCGAGAAGAGCGTCGCCTCGCACACGCTCGGGTCACGCAACAGCGTGTCCAAGACTTTGCTGTCATCTGTCATCCCTGCGGCTCCTATCTTGTCTCCGCCACGGCGCCGGCTGCATCGTCCGGCAGCCCGCATCGCGAAATGAGGTCAGGTCTGGCTCGCGGCCGCGCCGTGCATCGCTCGACGATCTTGCCGATGAGAGGCATTTCGGCCGCGACGTCGGGTGGTACGGCGGTCTCGGCCGCGGTCCGACCAAACTCCGCGAGCACCGCCCGGGTGTCGCCGCCATAGGCTTTGGGAAGACGTATGTTGCAAAGCGGGGTTCTGCTGAACCGCGGCGCCGGCGCAACGGTCGTCACAGCACCATGACGATAGTCGACCGAGACCACGGCGCCCCGTCCGATCGCGGCTGGATCCGCCAGGACATTGGCCATCGATTCCAGACGATGGGCCGCGAAGCCTGCGGCCTGCAGCTTTTCGATCCAAGTTCGCGCCGGCAGAGTGCCAAGCCGCCTTGCCAGGGATCGCTCCAACTCAGGCGCGTCCAGGGCCTGAAGATCCTCTTCGCCCACGACTTCGCCGAGCTTCTCAAGCTGTCGGCGGAACGCGACCAGGAATATGCATTCGTCCGCGCAGCGGAAGGGGCGGTATACGGCCGGTGAATGGGCACCCGCGCGGTCCCCGGTCGTACACGGCGCGCGACGCGCCATCCGGATGCAAGAATGCAAAGTGGCGGCTTGCGCCAGAGATGTCTGCACGTGCTGGCCAGTCCCGGTCGATCTCCGCGCAAACAGCGCGAGCGTAATTGCGAATGCTGCGAGCAGCCCGCAACCCAAATCGGTGAGATAAAGCGGTGCAGTTATCTCGTTTCCACCGGATGAAGGCGTCGGATCGAGCCCGGATACGGCTTGAGCAGTCGATTCATATCCCCGGGCGTTTGCCCAAGGACCGCGATGCCCGTACGCGCTGATAGAGCAGTAGATGAGGCTAGGATGGCTTCGACTCAGGTGCGCATGACCGAAGCCGGATCGGTCGGCTACGCCGCGGGCAAAATTTTCAATGAAAACATCGGCATGGCGAACGAGGCGATGCAGTATTCGGCGGCCCTCGGATTTGAAAATGTCGAGCAGTACCGATTGTTTCCCTCTGTTTACCCGGAGGTGGAATGCGGGCGTCACATCGAGGGGGCTGTTTATCTTGATAACGCGAGCGCCGAAGTCGGAGAGAATCCGTCCGGCCGTCGGGCCGGCCAGAACCTGCGTCGTGTCTATGACGACAATGCCGTCGAGCGGTGGCTTCGAGGTTGCGTGGCGCGGCGCCGGACCGGGCGCTCGGCGCGAGGGACGAAGCAGCCGGACCAGCTCGCCACGTTCAAGATGACGGCACGGGCGCTGCTCGCGCGCATCGTCGTCCGACGACATGTGGATGATTTGGCCGAGCGTTGCCACCGAACCCAGCTCGGGGACGGTGATATGGGATGTCGCACCAATCGCGCGTGCCTGCTCAGTGCGAAGCCACTCCTCGGTCGTTCGGTGCATTGCGAGCGGGATGCCAGCAGCCATGCCGACGGCCTCCCAGGCCGCCGCCGACCGCGATGCAAATAACTCACCCAAACGGCGCCGCAATTCCCGCCGGTGGCCCGGGTTGCGCCGAAGCAATGTGAGATCGAGAAGCCCCAGCCGATCCCACCCCGACTCCCCCGCGGCGGTGAGAAGCCAATCCATGAACTTCGGGTTTCGGGGCCAGAATTTGATGAAACGGCCGTCGGCACATCGGTATGAACCCCCGCCGCTCATCCCGATTTGCCCCCAAAGGGTCGCACATCCGCGCTCGGCCGCGGTCTGCGGGTAAGCTTCGCTGGGGTTCGTCGTCGGCTCCACTGCCACCTCGCGCATTACGTCGAGCAGCGGGACCTCGATGATCTGTCCGAGGCCGTCGCGCTCCTTCGCCAGCAAACCGGCGGCGATGCTGATCGCGGCATAAGCGGCAGCAAACGTGGACGCGACGGTAATCTGCCGATACGCGTACGTCGCGACACCCATGTCGTCCCCGACCGGCCGCAACAGCCCGGCCGCGGCGGCCACGACGCCCTCGAACGCCGGAACCTTCGCGCGCGGATCATCGAACGGAAAACCAGGAATGGAGCAGTAGACCAAACGGGAGGACCGCTCCGTCATCGCGTGAGCGCCGATTCCCAGGCGATCCATGGCGCCCGGACGAAAATTCTCAATCACCACGTCGGCGGATAAAATCAGCTGTTGCGCCAGTCGCAGATCGGACGCTGCCTTCAAATCCAAGGTCACATTCGATTTGCCAGCCTGCAGCATGGCATTGATCGGCGGCTCCAGCGGTGAGCCGCCGGGCGCATCAACATGAATAACCTGGGCACCCTGCCTTGCCAGGAGGACCGCAGCCAGCGGGCCGGCGATGTGCTGGCCGAAATCAATCACGCGAATACCTTGCAAGGGTCCGATCATCGGTAGTTGTTGTTTGATCTTCGTCGGCCTGCCGATGGATTTCATCTGGCCGCGGCCGCCCGCCTTAGAGCGCATCGATCGTCACGTTCGGCGTGCAGCCAACCGGTTGGCGCACGCACTTGGGCAGCGGGGCGCCCAACATTCGTTCGGTGGACCAGCCCGTCGCGTGCTTCCTTCTGGACCGATGATAGGGGGAACACCTGACGGTTCCTCCGGCATCTTGTCGGCGATCGGCGCCAGGAGCCGTCAGATTGCCTTCGCTCCCGGCGCCTGCGCGCGCATGCATCAGGGCGATGGGCTCGATTGCCTCGCTTGGCAAAGCGGTCTACCTTGCCGTGCGGCTACTCGATGGTCACAACGTTTGGCCGCAGGCGTCGGGCCGGGGAATTCTTCGTAATCTCGCCGCGGCCACTGTTATCGAAAAGCACGCCGCACCGCGCTACCAGTCCGACACCAGGGGAGCCTGGTTCGATAGTGCCCGCAAAGCAGGTTGCCGGCCGCAATCCCGATGATGGCGGGACATGCCCGGATGACAGGCACGATCACTCGTCGGCCTGGATCGGTATTCTATGGTGCGTTGCCGGAAATCTGGTGTTTACAATCATTTTTAGCTCGGGAAAGTTTGCCGGGCCGGCTGCTGCGCCTTTTCAAATCATGTTTCTCCGGTACGTCGGGGGCCTAGTAACGGTCCTTGTGGTTATCTGCCTGTTGCGCAAGCCGATAAGTACCTATTGGAGTCCTCATCCCTGGGGGCATTTCGCGCGGGCGTTCTTTGGTGCGTTCGGAGGCATCGCGGCGGTCCAGGCAGCCGCGACAATGCCGATAGCCGAGGCGACGGTGATCGGGTTGCTGGACCGGATTTTCGTCGTCCTGTTGGCGATTGCGATCCTCGGCGAGTTCGTCGGAGCGCGCCATTGGGTGGCGGTCGCGCTGTGTGCCTGTGGCGCTTTCACCGTGCTGGCCGGCCGCAGCACATTCTCTCATCTCGACACGACCTACCTCGTTCCCGCCGGAATCGCATTTATTGGCGCCTTGTTGACTGCGGCAGAGTCGATTTCGATCAAGATGCTTTCTGTGAAAGATGTGACCCTGTCGATAATGCTGCACGTGAGTGTGTTCGGCAGCCTTCTCCTTGCCATTCCGGCAGTCGTGACCTGGCAGTCCCATGACCTCGCGTTGAACGGCGCCTTTCTTCTCCTCGGGCCATTCGCGATCATCGGTCAGCTGTGCATTATCAATGGCTTCCGACTGGCGGACATGTCCGTTGTCGGCCCGATCGGTTACACCCGCGTGGCTTTTGCCGCTTTCCTGGGAATTGCGTTCTTCGGCGAAGTGCCGAATCTGTCCACTGTCCTCGGCACTGTCCTCATCGTCGGCGGAGGGGTATGGCTTTCACAGCTTCAGCGCCCGCGGCAAGATCGTGCGCCGAAGCCCGACCCAACGACCGCGCCACGACATCGCGATACCAAGCGCACGGCGATACGGCACTCTCGCAGGATGGGTGAGTGACGGCGACCGCGACGATTCGCGGTATCCGGCACGCTATTTCCGTCAGTTTGCCGAGGAATTACTCGGTTCGTCGGCGTAATACATAACCCGGCATCTAAAACAAAGCTGGTGCGGGCAGTTGATGCGCCTGCATTTCCGGCGGCTGCGTTGTGCGAGTGCAATGCTCTTGCCGAACGAAACTCCGAGGACGACCAATCGAACGCAAGGAGTTCCGGGGATGAATGACGTGATGGTTCGGATGTTGCCTTTGAGCCAGTCCGTCGAGTCACTCAGCCCTTATCCTTGGCCGAGACTGAGAGCGCTGCTCGGCGGGGTCACGCCTTTACGAAATGGTCCTGCGCTCGACCTTTCGATCGGCGAGCCGAAATTCGGAGTGCCCGCCGTGGCCGGCCCGATCCTCAGCGAAGCCGTCGACGAGTGGGGCCGCTATATGGCCTCCGACGGCACCCCTGTTCTGCGCCAAGCGATCGCCGACTGGATCGTGCGCCGGTACCGGCTTGCACCATCGGCCGTCGATCCCGAACGGCATGTCCTGCCCTGCTGCGGCACCCGCGAGGCGCTCGCGATGTCGCTGCTGTTGCTCGACAGCCGGCGTTGCGGGAGCAAATCTTTCGTGCTCATGCCGGATCTCTTCTACCCGCCCTACGAGGCGGCTGCGTGCGTCGCGGGCCTCGAGCCGATCTATCTCCCGACCTCACCGGAGAGCGATCATTTTCCCAGCTTGGCGGCACTGGAGCGTGAAGAGGGGGCAAACGAATTGCTCAGCCGCACGGCAGCGATGTTCCTCTGCAGTCCATCGAGTCCGCAGGGGACGATCGCGTCACACGCGTATCTCAGCCGCCTGATCACGCTTTGCCGGAGGTTCGGCATCCTGTTGCTGCTGGACGAGTGCTACTCCGAAATCTACCGCGATGCCGCCCCGGTCGGCGGGCTCGAAGTGACGATGTCCATGCCGGAGCGGTCGTTTGACAACGTGCTCGTCTTCAACTCGCTCTCCAAGAGGTCCAGTGTTCCGGGCTTGCGGTCCGGATTTGTCGCGGGCGACGCGGCCGTGATCGCCGCGTTCAGGCGTCTGCGCAGCTACAGCTGCGTTGCCATGGCCTCGCCGGTACAGAAGCTGTCGGCCGCCCTCTGGTCGGACGAGGCGCACGTTGCGGAGACCCGCCGACGGTATCGTGCAAATTGGGACGCGGCGGCGGGCCCGTTCAGCCGCCTATTCCCATTTGACCCGCCGGCCGCCGGTTTCTTCGCCTGGCTCGATCTGTCGAGCTGTCGCCTCGACGGAGAGGCCGCGACGATCAAGCTCTGGGCCGAGGAGGCCATAAAGGTGCTGCCCGGGCGGTTTCTTTCCCGGGACACCGCGTCGGGTCAAAACTCGGGAGCCCCGTTCATCAGAATTGCCATGGTGCACGACGCAGAGGTGACCGGGAACGCTGTCGGGCGGATCGTCCGATGTTTGGGGAAGATCGTCGGCTCTCCGGGCACCGACGCCTCCGCAGTGCTCACGTCGGCTTGCGGGTAGCACAATGAAGAGGGGCGCAAGCGACGAGGTCGACCGCCGGCTTATCGCGCTCCTGTTGGAGAATGCGCGGCAATCCACAATGGCATTGGCCAAGCAACTGGGCCTGGCCCGCACGACGGTCCAGTGCAGACTCGCGCAACTCGAGCGGCGCCGCGTCATCATCGGGTATTCGGCGTTGCTCGGTTATGATCCCGGCCGCGGCTTTGTCCAATCCGTCGCATTCCTGTCCATCGTCAAACGAAGTCAGAAAAATATCGTAGAACGCCTCAAGCAATACCCCGAAATAAAACTGTGCCTGACGGTGGATGGCGACTTTGATCTGATGTTGATCATTGAAGCCGCACAGAATGAAGACATCGAGGCGCTGACAGAAGAGATAGCCGAAATTCCCGATGTGGTGCGAAGCAAGTCGATCATGGTGCTCTCCGCAAAATTTGACCGTCGCACGGTCATGCACAACTGTGACGGCGGCTTGACGCACTAGAAAACGGTCAAAGCGCGTGAACGGACCGGCTCAGCGCGTGAAGACGCGTTGAGCGCCGCGTATCCGCGTCGACCGCCCGCGACCGAGTCCGATCGATCGTCAGTTCGACGAGATCGTCGCGCAAAGCTCGGCGAAGCGACGAACGGGCCGTCGCGCAACCGCGATATCATGCGCGTCGCTCGACGGGGCAAGTCGGGGGACACGGCACGTCTCTGGTCGCGCCCGCGTCTTCCGCCCACCTCGTCAAACGACCGCACTCGTCGTTTTTCTCTGGCAGCGTCACTCCAAGAGGTCCTTGTCAAGGAAAGCCGCATGATGCTCGAAGGGCACAATGTGATCTCCCTCCTGCATGAGGTCGGCGTCCGCGCACCGCGCGACTGCTACATCGTGACCGACGAAAGAGCCCATACCTATGGCGAGATGCTCCAATCGTCTTTGCAACGTGCCGCCCTTTATTCGGATCTCGGTGTCGCTCCGGGAGACGTAATCGCGATCGTCTCCGACCGCTCAGTCGCCACGGTCGAAACACTGTTCGCCCTCCTCGCGCTCGGCGCGAACGTGGTCCCGCTCGACATTCATGAGCCGCCGCAGAGGGTGTCCGATCTCCTCAGCCAAGTCGGTCCCAAATTGACGTTCATGTCGCCGCATGCCGTCATCGCCACGGTGTCGGATTCGATTGCGATCGAGGACATCCCCGCCACTACGCGTCAACTCGACTTTGCCGAAATATCCACGCGCATTGCGGGCCGCGAAGACGCCACAGCGTTCACTTTCTTCACCACGGGCTCGACCGGCCGCCCAAAGGGGATCGAGCTAAGTCACAAGGCGGTCCTCTCGGGTCAGCGATGGCTCCAGTCCGCGCTGAAGCTTGCCCCGGATGATCGCCAGCTCTTTCGCACTACCTTGGGCGTCACCAATCTCCTGCGCGAGATCATCTGGCCCCTCGTCGCCGGATGCTCATGCTGTCTGTTGACCGATGGCAAGCACAACGATGTAACCGAGCACATCGAGGCCATCGACCGTCACAGCGTCACGGTCATCGGCACGGTTCCGATCTTGGTGGAAGCTCTTGTAAGCAACCGACGATCCGCCGCGTCACTGGGGAGCTTGCGGCATGTGATCTGCACCAGCGATGTCTTTCTGGATGAACAGCTCGAACGCATATCCGCGGCGCTTCCGCACGCGAAAATCTACAATGTCTACGGCCTGACCGAGACGCCCTACGTCGCCTATTTCGACTGCGCGCACACGGCACGCAACGGCAAACAGGTTCCTATCGGCATCCCCGCCGACCTTTCCCCCATTGTGCTCGATGACAACCTGTCTCAAGCAGCCAAGGGCGTTCCCGGCCGCCTCTATGTCCACGGCGTGGGAATGTTCAGCCGCTATTGGAACAATCCGGAGCTGACCGGCTCGAGATTTATCGAGTTCGATGGTCGACGCTTATTCGACACCGGCGACATAGCCAGCGTGGGAGACGACGGTCTCATCCGCCTGGTCGGCCGTTCCGAATATTTGGTCAAAATCGGAGGGTATCGCGTCGAGGTTTCCGAGATCGAGGACGCCATCCGCGGCCTCGATCAAATCGCCGAGGCATGCGTGATCCCCTTCGAGATCGGAAACGGAACGAAGCGATTGGCGGCGTGGATCGTGCCGCAAGCGGGCTCGCGCCTCACGGAAGCGTCGGTTCGCCATCGCCTGGGAAAGGCCGTCAAACCGTACATGGTCCCGGCGGTGATCAAATTCACCGACACGCTGCCACGCACACACAATGGAAAGATCGACAAGAAGCTGCTGGAACGGCAGCTCTACGACAAACCGGAGAAATCGCAGGAGACCGGTACTCTTGTCGACATCGTGCAATCCGTCCTCAATGTCAGCCGGATAAACCTGTCCGACAACATCATCGCCCTCGGCGGCGACTCGATCTCCGCCCTTCTGATCAGCGTTCGCGCGCACGAGATCGGGCTGACGATCGACCCGACCGTCCTGCTTTCCTGCACCATCGCGGAAGCCATCGCGTCGGGCACTTGGGGCAATGCCGACGACGCGCCGCCGGCCGACGCGCTTGAAACCGATCCCATGGAGAGCCTGCTCAACTACGGATGGAGCGAACGGGATATCCGCCAACTTGCCTCGACGATTCACGCGGTAGCGTCATGATCAACAACATTCAACAAGTCTTCCCCCTGACAGAAATGCAGAAGGGCATGCTGTTCCACTCCGTCATGGAGCCGAGCTCTGGCATCTACTGCGAGCAGTTCCTGTTCGAAATCAAGGGCGAGGTGGACGGCAAGCGGCTCGAAGCCGCCTGGGCCGCGGTTGTTGGCGGGAACGACATCCTAAGAATATCGACGCGATACAGTCGGGTCAGGGAGCCGGTGCAAATCGTACACGGCAGCGTCCTGACGTCGCTTCCGCAACTGGACCTCTCCGGATTCCCATCAGCCGTGCAGGATGACAAGCTCGAGCGTCTTCTCGCCGCCGACCGCGAAAAAAACTTTGATCTGGCGCGTCCCGAGCTGATTCGGGCGCAATTACTGCGAATGGAGTACAACCGGTACATACTTTTGTTGACCTACCATCACATGCTCCTTGATGCATGGTCGCTGTTCCTGGTGATGAAGGAGCTGATCGAGCGCTACGAGACGGGAACCGCACTCGAATCGGTCAAGCCTTACTACTCGGACTATGTTGCAAGTCTGCGCTCGCACCGTCTCGAAGACTCCAGGGCGTTCTGGAGAAAATATCTGGACGGATATCGAACCGTCACATCGGTGGCCGACCGCCCGTCGGGCCAGGGCATCGAGCGCAACTCGCTTCGGCTGCACAAGGAGCTTGTATACCGGCTTCCCTCCGAGTTGTCCGAGGCCGTGGTTCAGGCGGCGCGCGACTATGGGCACACGCTCAACACCGTGCTGCAGGCCGCCTGGGGTCTGGTCGTCTCCTCGTGGTCGGGCGAAGACGACGTCGTATTCGGCATCACGATCACGCACCGGCCGTACCACATCGCCAATATCGACAAGATGGTCGGAATATTCATCAACTCCCTTCCCAAGAGGCTGGCGATCAACGGCGACGACACGATCCGCGACTATCTCGGCCGTGTTTATCGCGATCAGGCCGAGATCAAGGCGCATGAGCACGTCCCGCTTCCCGAGATACAGAAAGGCTCGCAAATTCCCGGCGGGGTTCCGATCTTTGAAACCCTGTTGATCTTCGAGAACTTCCTCAAAGACCGCTCGTGGCAGCAGGCGCGTGATTTTACCGTGGATTATTACCGGTATGTCGGATGGACCAACTATCCGCTCGCGATCGAGGCAATGCCGCCGGAGGGCCACCGGCCGATCTTTTTCCAAGTCAAATACGACACGAACTATTTTTCTGCGGATCGGGTCAATTCGCTTTTGGATCTGCTCCGCAACTATCTGGAAACCTTCGTACAGGGGCCCGATCGTCAAATCGATACGTTCCGGCGAAAGGCTGCGAGCGGCCGGACCAGGGTCGAAGACCGTCCGACCTCCGTTCTGTGCGTGCACGGCGGGCCCGAGGATGCGCTATGCGGCGAAGTACGCGCTATCTGGTCCTCGCTGCTCAACAGCAAGAGCCTCGACGACGCACAATCGTTCTTCGAGGCGGGTGGACACTCGCTTCTGCTCTTCGAGCTGCAAACCAGGCTATATGACAAGTTCGGAATAGAACTGTCGATCGTCGATCTGTTCGACAACCCAACGGTCGAGCTCCAAGCGCAGTTCATTTTTGCCGCTCAAACTTCCCGGCGGCACCCCATTCATCCGCAGCCGCTTCCCGCCAGCCTGTAGCGAGATGTGATCAATGTCACTGCTTGCGGATACAGACATGACGGCACCGTTGATGTCTCTCGTCGGCGTCGGTTTCGGCCCGGCCAATCTGTCACTGGCATTGGCTCTCAAAGAGAGCGGAGTCGACCGCGGCGTCATGTTCATGGAAATGCGCAACAAATTTGCGTGGCATCCGGGCATGATGCTGCCTAAGGCGACCATGCAAATTTCCTATTTGAAAGATCTGGCGACGCCGCGTAACCCGTGCAGCTTTTTCACCTTTACCAATTACCTGAAGCAAAGAGGTCGCCTCGATCGTTTCATCAACTTGCAGACGTTTTACCCTACGCGATTGGAGTTCAACGACTATCTGGAATGGGCGGCCGCGCAGGTCGATGACTTCGTTCTCTACCGAACCGAGGTCGTCGGCCTTGAGCCGGTGGACCTCGGCACGCAGAGACGGATCAGGGTTCACTACAGGGGCGCCGACGGATCGACGCGGTGGTTGGATGCGCTCAACGTCAGCGTCGCGACCGGACATCGCCCCTACGTGCCGTCCGTCGCCAAGGCGTCCCTGGGATCGAGCGTCTTTCACGCAAGCGAATTCGTCGACCGGATCGGCCAATTGGAAGGTCGCCCGGCACTGCGATTTGCCATCATCGGGGGCGGTCAAAGCGCCGCTGAGATCGCGAACTGCCTGTACCACTGCTTCCCGCAGTCCGAGATATCGTGGTACATCAAACAATTCGCGCTTCAACCGATGGACGACACGCCATTCGTGAACGAGCTGTTCTCCGAATGGATGATCGATCACTGGTTCCACAGTCCGTCCCGGCACCGGCGGGAGCTGCTCGGCTCGTATCGACAGGCGAACTATGCCGCCGTCGACGCGGAGCTGATCGATGATCTTTATCGCGGTCTCTATGACGACAGCGTGTGCGGACGGTCGCGCCTGCGCATTCATAATTTGAGCGAACTCGTTTCGGCGGCGGTCCACGACAATTGCGTGCGTCTCGTTGTCAAGGACCTCGTCGAGGGATCGGTGACTACCTCGACGGTGGACGTCGCCGTGCTGGCGACCGGCTATACCAAGGAGAACTATTCGCATCTGCTGCGTAATTTCGACGGATATCTCGAGCGGGATGATCACGGGCGATACGCCGTGGACCGGCATTACCGGATCCGAACCGCGAGCGCTTCCAGCGCGAATATTTTCGTTCTCGGCTGCAATGAGGACACCCACGGGATCGGGGACAGCCTCCTGTCGAACGTGGCGACGCGGGCCGATGACGTCCTGCGGCGTGTATTCGCGGCGGATCGACCCGCGCGCGACGGGGAGGACGGGCTGATAGCGAGCGAAGACGCACTCGAGCCGGCGTTGGAGGTCAATCGCGCTGCATTTTCTTCATATGCGGCAGCCCGGCCGCGTTAGCGGAAAAGCACGGCGCCCGCTGTCGCGCTGACCAAACAGGAGTGATGCCATGTCCGAAGTTACCAGCGTATATCCCTACCAGGCGGTCAAGGCGTCGAACGAGTACGGCGCGCTTTGCCGCCGCCTCATTCCCAAGCCCTGGGCATCGGCGGCTCCGTTCGGCGCCATGTGGTGCGAACTCGGTCCGGGCGCGAGTTCGACCGCACATAGTCACGAAGACGACGAGATATTCATCGGCTGGCGCGGATCCGCCTGGTTGCGGGTCGGACACCAGGAGGTGCCCCTGCGCGAAGGCGACATGGTTCATGTGGCGGCAGGCGAAGAGCACGAGCTGCGCAACATGTCGGGAGAGCAGCCGTTCGTGTGCCTGTCCTGCTACTGGGTCGACGCCGGCGGCGAGGTGTGGTCGTGACATCGCACCTATTGATCTGTGTCCCGCCGACGCCCAACGGGGATCTCCATCTCGGCCATCTGTCGGGTCCCTATCTCGGCTGTGACATTCTTGCGCGTTCCTTGCGCCGCAGGGGCGACGACGTGCTCAGCGTCGCCGGGATTGACGACAATCAGGGCTACGTCCTGCGCCGGGCCATGGAGCACAACTGCAGCCCACGCGAAATTGCCGAGCATTATGGACGGCGCATCCGCGCGACCTGGGAACTGGGACTGTTCCAATTCGATCTCACAAAGTCGACGCACGGCGACGCAGAGTACGATGATTTCGTGCGCAAATTCTTTTGGCGCCTGGTCGAGAGCGGCGGGATCGTGAAGCGGCGCTCACGCTCTCTCTATGACGGGTCGGGCGCACATCACCTGTACCAGGGATTCATCCGCGGAGCCTGCCCGCATTGCGGCGCGCCCGCGGACGGAAACATGTGCGAGGAGTGTTCTCGGCCCAATGAGGGATGGGATCTTCGCGACCGCCGGCCCACCTTTCCCCGGCTCGGCGAAAGAGTCGAGGAAGAGGAAAGGTATTTCATCGATCTCAATCAGGACGATCGCCGCCGCCTTGCCGCGTTTGCTGCGGGTGTTCGCGCGACCGGGGATCAGCACGCCTATTACAGGTCGCTGCTGTCGTCGGACGAGATTCCGCTTTCCGCGGCGACGCACGTTTCGCCCTGGGGCATCGCTTTGCAGGCGGATGCGGCTGCGCCGCGCGCCGTTGTGGATGTGTGGCTCGAGATGGGAGCGGCCTTCCTCTACTACCCCGCTTACGCCGGCAAGGACTGGCGCGAGTACTGGAGGGGATCAGCGTCCAAGTCAGTGTTCTTCGGATACGACAACTCCTTCTATGTTGCGGCGATGTTTCCGCACCTCTACGCCTGGCTCGATCCGTCTCTATCGGGGCCCGATTATCTCTACAGCAACTATTTTCTTCACCTGGAAGGGGCGAAGTTCTCGACTAGCCGCAACCATGCGATCTGGGGCGCCGACTTCTTCGCCTCCGAGCCCGTCGACATCGGACGCCTTTACCTGGCCTACAATCGGCCGGAAGGCGCGATCGCCAATTTCACAATGACCGAATATACGGCGTTCAAGGCCGAGATGACGCCGGCGTTCGAAACGCTGAGCAGGTTGGTGAACGCCTTCGAGTTGTCGACGGTTCAGGAACGGCTGGTCAGCCTCGCGCACCGGCCGGGCGATCACGCGGCGTTCTTCTCCTCGATCGAGGACATCGACAAGGCGCTTCTTCCCGACGCGTTTTCGCCGCGCACGGCCGCGCGGGAATCCGTGTCGCTCATCCGGGATGTCACAAGGGCGGCCGGGGCGGCGCAGCGGACCACGCTGGATCTTGCGGCGCAGGCGGCGGCCATCGTGGGCGCGATCTCGCCGATAGCACCGCAGATTTTCGAAAAACTGCTTCTCGCCGGCGACCAAGATCGTTCGCCAATGTGGGCGGTCGATCAGAGAGGCCGGATCGCCGTGGCAAGGTGACCATCGTGAGTGAACTCGCACCGGATGATGCGATTGCGATCGTCGGCGCCGCGGTTCATGTTCCCCAGGCCGACACGATCGAGGCTTTCATCGACATTGTGCTCGATGGGCGCGAGGCGCTGACCGAGGTCCCGGCCGACGCCGACCCGGCGTCGCAGCCCGATCTGGTGACGCGCAGGCCAATCCTCACGGACGTCGAAGCATTCGATCCGGAGTACTTCGGATACTCGCGCCGCGAAGCCGTCGCAATCGACCCGCAGCACAGGCATTTTCTCATGTGCTGCAGGTCGCTGCTCTATTCGTCCGGCACCGATCACAAACGATTGCCCCGTATCGGCGTGATCGCCAGTTGCGATGAGAATCAGTACCTGAGCAACGTATTGACGGGCCACGTGAAAGGTCTCGTCTCGGATTTCGAACGCTACGTCTCCTCCGACAAGGACTTTCTCGCGACGCGCGTATCTTATGCGCTCGGACTGACCGGCCCCGCATTCACCGTTCAAACCGCTTGCTCCTCATCATTGGTCGCCGCGCATTTGGCGGTACAGTCGCTGATCCGGGACGAGTGCGATGCATGCATCGCCGGCGGTGTATCCATTCAGATTCCGCACGGTCGTCCGTATCGCTATGTTTCCGACATGATCTATTCGCCGGACGGCAGCTGCCGACCGTTCGACGCCGGCGCCAACGGAACGAATTTGGGAAGCGGCGCCGCGGCCGTCCTGCTCAAGCGCCTGCCGGACGCCGTGAAGAACTGCGATCGCGTGGTGGCGATCATTCGCGCGTCCCGTCTCAACAACGACGGCCGCCGCAAGATGTCATACACCGCGCCCTCTCCGTCGGGTCAGCAGGACGTGCTGATCGACGCATTGCGCCGCTCGCGTATCAACGTGGAACATCTGAAGTTCGTCGAGACCCACGGGACCGCCACCAAGCTGGGCGACCCGGTGGAGTTCGCGGCGCTCAAGGCCGCTGTAGCGAAATTCACAGGTGCGACGAATTTTTGCGCTCTTACCGGAATCAAGGCGAATTTCGGCCACCTGAGCTGCGCTGCCGGCGTGGCCGGGCTGATCAAGGCCGCTCTTTGTTTGGAGCGCCGTGTCGTCCCGCCGTTGACGAACTTCACGAAACCGTCGGACCTCATCCGCCTGGAGGGGTCCGCGTTCCGCACCCTGGACCGGGCCGAGCGATACGAGGACGTCGCCGGAGCCGCAATCGTGTCGTCCTTTGGGATCGGCGGCACGAATGCGGTGATGGTGCTCGAAGGGCACAGCGCAGGCGAGGAGCCCCGCGCGCGCCGCGACGGTGAACAGGCGTGCCTCGTGACAATGTCGGACGACAAGCCCGCGCACCTCTCCCGCAACCTGCACCGCCTTGCCGAGCAACTGCGCCGGCCCGAGCGCGATCCGCGCCGCTTCACCGGCATGGCGCGACGCCTGTCCATGTCAGGCCGTTACCGCGGCACGGTCGTAATGAGTTCTCACGGACAAACGACGGTGTTTTCCGCGCCGACGCCTAAATTCAGCAACGCTTGCGCGTGCTTCGTTTTTCCTGGGCAGGGCATGCTGGAGCCCTCTGCTTATCTCGGGATGTACCGCACCAGCCGGACGTTTCAGGCTCATCTCGACCATTGCGAAGCACGCTTTTGCCGACACGCGGCGACGTCGTTCCGTGATCTTTACTGGTCCAACCAGGCGCCGAACGTCGATCTGGCCGATCCGCTTGTCGCCCATCCCTTCATATTTTCCGCCCAGGTAGCGCTAGCGGAAACGCTCAAGGAGTTTGGCTTCGCTCCCCGGTATGTCCTCGGCCACAGCCTGGGCGAGTTCGCGGCGCTGACGATTGGCGGCCGCTTGGGCTTGGACGACGCGGTGAGGCTGGTTTGGACCCGAGCGAATACTCTGGCGCGCGCTCCCAAAGGACGCATGCTGGTCGTGAGCGGTGTCGATCGCGATATCGCCCGGAGCTTCGCCCGGGACGGCGTCTACGTGGCGGCCGAGAACGGGCCACGCCAGATTGTGTTTTCCGGGGAGGCGGAGCCGATCCTCAATCTCGAAAGAGACCTGAAGCTGCGGCTGATGTCGGGAGGCTCGTCAGTCAACATCACGCTGCTTCCCAACAACAGGCCAAGTCACACGCCGCTGATCGCGCCCTACCTCGAAGAACTAAAACAAGAGGCGGCGTCCGTCCGCCTTCACGACGGCCTTGCCGTGATCTCCACCCTCACGGGCAAGCCGTTCGACGCCGGCGAAAATTTCGTTGACTACCTTTGCCGGCAAATAACGGGCACAGTTCGTTTTGCCGACGCGCTCGACCACGCCGCGTCCGACGGCGCAAACGTGTTCGTGGAGATCGGGCATAGCTTTACCACCAATCACATGCTCGGCGGCGGCACGTTCGCCGTGCCGGCGCTCGACAAGATCGAGGGCGAGGATCAGGTACGTTTTCTTTCCAGTGTCGGGAAACTTTGGGCGGCTGGGCTCAACGGGGACATCGAGCGGGTCGTTCCCGAGGGTGGACCGGCCGAGTTTCTCCCGCCTTACGCCTTCGCGACCACACGCTGCTGGCCGGAGACGGCGGCCGTTGACGAAAAGAATGGCGCGGCCCGCGATAGCGAGAATGCCATCTCCCCGGCGCGGCCGCCGACCTCGCCCGATGGTCAAGCAAGCGGCGCTGACGAGCACAAGATTGTTGCCGCCTTTCGGTCGGCGCTCGGCGACGATTCGCTCGATCGCGAGTCGGATTTCTTTGCCCACGGCGGGCACTCTTTGTTGGCGGTCTCCGTCTGTGCGAAGATGCGTGAAGAGGACGACGTTCCGATAGATTTGGCCACGCTGTTCGCGCTCAGGACGCCGCGGCGAATCCATGAGTGGCTGGTGGCTGGCGGGGGTCGGCAATGAGGATGATCTCGCGCCGCGCGCCGGAATGGAGGCGATCGTGACCTCCTTGCCCCTGGTGTGCATTCCCTACGCCGGCGGATCGAGCGCCTGCTACGAGCGCTGGCACAAGCACGCCAACGGAACGTTTTCGCTGGTGCCGTTCGACCTTGCGGGGCACGGGCGGCGGGCCCTGGAGCCAGTGGCGACGACGGTCCCTGAGGTCGTCAACGACCTTGTCGAGCAAGTCCACAGCGTGGCGCTCACCGGCAATTATGCATTGTTCGGACACAGCTTCGGCGCGTTGCTCAGCTACGAGCTTACCTTGCGGCTTGCCGAGTACGGCTATCCCTCACCTGTCCACGTGTTCGTGTCGGGCGCAAACCCGCCTCACCGGCTTCGCCGCAGCAAGCGCCATGAACTGAGTGAAGAGCAGTTGCTGCGCTTCGTCGAGGAGCGCGGAATGGTCCCACCATCGCTGCTGCGAAGCGCCGAGGCACGTGACTTCTTCTTGCGAATTTTGCGTGCCGACTTTCGGGCGATCGAAACCTACGAGTGGATCGACAACGGCCCCCTTCCCTGCCCGCTCGCGGCATTCGTCGCCGCCGAGGATCCGGCGATCGACGCACATGTGGTGCACGAATGGGAACGCTATTCCTCCGGGCCGGCTGAAATTCGCTGGCTCGCGGGAGCAACCGGACACATGTATCTCGATAGCCACGCGGAGCCCATTCTCGCGGCCATTCGGGCGCGGCTTGGGGTGGAAACAGCGCTCGAGGCGCGGGGCTGACAGTGCTGCATGCAGCCGCCAAGACGCTCGGTCATGAGACGCTGGCGCCGTTGAACAGCAAGGTATTTGCCGTCATCTGGGCTTCGACCTTTCTGTCCAACGTCAGCGTGACCGTTCTCGCCGTCGGGGCGGTCTGGCACATTGCCACGATCGACGGCAAAGCCGACGTTGTCGCGCTCGTTCAAGCAGTCACGCTATTTCCAATCTTTCTCCTGGGGCTGGTTGCCGGCGGGCTAGCCGACATTCTTGACCGTCGGCGCCTTGTGATCACGGCGCAGCTCGTGATGGCGACTTCATCGGCCGGACTCGCGCTCGGCCTTTGGCTGGGCGTTCTGTCGCCCTCGCTCGTGTTCGCTCTGATTTTTCTTCTTGGCTGCGGCGCCGCGTTCCGGCTGCCCGCCTATCAAGCGTCAATCGGTACTTTTGTCCCGAAGGAGCAGATAGCCGCCGCGGTATCGCTCATCAACATGCAGTTCAGCGTATCGCGGGCGCTCGGCCCGGTGGTCGGCGGGATTCTGGTGGAGGCCTTCGGGGCGCAAGGCGCGTTCGTAGGCGCGCTGGCTCTCAATTTGTGCGCGCTCGGCACGCTGACAATCTGGCCCGCCGGACACGCGGCAATACACAAAACATTATCCGACGTGGCCGACAGCATAACCGCTGGGCTGCGTTATGTCGCGGGCTCGACTTCCGTTGTCGCGCTGCTGAGCGACACGGCATTGATTTGTTTCATGGGAAGCGCGCTGTGGGCCTTGCTGCCGGTAATCGTCAAGGACGTCTTCCGGGGCTCCGCTTTCGATTATGGGATTTCGCTGGCGTTTCTCGGCGCCGGCGCCGTCATCGGAACGATCGTCGTGGTCAGGCTTCAAGCGCTGTTCGAACGAGGCAGATTATTGGCCGCGACCTGCATGGTTTGCGGGTTGTCGTCATTCTTCGTTCCGCTGACCTCCGACGAACGCGCTCGCTGGCTCGTTCTGGCGCTCGCTGGCGCGGCATGGATGGCCGGTTTGTCGGTGCTGGTTACGACCGCTCAAACGTGCTGTCCCACGGAGCTGCGCGGGCGGGTCGTGGCCACCTACTACATGATCTATCACGCCGGGCTGGCCGCCGGGAGCTGGTTCTGGGGTGTCTTCGCGAAGGATCTGGGGATCGCCGAGGCGACGGAGTTTGCCGGCATCAGTCTCATCGTTGTCGGCGTGATCATCCGCGCGCGAGCGCAACGTGGAGGAACCGACAATGTCGATACTGGAGTTGCAGCGGGAGGTTGAGGCCCTTTGGCTGAGCAGGGCTTCGCTCGGCACGGACAGCCTTGAGAGCAAGCAAGTCATCGATCAAACCTTCGAACTGTTGGATCGCGGTGAAGTGCGCGTTGCGGAGTTTCGCGACGGCAAGTGGCAAACAAATCAGTGGCTCAAGAAGGCGGTCGTCCTGTTCTCTCCGATGTCCGAATGCCGGAAAATCAGCGGGGGACCGAACAATGTCCTGAATTGGTACGATCGAGGGAGGCACAAGTTCGACGGTTGGTCGGAGGAGCAGTTTCGCAAGGCCAGGATCAAAGTCGTTCCGCCGGCGGTCGTTCGCTACTCGGCGTATTTGGCGCCGGGCGCGCTGGTCATGCCCTCGTTCATCGGTTACGGCGCATATATCGACTCCGACACTTTGATCGACAGCAACGTTTCCGTCGCTTCCTGCGTTCAGGTCGGAAAGAATTGTCATGTCTCTATCAACGCGGCATTGGGCGGAGTGACCGAGCCGCTGCAAGCGGATCCGGTGATCATCGAAGACGATTGTTTCATCGGCGCTTGCAGCACGATCGCCGAAGGCGTGCGGGTCGGGAGAGGATCGGTCTTGTCGATGGGCGTCTTCATCGGCGCCTCCACACCGATCGTGGATCGGCACACGGGAGAGATCGCGTTCGGCGTCGTGCCGGAAGGTTCCGTGATCGTGCCGGGAAGCCTGCCGGGCAAACCGCTGCCCGACGGACGCTCCGGCCCATCGCTTTATTGCGCGGTCATTGCGAAGCGGGTGGACGCATCAACGCGGGCCAAGATCGCGATCAACACGCTGTTGCGGGAAGCGGTGCTCAACTAGCAGGCAATCGAGACTGGCGAGAGACGAATGAACGCGACCGCCGCAATGATGGACGACTTCGGCCTGTCGGGGAAGGTGGCCATCGTGACCGGCGGCGGTGCGGCCGGCGATGGGATCGGCAACGGCCGCGCGGCGGCCATTCTGCTGGCCAGGGCCGGCACCAAGGTCCTGGTGGTGGATCGCGACCGCAAGCTGGCGGAGCGAACCGTGGAGATGATCACCGCCGAAGGCGGGACGGCGGCGGCGCATGCGGCGGATGTGATGGATAAGTGCCAGTGCGCCGCAATGGTGGACGTCGCAATCGAAAAATTCGGGCGGCTCGATTTCCTCGACAACAACGTCGGGATCGGCGGGCGAGGAAACGTGGTCGAGATGGAGCCGGAAACCTGGTCCCGCATCATGCAAGTGAACGTCGACAGCATGTATTTGGCGGCGCGATCCGCGATTCCGGCGATGATCGCGACGGCCGGCGGTGGTGCGATCGTCAACGTCTCGTCGATCTCGGCACTGCGTCCGCGCGGGTTCACCGCCTATTCAGCCTCAAAGGGAGCGGTCATCGCGCTCACCCGCGCGATGGCGGTCGACCACGGGCCGAATAACATTCGCGTGAATTGCGTCGCGCCCGGACCGGTCTACACGCCGATGGTCTACGCCAACGGCATGAGTCCGCAGAGCCGCGAGGCGCGGCGACAGGCGTCGGTGCTGGGCCGGGAAGGTACGGGCTGGGATATCGGGCGCGCGGTACGTTTTCTCATGTCCGGCGACGCTGCCTACGTTACCGGCCAGACCCTCGTGGTCGACGGCGGCGCCACGTTGGTCGGACCGGAAATTGCGATCAGGGCGCAATAGGGAAGCGCATACCCGCGGACGATTAGAAACGAGCTCCTGCGAAGCGGAAGACCGCGAAGAGAAAGACCGCGAAGAGGAAGACTGCGAACGGAAGACTGCGAAGAAAAAGGCGACCAAACGCAGGGCGAAGAAGCGCGGGTGACGACCTCTTAAATTGTCATCGCTTACGTGCTAAGCGCCCCGAGGCATTCTGAATTTCTCGGAGCACGGCGCGATGGCAGAGACGAAGACTCACGAAGCCCTGGTCGGGCGCCAATTCGGCACGCGCGCGGCCGCCTACCTGAGCAGCGCCGTGCATGCCCAGGGCGCCGACCTTGAGTCCCTCGCCGCGCTGGTTGAGGAGGACAGTGGCGCGCAGGTGCTCGATCTCGGATGCGGCGCCGGCCACGTGAGCTTCGCGGTCGCCTCGCGCGCCAAATCCGTCGTTGCCTACGACCTCTCCGCCGACATGCTCGACGTCGTGGCACGCGCGGCGAAGGATCGCGGGCTTGCCAATATCACCACGCGCCAGGGCGTCGCCGAGCACTTGCCGTTTCCGGACGCGAGCTTCGACCGGGTGCTGTCCCGTTACAGCGCGCATCACTGGCGCGACTTCGAGGCGGGTCTGCGCGAAGCCGCGCGCGTGCTCAAGCCCGGCAGCATCGCCGGCTTCGTCGACGCAGCGTCGCCCGGCGCTCCCCTCCTCGACACGTATCTGCAAGGAATCGAACTGCTGCGCGACCTCTCGCACGTACGCGACTATTCTCGCGCCGAATGGGAAGCTGCGCTGGTGCGCGCGGGGCTCACGCCAAGCTCGGTCGTGCCGCATCGCGTGCGTCTCGACTTCGCCGTGTGGATCGAGCGCATGAAGACGCCAAAGCTTCAGGCCGACGCGATCCGCGCCATCCAGGCGGCGATGTCCGAGCCGGTCGTGCGCCACTACGAGATCGGCACGGACGGAAGCTTCACCCTCGACGTGGTGCTGTTCCAGGCGACGAAAGAGGGTTGAGGCTGCCTCAACGCCTCAGACTCACCGATAAACCGGCGCGCCTCCAGACCGGCACGCGCGGTCGTTGGCTTGGCAACGTGCCGTGCACACGCCCGAGCCGTGACAGCGCGCGGTGCATTTTTCGAATTGCGCCGCGCACACGCCGCCCGTGACGCCAGCGAGCCGCGTCGGCGGCTCGGCACCCGCCGGCGGCAAGAAGAAAGCGGTGCAAAGAACGGCCACAGCGAGCACGCGCGTGGTCATCGAAAACCCTCTCCATTGGGGAAATGACGATCGGTCCGCGCGGGAGATTCGGCAATCGGTTTTTAACCAGCCGTTAACCATGCCGTCCCCTAATCGGGAGAGACGCACCGCGGCGACAGCGACACACACGGGCGCGGGACCAATCAGATGACCGATTCGACAATCCCGGCCTCGCCAACGACCACGCCCTCGGCCACCGCGGCCACCGCCAGTTCCGCCGGCCTCGGCAACATCGCCGGCAATTTCAATACGTTCCTGACCCTGCTGACCACGCAGCTTCAGCACCAGGACCCGCTCTCGCCGCTCGACACCAACCAGTTCACCCAGCAGCTCGTCCAGTTCGCCTCGGTCGAGCAGCAGATCAACATGAACACGTCGCTGAGCACGCTTATCTCGCTGCAGCAGACCCAGCAGGCGACGGCGGCGCTCAATTTCCTGGGCGCGACCGTGGTCGTGGGCGGCAACACCGCCCAGCTCGCCAACGGCCAGGCGACCTGGAATTATTCAGTGACGAGCCCGGCGACCGCGACGATCAACGTGTCGAACTCATCCGGGCAGCAGGTTTTCTCGACCACCCAGGCGGTGCAGCCCGGCACGCAAACCTTTGTCTGGAACGGCCGCAACTCGGTCGGCAACGTCATGCCGGCCGGGCAGTACACGGTTTCGATTTCCGCGACGGGCGCGAACGGGCAAGCGGTCCCCGTCACGACTCAAGTGCAGGGCGTGGTCAGCGGCGTCAACGTCAGCGCCAATCCGATCACGCTGACGATCGACGGCCAAAGCTACCCGCTTACGCAGATCACCCAGGTGCTCAGCACCGGCAGCACGTCAAGCAATCCGGTCTCCCAGGCCGCCAGCGCCGGGCAGAATTTCCTCAACGGTCTGACCAACGCCCTCACCGGCAGTCATTAGCAACCCCGCGCCGCGCAACTGCCCTCACCGCTTCTCGTATTTCGACCCTTCCGCTCCGGGCGCCGTCATTGCTAGGCTGCCGCCCGCGCCTGCATCCAAACCGCAAATCTCGCTACAATCGCGCCGCTCAAGAGGGAGAACCCATGCGTATTCACAATCTCTACGTCGATGCCAACGGCGAGACCCATTTCCGCGACATCGAGGTCGAATGGGTCGAGGAGCGGCCAGGCGGCAAGCTGTCGAAGCGGTTCCCGGCGACCGGCATCATTTTCCGCGAGACCAAGGGCGACTATGATCTCGACTGGCATCCGGCGCCGCGGCGGCAATACATCATCAATCTCGACGCCGGCGTCGAGATCACCGCGAGCGACGGCGAGAAGCGCGTGATCGGCCCGGGCGAGGTGTTCCTGGTCGAGGATACGCACGGCAAGGGCCACCTCTCGAAGTCCGTCGCCGGCAAGATGCGCCACTCGATCTTCGTTCCCATCGACTGAGGTCCGTCATGAAACTTGCGTATTTCGACAACTATCGCCTCGGCGTCGTTACCGGCGACACCATCGTGGACGTATCCGGCGTGGTGAAGGACATCCCGCACACCGGACCGGGCAACTTGATAAGCGGCGTGATCGAGCATTTTGCCGTTTACCGGCCGCGCCTCGAGGAAGCCGCGCGCGCCCAGGGCGTGCCGCTCGCCCAAGTCAAGCTCCGCGCGCCGCTGCCCAAGCCCGTCAACATCGAATGCATGGCGGTCAACTATATGGAGGACGGCACGCTCAAGGAACCGGCGCCGATCAACGGCTTCCACAAGTCGCCGTCGGCGATCATCGGCCCCGGCGACACCATGGTGCTGCCCGACGTGCCGGCCGGCATTTTCGAAGGCGAAGCCGAACTCGCGGTCGTGATCGGCAAGCGCGCGTCGCACGTACGCGCAGCCGACGCCATGGACTACGTGTTCGGCTACACTAACTTCATCGACGGCTCGGCGCGCGCGCTGCCGCCGCCCGGCAACGTGTTCTATCAGATGAAGTCGCGCGACACCTTCGCGCCGATCGGCCCTTACCTGGTCACGAAGGACGAAATCCGCGATCCACAGAAGCTGCAAGTGCGTCTATGGGTCAACGGCACGCTCAAACAGAACTTCAACACCGACGACATGGCGCACAATATCCCGCGCTGCATCGAATGGGTCACGTCGATCCATACGCTTGAGCCGGGCGACATTCTCGCCACCGGCACCAATCACCGCGGCTTGAGTTCGTTCCAGGACGGCGACGCGGTCGAGCTTGAATGCGAAGGGCTCGGGCGGCTGAAGATCAACGTGCGCGACGACCTCAAGCGCACCTGGGCGCGCACCACGCGGCTCGAGCACAAGGAAAAGGGCGCCGACGGCGCCTTCACCCCGCAGCTCACCGGGAAGTACGCGAAGGCGTAGGATAAGCTGAAATTGTAGCCCGGATGAGCGGAGCGACATGCGGGGATTTCCCGGATGTCGCCGCTTCGCGGCTCATCCGGGCTACGACATGCACATCCCGTTAACGCCCGCACAGTAGCCTCCCCGGTCATGGGGAGACGGGTGGGCATCGCCATGCGCGCAGGGCTGCCGCTGCTTGCGGCGGCGCTGTGGCTTGCCGCCTGCGCGCAAGATCGCCAGCAGGAGCACGTGGCGGAGCTGCGGCGCCAAGTCGAAACCGAGAAGCAGGATTGCGACAACCTCTACCCGCGCGACGTCGCGGGCCCGCAGCATTACAGCCAGCGAGTGCGCTGCCTCAACGAAGTGGAGGCGCGCCTCATGCGGCCGTTGGATCCGTTTCCCGACCTCACCGACCGGCGGCTTGCAGCCCGCAAGGCGCTCGCCGCCGAGCTCGATGCCGGTCGGCTCACGGAGGCGAACGCCAACGCGCGTCTCGCCGCGAAAACGTCCGAGATCGCCGCCGAGGAACGCCGTCGCACCGAAACGACCAGCTCGATTTCGGCCGAAGCGACGGCCGCGCTGGCCCATCAGCGCCTCGCGCTGGGGACTACCTGCGAGCAGATCGGCACGGCAGTGAATTGCTTCTGACGGCCGCAATCGATCACGACATCCCCGCCTCGCCATCTCGCTGGCGCGGCTGGTCGGTCGTGGCGCCGCGGAACGGCTGCGTGAGCAGGCGGTCGAGGCGCAGTTCGCCACGCTCACGAAACGTCGGCAGACCGATGGTCATGCCTTTATGCCCGGCCACGGGTGCCGGCCGATAAGTGCGGAACAGCCGGTCCCACCAGGGCAGATTGAAGCCATAGTTGCTGTCGGTCTCGTGCGCTGCGATCGAATGATGCACGCGGTGCATGTCGGGCGTGACCACGATCAGGCGCAGCAGCCGGTCGAGCCACGACGGCATCGAGACATTGCCATGGTTGAACATGGAGGTGGCGTTGAGCACCACCTCGAATACGAAGACCGCGATCGGCGGTATGCCGAGCGCGATCACCACGGCGATCTTGATCAGCATGGAAATCAGGATTTCGAACGGGTGGAAGCGCACGCCCGTGGTCACGTCGATATCGAGGTCGGCGTGATGCAAGCGGTGCAGCCGCCACAGCAGCGGCACCTTATGGAACGCCACGTGCTGGGCATAAATAGCGAGATCGAGCGCCAGGAATCCGAGGAGCGAGGCGACCGAGAGCCGCAGGTTTAGTGCGTGAAACACCCCCCATCCGTTGCCCGCGGCGAAGAGTGCCGCCCCCACCGCGGCCGCGGGAATGAGGATGCGCACGGCGAGCGCATCGATGACGACGATGCCGAGGTTGTGCGGCCAGCGGCCCCGCCGCCCGACCAACCACGGCCGCCGGGGCGCGAGCACTTCCCACAGCGCGATCAGGGCAAACACGAGCACGGCTGCGGCAATGCGGGCGAGAAGTTCGAGCGGGATCATGGGCGATAACCAGCGCCGGGCTTTCGGCGCGCACGTTATATAGGGCGGCCCGGCCCCCGTATGCGATCACGTCAGCGTGCCTGCGCGCCGTTGCCGCTCACCGGGGGCCCTGTTAAAGATTCATCGCAACGTTTTCGGGTCGGGCCGGGCGGGACGCATGGAATATTTTTGCCAGCAGCTCATCAACGGGCTCACGCTCGGCTCGATCTACGGCCTCATCGCCATCGGCTACACGATGGTGTTCGGAATCATCGGCATGGTGAATTTCGCCCACGGCGACGTTTTCATGCTGTCGGCGTTCATCGGGCTGATCATTTTTCTCGTTCTGACCCAGCTTCTCGGCGTCACCTCCATAGCCATCACCTTCCTGGTCGTTCTCGTGGCGGCGATGGTTCTGACCTCGCTCTGGAACTGGGCGATCGAGCGCGTCGCCTACCGGCCCCTGCGCGGCTCGTTCCGGTTGGCCCCGCTGATCTCCGCCATCGGCATGTCGATCTTCCTGTCGAACTTCGTCCAGGTCGTTCAAGGGCCGCGCAACAAGACGATCCCGCCCATGTTCAACCAGATCATCCATCTGACGAAGGGCG
>JAFAUQ010000138.1 GCA_019243195.1 Hyphomicrobiales bacterium
GATGTTCTGGCCGAGCCGCCGGTCGATCTTGTACTTCGCCTCGTGGCGCTTGGTCATAGTCGCGTCCTCGTGTTCGATACGATGTGAGGATCGCGCCCTCCTCTGTGCCGTTACAGGAGAACGGCACCGACAGGCAAGGCCTCGAAAGCGCAAGGCGCCGCCGCGGGTCGCGAAACGTTCTGCGGGATTGGAACGGCGTTCTAAACACCGCGAAACCGCGGCCTTTTAGGGGGCGCATGCCGCCGTGTCAAACCGCCGATCGCCGCCTGACTGCGGAGACAACCGCGCGCTCTTGCGCCCTGCAGGGCGCGCATGTCCAATGCCGCCGCGTTTGCGCAGCTACGGAGCACGCATGGCGGTGCATAACGGGGCGGGAAGTGGCATCGGGCGCGCGGTCCCGCGCAAGGAAGACGAGCGCCACTTGCGCGGCACGGGCGAGTTCGTCGGCGACATTCGCCTTGCCGGCATGCGTGAGTTGGCGTTCGTGCGCAGCCCGATCGCCCACGGCCGCATCCTCTCGATCACAAAGCCGGCCGGGCGCGAGCGGCAGGTGTTCACCGCCGCGGACCTCGATGGCGTCAAGCCGATCCTTGCCGCGTCGCGGCTGCCCGGTTTCAAGGTGTCCGCCCAGCCGGTGCTTGCGACGGACAAAGTGCGCCACGTCGGCGAGGCGATCGCCGTTTGCGTCGCCGCTAGCCGTGCGGAGGCTGAGGACATCGCCGCAGACGTTGAGATCGAGTTCGCCGAACTGCCGGCAGTCGTTGACATGCTCGCCGCGCAGCAGGCTGGCGCCCCGCTCGTGCATGAGGCGTGGGGTGACAACGTCGGGCTGGAGACACGGGTCGACGCCGACCTCGCCGCGATCCGGACGAGCGCGCCGGTTGTCGTGCGGCGCACCTTGCGCACGGCGCGCCAGTGCATGTCGCCGATGGAAGGCCGCGGCGTCGTCGCCCATTGGGACCGCCGGCTCGAGCAGTTCGTGCTCTACACCGCGACCCAGATGCCGCACATCGTGCGCACGGGGCTTGCCGGTTGCCTGGGCGTGACGGAGGAGCAGGTGCGGGTGGTCGCGCCCGACGTAGGCGGCGGCTTCGGGTACAAGGGCCTGCTGCTGCCGGAAGAAGTGTGCGCCGCTGTCCTCGCGCGCCATCTCGGCCATCCGGTGCGCTGGGTCGAGGACCGCCGCGAGCAGCTCGCCGGCAACGCCAATTGCCGCGAGCATCATTACGACATCACCGCCTATGCGGACCGCGACGGGCGCCTCATCGCCATCGACGCCGAGGCGACGGTCGATTCCGGCGCTTACTCGATCTATCCGTTTTCCTCCTGCATCGAAGCCGCGCAAGTCGCGAGCATCTTGCCGGGGCCGTATCGGTTCGACGCCTTTCGTTGCATCGCCCATTCGTCGGTCACCAACAAGCCGGGGATCGTGCCCTATCGCGGCGTCGCGCGGGCGGGCGTTTGCTACGCCATCGAAACGATCATCGACGCGGTCGCGCACGCGATCGGACGCGAGCCCTACGAGGTGCGACTCATGAACCTCGTGCCGCCCGAGGCGATGCCGTTCGACAACATCACCAACAAACATTTCGACAGCGGCGATTATCCTGAGTGCCTGCGCCGCGTCGTCGCCGCCATCGACGTTCCGGCCGTGCGCCGGCGCCAAGCCGAGAATTGCAACGGCACGCGGCGCGTCGGCGTCGGCTTCTCGATTTTCTGCGAGCAGGCGGCGCACGGCACCTCGGTCTATTGGGGCTGGGGCATCCCCATGGTGCCGGGTTTCGAACAGGCAGTGGCGCGGCTCACGCCCGATGGCGGGCTCGAACTGCGCGTCGGTGTCCATTCGCACGGACAGGGGCTGGAAACGACCCTCGCCCAAGTGGGCCACGAGGTGCTCGGCATTTCGATCGAGCGCATCCGCGTGGTGCATGGCGACACCGCGCTCACGCCGTATTCCACCGGCACCTGGGGCTCGCGCTGCATGGTGATGGCGGGCGGTGCCGTGGCAACCGCGTGCCGCGAGTTGGCGCAACGTATCGCGCGGATCGGTGCGCATCTGCTGCAGGTGCCGGTCGAGCAGGCAAGCGTCGGCGCCGGGGTGGTGCGCGCGGGTTCCGCGAGTGTCGACATCGCCGAGGTGGCGCGCACTTGGTACCTGCGGCCGCAGGAATTGCCGGTCGACGCCGCGCCAGGCGGGCTCGAGGTGACCGGCGGCTACAAGGCGCGGCGCGACACCGGCACCTTCAGCTACGCGGCGCATGCGGCCGTGGTCGAGGTCGATACCGAAATGGGCGACGTGCGCATCCTCGACTATGCCGTTTGTGAGGACGGCGGCGTGCTGATCAATCCGATGATCGTCGACGGGCAGGTCATCGGCGGCGTCGCCCAAGGCATCGGTACCGCGCTCTATGAGGAAATGCCGTTCGATGTGAACGGCCAGCCGCTCGCTACGACGTTGGCGGATTATTTGCTGCCCGGCGCGAGCGAAGTGCCGATGCTGCGCATCGACCACATGGAGACACCGTCGCCCTACACCGAGTTCGGCCAGAAGGGCATCGGCGAAGGCGGCGCCGTCGGCCCGCCAGCGGCCATCGCCAACGCGGTGAACGATGCGCTGCGGCCGCTCGGGGTCGAGATCAATCAGTTGCCGATCACGCCGCACCGCATCCTTGAAGCAGTGCTTGCTGCCCAGGCGAAACAAGCCGCATGAAGCCCGCGCCGTTCGAACTGGCCAGGCCGGCGAATCTGGCGGAAGCCGCCGCGGCGCTCGCGCAGAATCTCGGCGAGGCGCGGCTGCTCGCCGGCGGGCAGTCGCTCGGGCCGATGCTCAACCTGCGGCTGGTGCGCCCGGCGATGCTGGTGGCGATCGCGCATCTGCCGGAGCTGGGCGCCGTTGCCGAAGACGCGGACGCGGTGACGATCGGCGCCGCCGTCACGCACGCGGCGATCGCCGACGGCCGCACGCCCGACGTGGGCAACCGGATTCTCGCGCGTATTGCCGACGGCATCGCCTATCGGGCCGTGCGCAACCTCGGCACCATCGGCGGCAGCCTGTGCCATGGCGACCCCGCCGCGGACTGGCTCACCACGCTCACGGCGTTGGGCGCGAGCGCTATCACCTGGAGCAAAACGGGCGGCCGCGCGATCCCGCTGGCGCATTTCATCACTGGCGCGTTCCGCACGGCACTGGCGCCGGGCGAGATCGTGCAGGCGGTGCGCGTGCCGCGGCCGTCGTCGCAAGCGCACTGGGGCTACTACAAAGCGTGCCGCAAGCCGGGAGAGTTCGCCCACGCCATGGCGGCGGTGTTGGATGACTCCGCGCGCGGCGTGCGTCGTGCGGTCATCGGCGCGGCAGGCGGCCCGCCGGTGGTGCTGGAAGGAGAACAAGTCACGCCGGTGGCAGCGGGGGACGCCTTGCGCACCGCCGGGCTCGACGCAGTCGCGCGGCACATGCAGGCGGTCGCGCTCAAGCGCGCGCTTGCCGAGGCCGTGGCATGACCCCCGTCATCATGACGGTCAACGGTGCGGAGGTGAGCGCCACGGTCGAGCCGCGTACGCATCTCGCCGATTTCCTGCGCGAGCAACTGCTGCTCACCGGCACGCATCTCGGTTGCGAGCACGGCGTCTGCGGCGCCTGCACGATCCTCATCGACGGCGAGCCGGCGCGCGCGTGCATCGTTTACGCCGCGACCTGCGGCGGCCGCGACGTGCGCACGATCGAAGGCCTCGCCGACGATCCGATCGCGGCGGCATTGCGGTCGGCGTTCACGGCCGAGCATGCGCTGCAGTGCGGCTATTGCACACCCGGCATGCTGGTGAGCGCACGCGATATCGTGCGCCGCCTACCCGACGCCGACGAAGACCGCATCCGCCTGGAGCTTGCCGGCAACCTGTGCCGCTGCACTGGCTATAACGGCATCGTGCGCGCGATCCGCCGCGTGCTCGCGCAGCGCCCTCAGGATGTGATCGTCGCGAAGCCGCCGCTGCCGCGCGGACAATTTGCCGAGGTGCGCGAAGCCGCCCCGACGGTGACGAGGGCCGACGCTGCCCCCACGTCCACGCCCGGTGACACGCTGAAACAAACACTGCGCCTAGCGCTGCCGCGCGAGACCGTGTGGCGCGCCGTCTGCGATCCGGCGCTCATCGCCTCCTGCGTCCCGGGCGCGCGCGTGACTTCGGTAAATGGCGATCGTATCGCCGGCGAACTCGTGGCCTCGCTCGGGCCGATCGAGGCGCGCTTCGCCGGCGAGGCGATCGTCACTTACGACAGCCACGGTGGGCAAATAAAAGCGCATGGCCGCGACCCGGCGAGCGGCACGCGGCTGTCCGCCGATGCGACGTTCCAGGTTGCTGAAGACGGCCCGCAGGCGAGCACGATCACCCTAGACATCGTCTATGCGCTCCGTGGCCCGCTGGCGCAGTTCGGGCGCGGCCCGGTCGTGCGCGTGTTTGCCGCCGAGATCGCGGATGCGGTCGGCCGCAACCTGGAAGCCCGGCTTCGCGGCGAAGCGATCCCGGAGGCGCCGCGCCTGCGCGCCGGAAGCCTCATTTGGCGTGCGCTCTGGCGATGGCTGCGTGGCTTGATCGGAGGCCGCTAGACTTCGTTGTCTGCGGCGGCAACCCTGCTCATCAAATAACACCGCTGATCGGCGCCTCGCCGCCGAACCAACGCAATACGAGGAGCTCGGCGAGCCCAATGACGCCGTAGAGACCAAGTCCGATCACGCACAGCAGAACAATCGCGGCCAGTACAGTTGCGGTCTCGCCGGCTCCCGCCGCGAACATGATGATGTAGCCAAGACCGTTCTGCGCGGTGATGAACTCGCCGACGACGACGCCGATCATCACCATCGTCACGCCAACTTTCATGCCGGCGAAAATGTAAGGCAGCGCGTAAGGGAAGCGAACCATCCGGAAGATCTGCCATTCGCTTGCGGTCAGCGATTTGCAGAGCTGGAGCACCTCGGGCTTGGCGCTGACAAGGCCAGTAGCGGTCGATACAACGATCGGGAAGAACGCGATGAACACAGCAACGACGACGGACGTCGTCTCGCCAACTCCAAGCCAGACAATGAACAGTGGCGCAAGGGCGATCTTTGGGATGAGCTGAAACATCACAATGCCGGGGTAGAGGGCCTCGCGGAGCCACCGGGAGGAGGTCAGGGCCACGGCGATCGCGACACCGAGCACACTGGCAACAACAAAGCCCAAGATGCTTTCGCTTAAGGTCGGCAGCGTCTGATCGAGCAGGATTGCATAATTATCGCGCAGCACTGTCCAGACGGCCGAGGGCGGCGGCAGCAGGATCGGCCGGACTTGCAACGTCTGGCACAGGATCTGCCACAGCGCGATCATGACTGCGGCGAAGCCAAGCGGAAGCAGAACGAGGCGCAGTATCCGACCGTTCGGCACGGCCGCGTCGGCGCCGGAGATGGCGTCAAGGAGGGCCATGGGCGGCTAACGCCGACCGTAAGCGCGGCGAACGCCGAGCTCGGCAAGCGCCACCGCACCGTAGAGCGCCACCCCCAATACGCTCAATGCGACGAGCGCTGCAAATACGTCCGCTGTCTCCAGGCGCGAGCCGGCGCGCAGGATATAATGGCCGAGCCCGGCCTGGGAGGAAATGAATTCGCCAATGATGACGCCGACGACCGCCATCGTCATCGCCACCTTGAAGCCGCTAAAGATCGCCGGCAATGCAAACGGGAAACGCACCAACAGGAAGGACCGCCATTCTGACGCGGTGAGTGAGCGGCACAGCCGCAACACGGCCGGGTCGGTCCCGGCGAAGCCGAGGGCTGCTGAGATAACGACCGGGAAGAAGCTTATGAAAGCGGCGAAGGCTACGCGCGCCGGGCTGCCATAGCCCAGCCAGATGACAAAGAGGGGCGCCAGCGCCACCTTCGGCACCAGCTGAAAGAAAACCAGATTGGGATAGAGCGTGTCGCGCAGCGGCCGCGAATAGGTAATCACGATCGCGAGCCCAATGCCGAGAACCGCAGCCGCGGCGAACGCCAGCAGCGTGTCGAGCGCAGTCGGCACCGCTTGATCGACCAGGAGAGGCAGCGCATGCCACATCTCCTGGGCGATGTCGCTCGGGGTCGGCAATAGCACGCTCGGTATGTGCAGCCGAACCGCGGCCAGTTGCCAAAGCAGCAGCACCGCCGTCAGCGTAACGATCGGCAGGATGATCGGACGGACTCGGCGCACGCTCCGACCGATGGCAAGGACGCCGCGCGGCGACCCGGCTGCGGGTAGCTCCAGGCTCACCGTGCCGCCTCGTGCCGCCGCGTGGTCGTTCCGGCCCGAGGTGCTCGCGAGCGGCCGTGGCCATCCTCGATGCGCTCGCGCAGATGGCGACAAATCTCGTTGAATTCGCGGTTCTCGCCGAGCGCCATCGAGCGCGGACGCGCGAATGGCACGGTCAGGTCTTCAACGATTGTCGCGGGGCGCCGTGTCATGACCAATACACGGTCGGCAAGCAGCACCGCCTCGCGGATGCTGTGGGTCACGAACAAGGCGGTTTTGGTGAATTGCTGCCACAGATCAAGCAGCAATTCGTTCATTTCGTCACGACTTATCGCGTCGAGTGCGCTGAACGGCTCGTCCATCAGCAGCACGTCAGGATCGTAGATCAGCGTACGACAGATGGCGACGCGCTGACGCATGCCGCCCGACAGCTCGTGTGGCCGCTTGTGCTCGAAACCGTCGAGCCCGACTTGCTGCAACAGGTTGTTGGCAGCTGCGCGATGATCCGCGATCGAGCGTTTCAGGACTCGCACCGGGAACAATACGTTGTCCAGCGCACTCTTCCACGGCAACAGCGTCGGATCTTGAAACATCACGCCGATAGAGGTGCGCGGGCCGGTCATCGGCTTGCCGTCGACGATGAGGCGGCCGGAGGAAACCGCTTCGAGACCGCCGACCATCATCAACAGGGTGCTTTTGCCGCAGCCGCTCGGTCCCAGGATCGCGACGAACTGGCCCTGTGGTACGGTGAAGCTGACGGTGCTTACCGCCTCGACTGCGGCCGCAGTGCCGGCGCGGTAGACTTTGCTGACCCCGTTCACCTCGATGCTCGGCGCCAGCTTGTCAGTTGACATCGACTATTCCCGTGGCGCCGGTCGCGGCATCAGGTGACGAAAGTGCGAAATGCCTCGGAGTTCTTTTGCGCCTCGTCAAACTCGGCTGCGGATATCTTGACGCTGCCGGCGAAGCGGTTGGTCATCAGCGAATCCATTGTGGGGCGCTTGTCGTCCGGCTTGGCGACATAACGCATGATTAGATCCGTCTGAGTCTCGTAGGCATTGGAATCGATCCAGCCGAGCCCGTTGGCTTTTATGACCGGATTAGTGGCGGCATAAACCATGATGCCGGTGCCGACGCGAATCTGCTCCTTGGCCTGCGCGGCCAGCGCCATTTCCGGCACTTGCTGGAAGAACAATCTCATTGCTTCGGCCGGGTCGAGCATCGTCGCTTTCAGACCTTCGAGCATGCCGTCGACGAAGGCGGCGCACAGTTGCGGCGCGCTCGCGACGCGGTCCGGCTTGGTCAACAAGACATAGCCGTAATTGACGAGACCAACGGTACTGAACAGCAGGAAATGCGCTTTCACTCCGGTCGCAGCGTAGATCGGCATGATGCTGACGGCAAAGCCTGAGATCGCGTCCACGTTGCCCTCGCCCAAAAGCCGGTTGCGAACATTGGGCTCCGTCTGGACAACCGTCACGTTCGACAGATCAAAGCCGGCCTTTGCCGCGTAGGCGGGCAGCAGCGGATGCTCGCCTGACGTCACCGTTGTGGCCAGCTTATGGCCGACGAGATCACTTGGGTTCTTGATGGGTCCGTCGTTGCGGACGCCGATACCCATCGTCCCGTCATATTGGCACGCTGCCAATGCCACGACCGGCAAGCCTTTGATGTTCTGCAAAATCGCGGCAGGAGCGGCGGCCATTCCGAAATCGAATCGACCGGTGCCGGTCGCTTCCGCGGCCGCCACCGATCCGGTGCCGCGGGCCACCGACACATCGAGGCCATGTTTGTCCCACAGGCCCATGCCCTTCGCGGTGAAGGCAAACAGGTCGCTGCCTTCCGGCACCCAGGGCAGCGTAAATTTGATTGGTGTCTTGTTCTGTGCGAAGACCAAGCGTGGCCGTGCGAGCCCACCCGCGAGCCCGGCAAGCGTGACGCCAGCAGGACCGAGAACCCTACGACGCGAATATTGGCGTCGGGTCATCGCCAATCCTCCTTGCGGAATGCTATCTGACTTTTTCCGGGCGGTGACGAGCCAACAAGATTGAAGGTCCTGTGTCAAGCGACTGTCAGAATGTCGGTTTCTGAGATGGCGGCCACGCCGATGGAGGGTTTTAATCTAGGACAACACACGCGGCCCGTATCAACCCATTCGGCGGAAGCGCAACGCTTGTTTGATCTGGGTTTCAATTGGTGCTTCGGCTTCAATTTTGGAGAAGGACGAAAGTGCTTCGAAAAGGCGCTCAAGTTCGATCCTGAATGTGTGATGGCGCATTGGGGCGTCGCCTATGGGTCGAGCCCTTTCTACAATCTCACGTGGCGCGAGATGGGCGAGCAGGAGGCCGCCGGCCGTGCCAAAGTCGCTTATGAGCACCTGCAAAGAGCGCGATCGTTTTCGCATCGCGCGACAGCGCTCGAGAATTGGCTCGTAGAGGCACTGGCCCGCCGCTTTCAACAGCCGCATGCGGTCTCGCCAACCGAGTATGACCGCTGGGACGATGCCTACGCGGCGGAATTGCGCAGGGTTCATTTCAGCCATCCGCTTGATCATGACGTAGCGGCTCTCCTCGTCGAAGCCCTGATTACTCGCACACAGCGACGCTTGTGGGACGTCAAGACCGGTCAACCGGCGAAGGGTGCGGATATCCTGGAAGCGTTGGATGTATGTGAGCGCTCGGTCGCGTTGACGGACCAGCAGGGCCAAGCGCCGCATCCGGCGATCTTGCACCTGCACATCCATGCTCTGGAAATGTCGAACTTTCCCGAGCGAGCCAGCCGCTCTGCGGACCTTCTAACGGACATGTGTCCTGACTCCGGCCACCTCAATCACATGCCGGGCCACATCTACATCCTGTGCGGAGATTACTGGCGGGCACGGCAGTCGAGCCAGAAGGCTATCGCGGCGAACGACAAGTACCTGGCTTATGCAGGGCCACTCACTTTCTACACGGTCGCCTGCTGTCACGATCTTCATCTGATGATGCATACGTGCATGTTGCTTGGCCGGTACCAGGATTCGATGGACGCGGCTGACAAGATTTGCACGCTGCTCACGCGGGAGGTTTTGTCGGCTCGGGGCCGCCCCAAGTTCGCAATGAGCCTGGAAGGCTATTACTCGACGAAAATGCACGTGATGGTGCGCTTCGGCCGCTGGCGAGAGATCATCGACACGCCGCTGCCCGATGACGCTGATTTGTATCCGGTCACGACGGCAATGCACCACTATGCGAAAGGCATATCCCAGGCTTTCCTGAAGAATTTTCCCGAAGCCGACGAGGAACGCAGGCGTTTTCACGAGGCGCTCGGCCGGATCCCGCAAGAGCGGAGATTCTTCAACAATCCGGCGCACCGCATCCTGGCAGTCGGCGAGAAGATGCTCGATGGCGAATTGGAATATCATAAGGGCAATCACGACCGCGCATACGAGGACTTACGAGAAAGCGTCAGCCGCGACGACAGCCTCGAGTACATCGAGCCGTGGGCTTGGATGCACCCGCCCCGGCACGCACTGGCCGCCCTGCTTCTCGCGCGGGGCCATTGCGAGGAGGCCGAGGAGATCTATCGCGACGATCTCGGCCTGACCGGGAAAATTCAACGCTGCGCCCAGCATCCAGACAATGTCTGGTCGCTGCATGGACTTGCCGAGTGCCTGCAGAGACGAGGCGAGCACGACGAGTTGGCGGCAATACGCGCCAAACTAACGCGCGCGCTTGCGCTCACCGATGTGCCGATCACCTCGTCCTGCATGTGCCGGCATAGCGAGCCTGCACCGAGCGCGTGCTGCCGATAGAACGATTATCTCACGGAGATCCACGTGCGCACGTCAATTGAAGCAAGTTGGATTGTCGCCCATCACGCCGGCCGCCATGGCCTCCTGCACGACGGCGTCGTCGTCTACGAGGGCAACAAGATCGTCCATGTCGGCAAGTCTTTCGAAGGTCCGGTGGACAGGATCATTGATGCAGCCGGCAAACTGGTTGCTCCCGGCTTCATCGATACCCACGTTCATACCGGCCACCGCGCGTCGCACCGCCTGATCACTGATACCGGGCGGCCGATGTTCTACGGCCAGCCTTTCCTTGAGATCAGCGTGCCAAAGGAAGGCAAGGTGGTTAAGGGCGATCCACGCTATCTCAAGCACGGCGATGCGGGCGACGCGGGTGCCTTCGCGCTTAACGCTGTCTTCACCGTCGCCGAACTGCTCCGCAATGGCGTTACCACCATGATCGAGTTCGGCAGCCAGCTTGGCGTGCAGGACGCCCTGCTTGCCGAAGTTTCCAGACTCGGCACCCGCGCCTATCTGGCGCCCGGCTACGATTGCGGCCGCTGGGTCGGCGACGAGCTGGGCCGGCTCAAGCGTGTCCGCAACGACGAGATGGGTTTGAGCGGACTGAAGACGGCGCTTGAGTGGATAGAGAAGCATGACGGCGCGGCGCAAGGCCGGGTGCGTGGCATTCTGGTGCCGCGTGAGGTCGAGACGTCAAGCATGGAGTTGCTGCGGCGTACCCGCGAGGCTGCCGACGAACACAGACTGCCGATAGCGACGCACGCCGCCTACAGTGTGCTCGAATTTCACGACACCGTGCGCGAGTACATGAAGACACCGATAGAACTTCTCGACGATCTTGGCCTGCTGCGGCAGACGCTCAATATCGGCCACGGCAATTTCATCGCTGACAACCCCAATCTCAACTACGCGCTGCCGCGCGATCTCGAACTCATGGGCCGCTCCGGCGCCACGATCTCGCATTGTCCGATCAATATTGTGCGCCGCGCGCGGGTGCTCGATAACTGGAAATCGTATCGCGACGCAGGCGTGAATATCTCGATCGGCTCAGACACCTATCCGCGCGACATGATCATGAACATGCGCACGGCTTGTTACATGGGTAAGGTCATGAGCCACTCATACTTCGCCGCCTCGGCTGGCGAGGTGTTCGAAGCTGCCACGCTGGGCGGCGCCAGATCGGTCGGGCGTGATGACCTTGGACGACTTTCTCCGGGCGCGCTGGCAGACATCGTCATCATCGACCTCTCCGGCCGCGGTACGTTGCGCTATGGGCCGGTGCGCGATCCGGTCAAGAGCCTCATCGAATGCGGTGTCGGAGATGACGTCGACACCGTGATTGTCGACGGCAAGGTATGCATGGAAAACGGCATCATTCCCGGAGTCGATTTTTCCGAATTGCGCGCCGAGGCGCAGGCGGCGGGTGAAACGATATGGGCCACGCTGCCGGACTGGGACCCACTCGGCCGCAATGCGGAGGAAGCATGCCCTTACTGTTATCCTGACGCTGGCTAGCAGTCCTCTCTATGCTCGCGTCAGCCCGAAGCATGTGGCACAGTGTCTGTAGCTTCCCCGCATTGCCGTCGCGCCATCATGAGGATCCCCATGCTCGATCGCCGTCGTGTCGTTGGAGGCGGCCTGGCCGCGGTCGGCTCTCTCACAGTGCCGCTGTCGCGGGCGTTCGCGCAGGCAAAGCCGCCCGTGAAGATCCGCTATAACGAGGTGGTCCGCTCGACGCT
>JAFAUQ010000179.1 GCA_019243195.1 Hyphomicrobiales bacterium
ATCGTCGAGGCGGTCAAATACGCTGCCGACCTGCACGCGCGCGGAGCGCCGCCGTGAACGATGCTGCGAACGATATCGCGCCGGCGCGCAACATCGGAAGCTACGTGCCGCTGGTGGACGGCCCGGAGAAGGTTTCCGGCCGTGCCAAGTACACCGCCGACCTGATCGCGCCCGGAATGCTCGCCGGGCGCATCCTTCGCAGCTCCAATTCGCACGCCGAGATTCTCGACGTCGACGTGTCGGAGGCGCGAAAGCTTCCTGGGGTCAAGGCGATCGTCACCGGCTCCGACTGCGACAAGGCCTTCGGGGTGCTGCCGATCGCGCGCAGCGAGCATCCGCTCGCGCGCGACAAGGTGCGCTACAAGGGCGAGCCGGTGGCAGCGGTGGCAGCGGTCGACGACGCCACCGCGCGCAAGGCAATCGAACTCATCCGCATGAAAGTGCGCGAACTGCCCGCCTACTACACGGCGGCGGCGGCGCTCGCGCCCGACGCCGTCGCGCTTCACCCGCGCCGTCCCGGCAACATCGAACGCGACGTGCTGTTCGAACTGGGCACCGTCGAGGACGGCTTCGCGCAGGCCGATCTGGTGCGCGAGGCGAGCTACAACTGCGCCGAGGTGTGCCAGAACCAGATGGAGATGCACGCGGCGCTCGCCGAATATGACGCCGAGCGCGAGCGCATCACGGTCCATGCCTCGACCCAGGTGCCCTACTACGTGCACCTGATGCTGGCGCAAATCCTCGACATGGACATGTCGCGCGTCCGCGTGATCAAGCCGCACGTTGGCGGCGGCTTCGGCTGCCGCACCGAGGCCCTCAACGTCGAGCTGATCACGGCGTTGCTCGCGCGCAAGGCCGGCGGCAGCGTGCGCACCGTGATCACTCGCGAGGAAACCTTCATCACGCACCGCGGCCGGCCGGAGACCGACATCAGGCTCAAGATCGGCCTGCGGCGGGACGGCCGCATCACTGCGGTCGAATGCGAATGCGACCAGCGCGGCGGAGCCCACAGCGGCTACGGCGTCGTCACGATTCTCTATTCCGGTTCGATGCTCTACGCGATCTACGATCTGCACAATGTCAAATACATCGGCCGCCGCGTACTCACCAATACGCCGCCGTGCGGCGCCTTCCGCGGCCACGGCACCGTCGACGTGCGCTTCGCCTTCGAAAGCCTGCTCGACCAGATGGCGCGCGAACTTAATCTTGATCCGTTTGCGGTGCGGCGCGCGAATCTGCTTACCGCCCCGACGTTCACCGACAACGACCTGATGGTGAACAGCTACGGCCTGCCGCAATGCCTCGACTGGGTCGAGACGGCGAGCGGCTGGCGCGCGCGCCAGGGAAAGCTTGCGCGCGGCAAGGGCCTCGGCATGGCGTGCTCGCACTACATCAGCGGCGCCTCGAAGCCGGTCAACTGGACCGGCGAGCCGCACGCGACGGTCAAGCTCAAGCTCGATTTCGACGGTTCGATCGTGCTGCTCACCGGCGCCGCCGAAATCGGCCAGGGCTCCTCGACCGTGCTGGTGCAGACTGTCGCCGAGGTGCTCGGGCTCGACATTTCCCGCATCCGCATCGTCAGCGGCGACAGCGACGTGGTGCCAAAGGACAACGGCTCCTATTCCTCGCGCGTCACCTTCATGGTCGGCAACGCGGCGATCGAAGCGGCACAGAATTTAAAAGGCATGCTGATCGCGGCAGCGGCGCGCAAGCTTGACGCGGCGCCGGGCGACATCGAGTGCCTGGGTGAGGTCTATCGGGCCGGCGCGCAGGATAAAGGGCTCTCGTTCCAGGAGGTGGTCACTGCGGCGCTTGCCGAAGCCGGCACCATCACGGTGACGGGAAATTATTCGACCATCCCGGAGTCGCACGGCGGCAAGAAATATCGCGGCGCCGCGATCGGCGGCGCCATGGGCTACAGCTACTCGGCGCAGGTGGTCGAGGTGAGCGTCGACGAAGACACCGGCGTCGTGAGCGTCGACAAGGTGTGGGTCGCGCACGACTGCGGCAAGGCGCTCAACCGGCTCACCGTCGAAGGCCAGGTGCAGGGGTCGGTATGGATGGGCATGGGCCAAGCGATGAGCGAGGAGGCCGCCTATCACGACGGCCTGCTGGTCACCGCCAACATGCTCGACTATCGCGTGCCGACTATTTTCGACTCGCCGCCGATCGAAGTCGGCATCGTCGAGAGCAACGATCCGCACGGCCCGTTCGGTGCTAAGGAGGCGGGCGAAGGCTCGCTCGCCGCGTTCCTCCCCGCACTCACCAATGCGATCGCCGACGCGATCGGCGTCCGCTTCAACGATCTGCCGGTGACGCCGGACCGCGTGTTTGCCGCGCTGGAGAAGCGCCGGCGCGCGCGCGGCAACGGTGGCGAGTGATGGACGCGCTGCCCGAGTTCCAATTACTGCGGCCGCGCACGCTGGGCGAAGCGCTCGCGGCGCGCACCGCTCACCCGGGAAGCCAGCTCATTGGCGGCGGCACCGACCTGTTGGTGAACATCCGCCGCGGCATCGTCGCACCGCCGGTGCTGCTCGATATGACGGGCGTGAGCGAACTCACGCAAATTTCGGCCGACGAGCAGCGGCTCGAGATCGGCGCTTCGGCAACGCTCGTCGATGTTGCAGCACATCCCGGCGTCGTCACCAACTATCCTACAGTGGCGCAGGCCGCGCACGGCGTCGCCGGCCCGACCCAGCGCAACATGGGCACGGTTGGCGGCAATCTCTGCCTCGACACGCGTTGCATCTTCTACAATCAAAGCACGTGGTGGCGTGCCGCCAACAATCATTGCCTAAAGACCACCGGGGATGTTTGTTACGTAGCGCCGAAGAGCCACGGCGTGTGCTTCGCGACCTTCAGCGGCGATCTCGCACCGGCCCTGCTGGTGCTCGGCGCGCAGATCGACCTCGCCGGCCCCGGCGGCCGGCGCACGCTGCCGCTCGCCGACTTCTACATCGGCCACGCACGCCACGACACGGCGAGCGGCGACGGCAAGAACTACTTGGCGCTGGCGCCGGACGAGATCGTGATCGCAGTGCGCGCCAAGCACACGCCGCGCCTGCGCTCGGGGTACGACAAAATCCGCATCCGCCGCTCGATCGAATATCCGGTCGCCGGTGTCGCGGTGGCGCTCACCCGCGACGACGACGCGCTCGCCGATCTACGCGTCGCCTTCACCGGCACGAACCCGCGCCCGGTTCTGCTCGAGGGCACGGCGGCCTTATGCGGCAGCCCGTTGGATGAACGCGTGCTCGCCGGCCTCGATGCCCTGGTGCGCGACCAGATCATGGCGATGAAGACGACCTTCACGCCCGGCCATTACCGGCGTCGCGTCGCCGGCGTGCTCGCACGCCGGCTCGTTGCGCGCCTATGGGCGCAGGGATCAGAAATCCGGGATCAGGGATCAGGATTGGCTACGGCCTGATGCCTGATCGCTGATCCCTGATTCCTGGTCCCGCAGCATGAACCGCTGGATCTTGCCGGTCGGCGTGCGCGGCAGATCGGTGCACACCTCGACCCAGCGCGGATGTTTCCACGTCCCCGCGGACGCCTTCACGTGCGCGCGCAACGCCGCGAACAGGCGCTCGTCCGCGGCGTAGCCATCGCGCAGCACGATGAATGCCTTCGGCTTGATCAATCCATCCGCGTCTTGTTTGCCGATGACGGCGGCTTCCCGCACGGCCTCATGCGAAACGAGCGCCGCCTCGACGTCGAACGGCGAGACCCACATGCCGCTGACCTTGAACATATCGTCGCTGCGGCCGCAGTAGTGATAATAGCCGTCGCGATCGCGCTGGAAGCGGTCGCCGGTGCGCGTCCATTCGCCCTGGAAGGTGATCCGGCTCTTTGCCCGCTGGTTCCAGTAACCCTCGCCTGCGGAGGGGCCGCGTACCAGCAGTTCGCCGGTCTCGCCCTCGCCTATCTCAACATCGTGCTCGTCGACGATTTTCACGTCGTAGCCGGGGACGGGCTTGCCGGTTGAACCATAACGCAAGTCGCCCGGCCGATTGCTCACGAACGTCTGCAGCATTTCGGTCGAGCCAATGCCGTCAAGAATGTCGACGCCAACCGTCTCGCGCCAACGCTCGCCCAGGCGCGCCGGCAGCGCCTCGCCGGCCGAGACGCACAGGCGCAGCCGATCCGAGCCCATGCCCGCGCGCAACTCCGGATGCGCGAGGAGTGCGGCGTAGAGCGAGGGCACGCCGAAGAAAACAGTGGGCCGATGTTCGCGCATGACGGCGAACACCCGTTCAGGCGTCGGCCGGTCGTGCAGCAGCACCGCCGTCGCGCCAGCCGAGAGCGGAAAGGTCATGGCGTTGCCAAGGCCATAGGCGAAGAACAGCTTGGCCGCGGAAAAGATGACGTCATCGCCGCCGATGCCGAGCACGCCCTGCCCGAAAAGCCGGGCGGTCGCCATCGGGCTCGCGTGGATGTGTTTGACCGCCTTGGGCGCGCCGGTTGAGCCCGACGTGTAGAGCCAGAAGGCGACTTCGTCGGCAACGGTCTCTGCGGTGAACGGCTGCGCCGGTTGCCGCGCGAGCAGCTCGTCGAAAAGATGCACGTTGCGCGACGCGAAGGCCGCTTTGTCGTCGGTGCTTGCGCCCGCGAGGACAAGTGCACGCAGGTGCAGAGCACGGTCGAGGATCGGCGCGAGCGCTCGGGCGAGCGGCGGCGCGGCCACGAGCGCCTGCGCCCGGCTGTCGGCGAGCCTATAGGCGTATTGCTCGACGGAAAGGAAGGTGTTGAACGGCACCGCGATCATGCCGGCGCGCACCGCGCCCCAGAACGCGACGGGAAAATCCACGCTATCGTGTAGCAGCAGCGCGATCCGGTTTTCCGGCTTGAGCCCGAGCGAAGCGAAAGCCGCCGCCATGCGCCAAGTACGTTCGCGCAGTCGCCCATACGTGAGCGAGCGCTCGCCGTCGCAAAACGCAACCTTGTCGCCACAACCGCGCGCGATCGCGGCATCGATCAATTCGGCCGCGGCGTTATACCTGCTGCCCGCCTCGCTACGATCCGGCACTGTGATTTCCCTGCGAGAAATGGGACGGAGTCTATGCGTCCGCCCGCGTGCGAGCGTGGCACATATTAGGGGAATGGCGACCAAGTTGCGGCGACGGCAAGCGCCCAACCCGAGCGATGGCTTTGCGCGCGACATGCACTATATTGCAGGCCGCGAATCCGAGCGCGCGACAGGTCCGATGCCGCAGATCACCTATATCGAGCACGACGGCACCACCCATCAGGTCGAGGCCGAGGTCGGATCGACCGTGATGGAGACCGCGATCCGCAACGGCATCACCGGCATCGTCGCCGAATGCGGCGGCGCCTGCTCGTGCGCGACCTGCCACGTGTATGTGGACGAGGCGTGGTTCGAGCGCTTGCCTAAGCGCTCGCCGGAGGAAGAGGACATGCTCGACTTCGCCTTCGACGCCAAGCCGACCTCGCGCCTCTCCTGCCAGATCAAGGTCGAGCCGGCGCTCGATGGCCTCGTGGTGCGCACGCCCCCCTACCAGGGCCGGTGAGATTTTCGGCGCCCGCCTATTGGCATATTATGCCATCGGGAGTATCTTGCCGTAAATCGGAGGGAAACCGCGATGCCTACGCGAAATGTCGTACTGACTGATCAGCAGGAAGAAATCATCGAAAACCTCGTTGGATCGGGCCAGTATCAAAACGCCAGCGAAGTGCTGCGTGAGGGTCTACGCTTACTTACCCGTCGTGAAGCTCACGAGAAAAGGAAGTTAGAAGCATTGCGGGAAGCGGCTCGCCTCGGTCTTGGCGCGCTTGACCGCGGCGAGTACAAGGAATTCGACGACTTCGCTGATCTCGAAGATTACATTAACAAAATCTCAGATCCGATTATTGCAAAGGCCGCTAAATAGAACGCATGCCCGCGCAGCGTTGGCGCGTACGACTCGGCGCGCACGCGGAGCGTGATCTCCTCAGCATTCTGCACTGGACAGCCGAAAATTTCGGCGCCCAACAAGCCAAGAACTATCGAACAACCCTCGTGCAATCCATGCACGAGCTTGCCGTCGGACCGGATGTGCCAGGCGCCAGAAAACGCGACGAGCTTGGAAAGGGCCTTTATACGCTCCATGTCGCTCGGCATGGACGACGCGGACGCCACTTGTTGCTCTTTCGGGCGGAAGCCAAGCGCAACATCGAAATAGTACGCATTCTACACGACAGCATGGACTTGCGACGGCATTTATCCGACCTGGGGCTGGAAGAGGACACGTAGAGATCATTCTCCCACTTGGCGCCGCTTGCGTTCCGCATCGACCAGCAGCGCTACCACATCGTGCATCTTCTTTGTAGCCTTCCACCCTAGCAGGCGTTCCGCCTTCCCGGGATCGCCGCTCGAATAGGCGATGTCGCTCGGCCGGAGGAAGGCGTCGTTGCGCACCACGTGCTCGCGCCAGTCGAGCTTGAAACAGGCGAAGGCCGCGGCCACGAACGCCTCGAGCGTGTTGGTTTCGCCGGTCGCCACGACGAAATCCTCGGGGGCGCCGTATTCGATGATCCGCACCATGGCGTCGGCAAATTCCGGTGCCCAACCCCAATCGCGCGCGAGATCGAGGCTGCCGAGTTCGAGCGTGCGCGCTTGGCCTGTCGCCACGTCCATGGCGCCGCGCACGATTTTCTGCGTCACGTAACGGGTCGGGCGGAAAGGGGACTCGTGATTGAACAGAAGACCCGAGCAGGCGAACAGCTCGTAGGCCTCGCGGTAATTGGCGACGGCCCAGAACGAGGCCGCCTTGCCCACGGCGTAAGGGCTGCGCGGGCGGAACGGCGTCGTCTCGTCGGCAGGAGTTTCCGGCGTCGTGTTGCCGAAGCACTCGCTCGAAGCGGCGTTGTAGAACCGCGCCTCGAGCCCAAGGAACCGCATCGCCTCCATCACGTTGATGGTGCCATGCATGATGCTGTCGATGGTCTCGACCGGTTGCGCGAACGAAAGTCCCACCGAGGATTGGGCGGCGAGATTGAAAATATAGTGCGGCTCGACCGCCTTGAGCACCTCGACGACGCTGCGAAAATCGCTCACCACCGCGGAGTGCAACGTCATCTTATCGTGGATGGCGAGCGCGCGCAGGTTGGCGAAGCTGGAAATCTCCTTGTCGCGCGAGGTCCCGTGCACCGCGAGGCCGCGCTTGAGCAAGAGGTCGGCCACATAGGCGCCGTCCTGCCCCGAGGCGCCCAGGATCAGCGCCGTATCCGCACGCGGCTTCATGAAGTCTCCCGAGCGCATGTTCCGGCGAGTGGCACCAGTTCGCCGACAAGAACATGCGCCAAGCGAAAACTTGTACATAGCCTGGTGCATCAATCGAGGGAAAAGAGGTTAACGGGAACGGAGGGGCCGCGATTGCACAGGCGCGCCGTTTGCGGGTAGGAAGCGCCTCGCTAAAGGCCCGCCGCGATGAAACTGACCGTTCGTTCCCTGGCGCTCCCCGAAATCAAACTGATCGCCGCGCAGCGCTTTCGCGATCAACGTGGCTATTTCGCCGAGACCTACGTGCGCGGCGATTTCGCCGCCGCCGGCATTCCGCATGACTTCGTGCAGGATAACGAATCGCTCTCGCACGCGCCCGGGACCGTGCGCGGCATGCATTTCCAAATTCCGCCGTTCGCCCAGGCAAAGCTGATCCGCGTGCTTACCGGGCGCATTTTCGACGTTTGCATTGACCTGCGCCGCTCCTCGCCGCACTACGCCCACCACGCGACCGTGGAACTTGCCGCGGCCACCGGCGACCAGCTGTTTGTGCCGGCGGGCTTTGCCCACGGCTTTTGCACCCTGGAGCCGCACACGACGGTGCTTTACAAGGTGGACGCGGTCTATTCGGCCGAGCACGAGCGCGGCATCGCCTGGGCGGATCCGGCCCTCGCAATTCCGTGGCCGGTCGAGCCGAACGCGGCAATCCTGTCCGCCAAGGACGCCGCACTTCCGCCGTTGCGCGATGCGCCGGCTTATTTCGATTGAGCAGGAACACGGGTGATGCGCGTTCTGGTCACCGGAGGAGCAGGTTTCATCGGCTCGGCGGTGTGCCATGCGCTCGTCAAGCGCGGCGCAACCGTCGTCAATGTCGATAAGCTCACCTACGCGGCCAACCCGCGCTCGCTCGAAACCCTTGCGCATGATCCGCACTACGCTTTTGAACGCGGCGACATTTGCGACCGCGCCGCTATGGACGTAGTGCTGGCGAAATACCAGCCCTCCGCCGTGCTGCATCTCGCGGCCGAGAGCCATGTCGATCGTTCGATCACCGGCACTGCGCCCTTCATCGATACAAACATCAGCGGCACTTATCACCTGTTGGAAGCCGCCCGGCAGTATTGGGCCGGGCTCGCGACACCGGCGCGCGCGGCTTTCCGCTTCGTCCACGTGTCGACCGATGAGGTCTACGGCTCGCTCGGCCCCGAAGGCCTTTTCCATGAGGACACACCCTATCGCCCGAGTTCCCCCTATTCCGCGAGCAAGGCGGCCTCCGATCACCTCGCCCAGGCGTGGCATCGCACCTACGGGCTTCCGGTCATGCTGTCGAACTGTTCGAATAACTACGGGCCGCGGCAATTTCCCGAAAAGCTGATCCCGCTCACCATTCTCAAGGCCCTGGCAGCCGAGGCGTTGCCGGTCTACGGCGACGGCTCGAACGTGCGTGACTGGCTTCACGTCGAGGACCATGCGGCAGGCCTGATCGCGATCGTCGAGCGCGGGCGACCAGGCGAGCGCTACAATTTCGGCGGCGAGAGCGAGCGTACCAACCTGGCCGTGGTCGAGCACATCTGCACGGCGCTCGACCGCCTCCGGCCGGCGGCGCAGCCGCGCCGGAAACTGATCACCTTCGTGACCGACCGGCCGGGGCACGATCAGCGCTACGCCATCGATGCCACCAAAGCGCGCCGCGAACTTGGCTGGAAACCCAGCCGGCATTTCGAGGCCGGTCTCGAGCAAACGGTGCAATGGTACCTGGAGAACCGCGCGTGGTGGGAACCCGTGCAGGCGCGGGTCTACGGCGGCGAGCGCCTCGGCCTGCTCGAACCCGCCCAGTAAGCCGCGATGTCCGGACAACCGATCCTGGTGGCCGGCAAAACGGGCCAGCTGGCCCGATGCCTCGCCGAAGAGGCGGGGCGGCGCGGCAGTGCGCTCGTCGCCCTGGGACGGCCGGAACTTGACCTTGGCAAGCCGGAATTGGTCGCGCGGGTCGTCGCCGCCCATGCGCCACGCGCGATCGTCAACGCGGCCGCCTACACGGCGGTCGATAAGGCAGAGTCGGAGCCAGAGCTTGCCATGGCGGTCAACCGGGACGGCGCTGGCGCCCTGGCGGCTGCCGCGGCCGGCCGGGGGGTGCCGTTCCTCCACATCTCGACCGATTACGTGTTCGACGGCCGCAAGGACGCGCCCTACCGCGAGGAGGATGCCCCCTGCCCGCTCGGCGCCTACGGACGCTCGAAACTCGAAGGCGAGGCCGCGGTACGCGGTGCCTGCCCCGCCGGGGTCATCCTGCGCACCTCCTGGGTTTATAGCCCGTTCGGCCAGAACTTCCTGACCACCATGCTGGGACTCGCGGCCACGCGCGATATGGTCCCGGTGGTCGACGACCAGCACGGCGCGCCGACCGCCGCTCCCGACCTAGCGGCCGCGATCCTCGATCTCGCCGAGCGACTGACCACCCGACGGATGGATGACGCCGGCGGCGTCTACCATCTGACCGGCGCAGGTGAGACCACGTGGCATGGCTTCGCTGGCGCTATCTTCGCCGGCTGGGGGCGGCGCGGCCATCGCGTGCCCGGGCTCGCGCCGATCACGACCGCGCAATACCCAACGGCGGCACAGCGCCCGGCGAACTCGCGGCTCGACTGCAGCAAGAGCGCGCGCGTGTTCGGGCTGCGCTTGCCGCCGTGGCAACATTCCCTGGAGCGCTGTTTGGACGAACTCGCCTCGGCTCCGGTGGAGGCGCAAGCATGAAAGGTATCGTGCTCGCCGGGGGCAGCGGCACGCGGCTTTATCCGATCACCCGCGCGCTGAGCAAACAGTTGCTCCCGGTTTACGACAAGCCGATGGTTTATTACCCGCTGTCGACCCTGATGCTGGCGGGCATTCGCGACATTCTCGTCATCACCACGCCGGAGGACCGCGAGCAATTCGAGCGCTTGCTCGGCGACGGCACCCAGTGGGGCATTCGCCTCTCCTACGCGGTGCAGCCCCGGCCCGAGGGACTCGCCCAGGCATTCCTGATCGGTGCGGATTTCATCGGCGCGGACCGGGTCGCGCTGGTGCTCGGCGATAACGTATTTTTCGGCCACGGCCTGCCGGAAATCCTTAAGCGCGCTGCCGCGCGCTCGACTGGCGCCACCATATTCGCCTACCAGGTGCGCGATCCGGAACGCTACGGCGTCGTCAGCTTCGATTCCGCCGGGCGCGCGCTCACCATCGCCGAGAAGCCGGCGAACCCGGCCTCACGCTGGGCGGTGACCGGGCTTTATTTCTACGACACGGACGTGGTGCGCCACGCGAGCAAAGTGCGGCCATCGGCGCGCGGCGAACTCGAAATCACCGACCTGAACATGCGCTACCTCACGGCGGGAACGCTCCACGTCGAATTGATGGGGCGCGGCTTTGCCTGGCTCGACACCGGCACCTTCGACGCGCTGATCGACGCGGGGACTTTCGTGCACACGCTTGAGGAGCGCCAGGGCATGAAGATCGCCTGCCCCGAGGAAGTCGCCTACCGGATGGGGTTCATCACGCGCGAGGATTTGCTCAAGCTCGCAGCCTCCCTCGACAAGAGCGGCTACGGCCAGTACCTGCGCGACCTGACGGAGGCTTCCGAGCGTTGATTAAACCGATGACCACGTGGCTGCAGGCACTTCGGCTGCATCACTGGTCGAAGAACCTGTTCGTGTTTGTTCCGGTCCTGCTCGGTCATGCTTATGTCGAGCAGGCGAAGGTGCTTGCCGCCGGCGCCGCGTTCTTGATTCTGGGCGTGCTCGTTTCCGCCGGCTACCTGATCAACGACATCGCCGATCTCGACGCCGATCGGCAGCATGAATCGAAACGGCATCGGCCGCTCGCGAGCGGCCGCATCTCGCGGCGCACCGGCATCACCGTTGCGATCGCGATGATCATCGTCGCGTTCGCCGCCGCGATCGCGCTGTCGCGCGACTTTGCCGTGCTGCTGCTCGTCTATTTCCTGCTGACCGTCGGCTATTCGCTCTGGCTCAAGAAACTCGCGCTCATCGACGTTGCGGCGATCGCCACCATGCTGACCCTGCGGATCGCGGCGGGCGGTGCCGTCACTGGGATCGGCCAGTCGCCCTGGCTGCTGTCGTTTTCCATGGCCTTCTTCCTCTCGCTCGCGCTTGCCAAGCGCCATTGCGAGATCAGGCAGGTGGCATTTTCCGGCGCGGGGGCCGTCGCCGGACGCGGTTTTCACGGCGACGACTGGCCGTTGACCCTGACGTTCGGCGTCGGCGCCGCTCTGACCTCGGTCCTCATCATGCTGCTCTACCTCGCCAATGACGCGGCGCCGTCCGGATTCTATCCCCGCCAGGGATGGCTCTATGTCGTTCCCGCGGCCATGCTGATCTGGCTCATGCGCGTCTGGGTGCTCAGCCACCGCCGGGAACTGCACGACGACCCCGTTATCTTCGCGCTGAGGGACCCCGCGAGCCTCGTTCTGGGCGCGGCGGTGATCGCCGCCTTCATCTTGGCTGTGTGATCACGGTTGCGGGCTTGCGCGACACGACGAGAAATTGCTTGCCCAGGAAACGCCACGCGAACGGAACTGCCAGGTAGAGCGAAACCAAACGCGGATGCTGCGGCAGACGCGCGCGCGTGGTGTAGGGAAGAAAACGCGGGATGATTCGGTCGATTTCGAAATCGGATTGCACCAGCCCCTCTTCCAGCGATAAATGCGAAAGCGGCAGGTAATGATCGTAAAAGTCCCAGTATTCCGCCGCGAGATAGCGAATATTTGGCCCCATGATCACGAAGCGGCCGCCGGGCCGCAGGATGCGCCGCACCTCGACAAATACCCGATCACACTCGTCTTTGGTGCGCAGATGCTCGAGGAAGTTCGACGCGAACACGACGTCGACCTCGGCGTCGCCAATGGCAGTCACCGCATCCGCCCGCGCCAGGCAGAACTCGACGTCGGTTGCCAGGTGAGCGCGTGCGTCCGGATTGACGTCGACCGCGTATTTCTTCCTGCCGCGGATGTTGTTGATGAACTCGCCATAGCCGCAGGCGAGATCGACGATGATTTGATCTTCCCCGATGAGCGGCTGGAAAAACCGCGCGCACAGCACTTTCCAGATACGCATTTTGCCGGGCCGGTCGGCTTCACGAAAGCGGAACCGGTAGAGCTTGGAAAGATCGGGCATCGGGTGGGACGATCGCGTCACGCGCCGCGGAAAGTGATCGACTTGTGTAGCACGAAATTTACCAGGGCCGGAACCGCCACCGCGCAGCCGTGACCGAATGCCAACGCGAACTGCCGCGGCAAGACGCCGGGCAGAATCCGTTCGCCGAGCAGATAGGCGATCGCCCACACGACCGGGAAGGCCACGAGGTTGAACAACACGAAATAACTCATTTCCGCCACAAGCGGACGCCGGCTGTAGGGGAACACGTAGCGCTTGTTGAGCACGAAGGCGACTGCCATCCCGACTGCAAAGGCCGCGGCGATGGCCTCCCCATAGGTCATGAACAAGTTGAATACGAACCGGCTGAGCCAATTCGCGAGGGCGGCGATTCCGCCGGCGAGCAGAAACCACCCGAACTGGCGCGAGACGTAGAGCGAGATGACGCGCCGAAGCGACATCAGGCGGCGATCCGCTCGACCATCGCCTTGCCCAGGCGCACGCTTTCGGCGATGCCGCGGTCCTCGGGATAATAAAAGCACGTATCGGCGATTTGCAGGCCGGCAATCGCACTCTCAATCGGCGGCAGCATGGCGGCAAAACCCGGCGGGCACACCGGCTGGGCGTGACGCAGGCGCCCCACATGGCACGCGATCACATCGCCCTCGCCGAGTGCAGGATTGATCAGCTTGAGATAGCCGAAGGCCTCGGCTCGGAACAACGCGTCGCTGCGGGCGAATTTCGGATGGCTCACCGGCATGTAGTACGGAACATAGACGACCGTGTCGCCGGTCGGCCGCAGGTTCGAAAACTCGACGATACCCGGGATTTCAAAGCGCTCGTCGGAAATGTTGATCCAGAAGTTCGGGCTGACCGAACGCTTGAGCCGGAACACGACGCACACCACGCCGATGTTGACGATCGCGCGGTAGCGCGCGAGATCGGCGGCCGGCAGGTCAGGCACCAGGCGCTCGACGAGTGGCGTCGGTACGGTGCTGATCACCGCGTCGGCCGGAAAGATCTCCTCGCCCGCGATGACCCCGGTCACCCGACCCCCTTCCACCGCCACCCGGCTCGCGGCGGTACCGAGACGAACCTCTCCGCCGCGTTTGCGGATGGCATCGACCAGCGCATGGATGAGCGTCTCCGAGCCGCCTTCGATGTAACCAAGCTCCTCCTGGAACATGGAACGTCGCGACGTGCCAATCCGCTTGATGCGGGTCCAGATCCAGGCGGCCGAGATGTTGTCGGCGTATTGGTAGAACTTGAGCTTGAATAGCGGCGCCCACAGCCGTTCGTAAACGCGCGCACCGCACCAGCGCGTGATCCAATCCTTCGCGGAAACCTGCTCAAGGGAGCCGGCGTCGCGGCGACGCACGCCGGCGGCCATCATGGCCCCATAGCGCAGCTTCTCAACGAACGACAGCTTGGGAAAGCGCAGGAGCGATAACGGATCGCCCCAAGGCTCGAGCCGGCCGTCGATGTAATAGCCCATCGATGTGACGACCCATCGCATGCGCTCGCCGAGCCCGAGTTCATCGAGCAGTTCGAAGGTCGGCCGGTCCGCTTTGCAGACGAAGTGATAAAAGCGCTCGATCGACAGGCCGCCGAGGTCGAAATGCGCCGCCATGCCGCCGGCCTCGGGCGCCGCCTCCAGCACGGTGACCCGATGTCCGCGTTTGAGCGCGTAGTAGCCGGCCGCCAGCCCCATGGCGCCCGCCCCGATCACCACCACGCTCGCCATCACCTAGAACTCCAGCGCGATCCGGGAATAGACCGGATCGCGATAGGTTTCGGCCAGCGCGGTCTTCAGCGGCGTCGGCTTGACCCCGAACAGGGCCGGCCAGTCGATCACTTCGAACACGTCAGGCGTCGCCAGCGCTTCGAGCTGTTTCGTGGTGAACGGCGGGTCGCGCGAAAAAAGGCCGTAGACGAACAGCATCGACCAGAACAGCCGATAAGGCACCGGCACGATCCGCGCGGAACCCCCGGAAACCTCTTTCACGGCGCGGATGAGATCGACATAGTCGATCGGCTCGAGCCCGGTGATGTTGTATTCGCCGGTCGGCCGGCACTCGATGCACGCCATCACGATATCGCAGAAGTCGCCCACGTAGAGCGGCTGGCGCAAGTAGCGACCGTGCCCGGGAATGGGAAAGAGCGGGGAGCGCTGCATGAATCGCGATAGCCACCCGAGGTGCTTGCGGTCGAACCACCCGAACATCAGCGTCGGCCGCAAGACGATGGCCGGAGAGCCCGACTGCAAAACCAGCTTCTCCTGCGCCTCCTTGCTCCAGACGTAGTCGTCCTTGGCCATCGATTTGACGACCGACGAGCTGACATGGACCAAATAAACGTCGGGTCGCGCCACGGCCGCGAGCAGCCGTTCGGTCGCTGCGATATTGTTGCGGGCATACGTCGCACGATCGAGCCCGCCGATCTGCGCGTGACAGATCACGATGACGTCGACAGCGGCAACGGCCTGCTGCCAAGCGCCCGGTTCCGCAAGGTCCGCCTCGACGACCGTGACGTCCGGATGCAACCGGCGCAGCAGGGCGGTGTTGGCCGGATGCTTGTCGATCGCGACGATGTCGCGATAACCGCGCGCCTCCAGGCGCGGGATCAGATTCTGGCCGACCAGCCCGGCGGCCCCGGTAATGGCGATTCTCGCGGCCACGATTCAAATCTTCAGCCGCCGGAACACGAACCACGGCAGGCGGCGGATGACGGCCATGATCGGCCGCCAGAACCACGGCGTATAGACGACGCGCGCCCCGCGGCGCACGGCGCGCTCGATATCGGTGGCGACGCGGTCGGGCGTACTCCACAAAGGCCCGCTCTTGACAAAGCCTGCTGTCATCGGCGTGTCGACGAAACCCGGCTTGACCAGGACGAAGCGCGCAGGCGTGCCCGCGTAAGCGTGGGCAAGCCCCTGGACGAAGATGTCGATCCCGGCCTTGGCGGCGCCGTAAATGAAATTCGTCCGGCGACCGCGGTCGCCGGCGACCGAGCCGATGACAATTGTGGTGAGCGGCTGGGTGGCCTCGCGGCCCTTGAGAAAGGCCAGCTGCCACAGCGCGGCGCTGGTAAAATTTACGTCCAGCGCCGCTTGGGCGGCGGCAACATCGCGCTCCAACACCGTTTGCTCGCCCAAGATCCCGTAGGCCAGAACAATCTCCTGCGGAGGGCCGAAGCGCGCGTGGATTGTTTCCACGGCGCTCTCGATCGCGCCGATGGCAGAAAGGTCCATCAGCAGGGGCTCGGCAGAAGCCGCGCCGCGTGTGACGAGATCCGCCGCAACGACCTTGAGCCGCTCTTCTCGTCGGCCGGCAAGCACGAAGCGCACGCCTGCGGCGGCACGACGACGCGCATAGGCCTGCGCGATCGCGGAGGTCGCGCCGAGAATGACAACGAGATCCGTGCTCATGCGGCGTCCGCGGCGACCCGGCGCCAGAAGTCGGACATGAGCGCCGGATCGCGCTGCTCTTCGAGCTGGCGCCACTGCGGGTAACCGGCACGGAAGGCTTCGCCCGACATGGTCGCGTCTTTGGCCGGATAAAGCCGGCCCGCGGCCGCGACCACCACATCGGTCATGCGATCGAGCAACCGCCGGGTGCCGTCACCGCGGTTGGCAAGATCGAGCGCCAGCGTGACGCCGGATTTGGGAAACGACAGCAGTCCCGGCGATGGACGATCACCCAACACTTTGAGCACCGTGAGGAATGACGGCTCGCCGCCTTCGGCGCTCAGCTCGAGCAGGCTACGCAGCGTCTCTGGCGCATTCTTCATGGGCACGACCGACTGATGCTGAAAAAATCCGCGGCGGCCGTATAGCCGGTTCCAGTCTGAAAGCGAATCGAGCGGATAGAAGAACGGCTCGTAGTGCATCGTCCCGCGGCCCGTGGCCCACGGACGCGTACGGTAGAAATAATTGAACAGCGCGATCGTGCCGCGATTGAGAAGATGGCGCGCGACGTGCGGCACCGCGATCTGCTTGCGACCATGGGGCGTAAGCGCGCCCGCGTCGGCATGGCGTCCACGCATGAAAAGGCCGCGGCCGAGCGAGGGCCCGCGCGCCAGACTGTCCACCCAGGCGACAGTGTAAGGCCAATCGGCGCTCTCGGCCGAAAGGCGGAAAAAATCATCGAGCCGCGCCATCGCGAGGGTCTCGACGTCCATCGTTGCGGAGCGGATCGGCAGCAGTTTCAGCTCGACCCAGACGATCACGCCGGTGAGCCCGAGTCCGCCGACGGTCGCAGCAAATAGCGGCGAGTCAACAGATAGGTCCAGCATCTCGCCGGTCGAGCGCGCGAGCCCGATCCGGCGCACGTGGCAGCCGATGGTTCCGGCGCTCTCCTGGTTCTTGCCATGCACGTCGTTTGCGACGGCGCCGCCAAGCGTGACAAATTTTGTCCCGGGAGTCACGGGAAGGAACCAACCGCGCGGCACGCAAACGCGGAGCAAAGCGTCGAATGAGAGGCCCGCTTCCGCGCGCACCACGCCGGTTTCCCAATCGGCGGTAAGAAAATGATCCGCCCGCGCAGTATCGAGCAGATAGCCGCCGCCGTTGAGGGCAACATCGCCATACGAACGGCCGAGGCCGCGACACAGCAGCGGCCGTTTGTCGGACGCCCGGATCGCCGCCACCATCTCATCGGCGAAGGCCGCCGGCACGATCACGTGCGCGCGCGGCTGCAAACGCCCCCACGCGTACACCTGTTGCCGTTCACTGGTATTTCGGTCCATCGGCACCCCGTCTTGGTATTTACATGGCCTGGGGCGCGTGAGAAGGGTCGCTTACATGATTGCGCCGCGACCGATCCTGTCGTTCCTCTCGTATCTGCTCTATGCGGCCGCTGCACTCATTGCCGTGAAGGAGCATCCTTCCGCCTGGGCCGACGAACACGACTACAGTTTGCCGGCGGCAATTTCGCATGCGGTCTACGGCACGCGGCTCGGCATCTACCAGAGCAGCGTCCGTGCGGTGTTTTTCGCGCTCGATCGAACCGGGCTGACGCCGCAGTCGTTGCGCGACGCGGTCGAGGTCGCGAGCCGGGGGGATCTCCCGCCCGGTGGTTACACGCTCGCGAACGATGGGCTCGGCGCCGGGCAGCCCTTGTTCATGGGCGTCGCGGCAGACCTGTTTGGGCCGCATCTGTCTTCCTTTCCGATTCTGTTCTTGCTGCTGATGGGTATTGCGACGTTCTGCTTCATCGCCCGGTTCGACGACAGCCGCTTGTTCATGGTGCCGCTGACCTTCACGGCCCTGTGTGTCATGCTGTTGACGCCGCTGCTCTCCGACCAAGAGGTTCTTGATCAAGCGCCGATCGGCGGAAACCGTTTCTTCGGCATGCTCGGCGTCCTGCCGGCGCTTCATCTTTACTTCGACCTGCGCGAGGAGCCGACGAAAATGTCCTCAAGCAGATCCCGGCTGAGCGCGGTGCAACTCGTCCTGTTGCTCCTCACCATCCTCACGCGCAGCAGCTCCGCCTATCTGCTCGGGTTATTGGCACTCGGGGGGTTCGAACGATGGCGCTCCACCCGAGTGGATCGCGCTCGGCGCTCGATCTTTTGGCGGGAGGTGCGCCGTCTGGCGCTTTTGGCGCTCGTCTCCCAGACCATCATGGTTGCAATCGTCTACGATTATATGCTGCGCGGCCGGGTATTCGGTGCGGTTTGGCACCGGGCGTTCGTGAGCTTGTCGCTTCACCCCGAGTGGCCATTCGGCAATTTGCGCGAGGTTTACGATTGCACCAAAGTCATGCCGGAGGGGCTCACCCGGGCGCAGCATGATGCGAACGGGTACTGCGTGTGGTTTGCCGTGAACCATGACCAACCCGCGAGCAAACTCGCCGAGGGCGTGCTCGGTCCCGCATATGAAGCGACGCTGCGGAACGCGCTGTTCAAGGTGATCTGCTCATATCCCCGGCAAGCTTTCGAGCTTTATTTCTATTATAAGCCGCTGTTTCTCTGGCAGACGCTGCGCCGTGCCGTCGATATCGAATGGCGCGCCTTTTCGCCATCGGTCCTTGCGCTCGTAACTCTCGAGATAGTGCTGTTTCTCGGCTTCATCATCAACGGCGCGCTTGCCGGAAAACCCGAGGTGACCTGGCGGCTCGGCGTCATTCCGATTCTCTTCGTGCTCTCGATTCCATCGCAATTTATTGCCTGGAGCAGTCTTCACACTGGCGTCGAGGTCGTGTTCTATATGTACTGCCTGATCGCCGCCGCCGTCGCCCTCGCCGTGCAGGCAATGATGAGAACTATCGCGAGACCGGCTGAGCCGGGGTAACGCGCGATTGCCCGCCCTGCCGATATTGTCTAGTCGATAGCGCACATGAGCATGAGAGCAACCGCGCGGCGCTTGGGCTCGCGCGTCGCCGATGACATTGCGCTGTCGTTCGATGCGCTGACGCGTCCGCTGCGGGGACCGCGGCCGGGGCTGCGCACCGGCCATTTCCAAATCTGCCACACGCGGCACGAGCACGATCGCGTCTATGCCGAGAACGTTGGCGAATATTTTCGGCAGATCGGCGTCGCCTGCAAAGTATTCGAGTTTGAGGCGCCGGGGCGCTGGCCGGGGCTGCGCCGGTGTCTCACGGCGGACACGATCGGTGTGCTGGGGATCAACGCGGAATTGGATCACTGCTGGATCGGCAGCAAGGATTTCCTCACCGGCGCGGCGCTGCGCGGGGTGCCGGTGATCCACTGGATCCTGGACCATCCAAGCGCGCGCTGGCAGCAATTCACCCATGCTACCGCGGCAAATTCGCGCTTCCTGTTCGTGTCGGACTTCGCGGCGGATTACTTCCGGCGCTACTGCCTGCCGAGCGCCCGCCTCGCCGCGACCGCCTCGGTCGGAGCCAATTGGCGCTCGCGCATCCCCACGCTTTCGCGCGAGGAATTTCTCACCCGGCAGACCACCTGCCTCATTCCGCTCGGTCTCAAGCGCATCGGCGGCACGATCGCGGATGTCCGCGAACGCCTTGCCCGTGTCGATCCCGGTTTGCAGATCGCGTTGCGCGAAGCGATCGAACGGGCACGTCACGACCTTGAAGGTCCCCTCGAGGCTCATCTCGTTGCCGCGCTTGCGCGCTCGGGACGCGAGTTGCACGGGAGCGAGTTCCATCGCTGCTTTCAGATCGTCGACGACACGGTACAGATCGAGCGACGTTCGCAGATTTTCGCCGTCGCGGCGCGCTTCCCCGTCGCAATCCAGACCGACGTGGCTCCCCCAGTGTCGAACTCAGTCGCGCGCATCAGCACCGACGCGCAGACCATCTCCATGACGGCCACGACCGAGCGGATGAAATCGTGCCGCGCGGTGCTCAGCGCCAACTACGCCAACGACCTGTTCCATGACCGCACCCAGAACGGTCTCAACGCCGGGTGCGCCGCGATCGTCGAGGACACCCCGGTGCACCGGCGGCTATTCACCCACGGCAAGAACGCCCTGCTCTTCCGCTATCACGACGACAGCCTCGCCGAGTGCCTCGACCTCGTGTGCGATCATCCGCAGCGCGCCTACGAGATCGCCCAGGCGGGGTTTGCGCTGCGCGACGATCCGGCCGTGCGTTTCGGCGGGTTCGATAACATCCTCAAGCTCGCGCGCGCCTGACGCCGCGCTTGACATTCCTCCCACTCCCGCCCAGCACATCCCGACCAAAGTATGATCCCGAAAAAGCCTGCCCCGCACTTGATGCGGGGTGGGTACCGGTTTCCCGCCTGCGCGAAGCTCTTGGCACGTTTCCTCGTTTGGCTTGGAGCTTCGGCGGGGCGAAGCCAGGTCGTAAAAGATCATGCTCCAGTAAAAGGCTAGGAACCCATGGGCCGTTTGCTCAACGTCGTCACGCCGCTGCACCAGATGACCAAGCGCGATTACCTCGCGCGCATGGTCGACGACAAAGTCCATTGCATGCTCAAGGCCAAGGAATACGAGGCCGATTACTGGGACGGCGACCGGCGCTACGGTTACGGCGGCTACCGTTACCTTCCCGGCCGCTGGAAGCCGGTCGCGCAGGCTCTGATCGATCTCTATGGCCTCAAACCCGATGCCCGCATCCTCGACGTGGGCTGCGGCAAGGGCTTCCTGCTCTACGAATTTCTCCAGCTGCTGCCGCAGGCGCGCATCGTCGGCTTCGACGTGTCGCACCACGGCCTCGCCGACGCCAAGCCCGAGCTGCGCGACCGGCTGTTCCGTTACCAGGCGCAGGACCGCTACCCGTTCGGCGACGGCGCCTTCGACCTCGTGGTCTCGCTCGGTACCCTGCACAATCTGAAAATCTTCGAGCTGCAGAGCGCCTTGCAGGAAATCGAGCGGGTCGGGCGCAACAAATACGTGATGGTCGAGAGCTACCGCAACGAGCGCGAACAATTCAACATGCAGTGCTGGGCGCTCACCGCCGAAGCGTTCTACGACACCGCCTCATGGATTTGGCTTTACAACCACTTCGGCTATACCGGCGACTACGAGTTCATCTACTTCGAATAGAGGCGAGTGGCGAGTTGCGAATGGCGAATGGTGAGTAGTCAATGGTGAGTAGCTCAGACGCCTCATCACCACTCACTACTCACCACTCCCTATTCACGCAGGCAGAAGAACTAAGGCAATGCAGGTTAAGACAGCTAAGGCCGCCATCCTTGCCCGCTCGCGCGAGCCCCTCGTGGTCGATGAGATCGCGTTGCCGGAGGCGCTCGATGCCGGGCAAGTGCTGATCAAAGTGCTGCACACGACGATTTGCGGCGCGCAGATCAACGAGATCGACGCGGTCAAAGGGCCGGACAAGTTCCTGCCGCACCTGCTCGGGCACGAGGCATCGGCGGAGGTGATCGAGATCGGTCCGGGCGTGACCCAAGTGAAACCCGGCGACACCGTGGTGCTGCACTGGCGCCCGAGCCGCGGCATTGCCAGCCGCACGCCGTCCTATCGCTGGCGCGGAGAGCATCTCAACGCCGGTTGGGTCACGACCTTCAATGACTACGCAGTGGTTTCGGAAAACCGGATGACCCCGATCCCGGCCGACTTCGACCTGAAAATCGCGCCGCTGTTCGGCTGCGCCGTGACCACGGCGGCCGGCGTCGTCAACAATGATGCCAAACTCAAGATCGGCGAATCGGTCGTGATCTTCGGCGTCGGCGGCGTCGGCCTCAATCTCGTTCAGTTCGCGCAGCTCGCCGGCGCCTATCCGATCATCGCGGTTGATTTGCTCGCCCATAAGCTCGAGATGGCGAAGGCACGCGGGGCGACCCACTGCATCGATGCATCGAAGACGAGCGACGTCGGCGGCGCGATCCGCGCGATCGTCGGCGCGGCCGGCCCCGACAAGGTGCTGGAGACCACCGGGGTCAAGTCGGTGATCGAACTCGCCTACGAGCTGACCCACCCGGACGGAACCTGTGTGCTGGTCGGCGTGCCCAACGAGAAGGTCACGATCTACACGCTGCCGATTCACTTCAACAAAGTGCTCACCGGCTCGCACGGCGGCGACGCCGCCCCGCACATCGACATTCCCCGCATCATCCGCCTGGTACGCGCCGGCCGGCTCTCGTTCGACGACATCATTACCCACGAATTCCCCCTCGCCGAAATCAACGCCGCGCTCGATCTCGTGCGCAGCGGCAAGGCGGGGCGTGTGCTGGTGAATGTGGGAAGCTAGCGAATAGCGAGTAGCGAATAGTAGTGGGAACCGCGGAGAATCCATTCGCTATTCGCTATTCGCTATTCGCACGTCGATATGTAAGCTCGACGCCGGCTGCCCAGCGCCATCGCCCGCCGCCGCGAACAAATTGGCCAATAACGTCAGCAACGCGAGCGGCACGGCAAACAGCGCCAGCCCCGGCAGCCCGATCCACGGCCGCTGGTGCGCGTCCGCACCCAGCCGCGCGAAAGTCTGGTAGGACCACGCGCGCAGGCGGCTCGCCGGAACATAACGGATCTCCTGCAGTCGCGCTGCGCCGCGCAGCGTCTCGGCGAGCGCCGTTGCGAACGATTCCGCGTTTTCCATCGGTCGCGGCTCCCGCACGACAATCAGCACCGTTCCGCCACCCTGCATCGCAGGCGCGATCCTGCGGATGAGTTCCCCAGTCTTTTCGACATCGCGTTGGTCGAGTTCGATGAGACACAGGCCGAAGTGGTCGACAAACCCGTCACGGACAGGCGCGCCCTGAAGGAAAGGAGTTGTTTGAAGGGTGGTGACGCGCTGCCCGTATGCCGCCAGCATCACGGAGAACAGCGTCGGCGCATCGGCAACGTGCAGCAGGCGCCGCGCCGGATTGGCGAAGAAAGGCGAGAGCCGTCGTAACACCGGCCCATAGTCCGGCCAGCGCGGATGCCAGGGCCGCACGCCCGGTGGATAGCCGATCAGGAGAGCGCGGAGCCGTTCTATCCAACGGCCGCGCCGGCTCGCCGCGCCGAGAAGCGCGCGCAGCGCCTCGGGGCTCAGCTGCCCGCGCGCCGCCTCCTGCACCGTGGCAATGGCGCCGCGCCAATAGGGATGCCCGTAATGCGGCTGCGGCGGGCTCCGCAGCCGCCGCGTCACTTGCACCACGTAATCGTCCGCCGCCGCGACGGCAGCGGGCAACGCGGCCGGCAGCTCGCCGGCGTGATAGACGACCGTATGGGCGACGTTTTGACGATGCTGCGCCGTCGTCCATTCCTCGAGGCTGCGCGCAAGGACATCCGGTTGCAGCGGCCCTGGCCGCAGGAACCCCGCCTCGTGCGTTCGCGGCTGCATTTCCACGACCAGGTATTCGTCGGAATCGGTAATGACGGAGACGTTCCCGGACGGACACATCTCCGGCACGAAGGAATAATCCCACGATGCGCCGACCCGGAAGTCGATCACCTCGGGACGAACGGCGATCATGTGCATCAGAAAAAACCGGCCGAGCAGCGTTTGCTCATCGACGCGCCAGAACAGGCGGTTGGTGTGCGCGTTGTGCGTGGATGAGACGTTCACCGTGTTGGCGACGGTGGCAGGGTGAAGATGATCGAGCGCAAAGCGCATCAGCGCCCGGGCGGAAAAGGCGGCGCCCGCCGCTGGGTGGGGCCCGATGCGCGCACGCAGCCACGGGGTCGCTTCCTCGGCGGTGACTTGGAAATTGCCGACCAGCACCGCGCTGGCGCCGGCGCGCACGCGCGCGAGCACGCTCGCCAGTGAACCATCGGCAACGATGTAATCGGAGACAAGAAACATGAAGCACGTGTCGAGCATGGCGGGGCCTGCGGCACGGATTGCCTCCGCGTACGCCAGGGTGAGCGTGGTGGAATTGTTCCCTGCCGTGATCAGATGATCGATCGGCCGGAGACTCGCCGGGCAGATGTCGGCCAGACGAAGAAAAGCCGGATGCTGGCGGATGTAGCTTTCGTCCGCGGCGCTGGTGAGGATTGCAAATTCGCTCGGCAGCGACTGCGCCAACGCCGGCACGTTTCTCGGCGCCAGCAACGTGGGCAGCCCGATTTCGAGAAATTGCCGGACGTAGCGGTGGCCCCAGACCGGCAGCAGCAATTTGACCGATTTGAGCGGCGGGCGTCGGTCGCGCTCGATTTGCTGCAAAGGATCAGCGTCCGGCTGCAATGCGGGCGGCGTCCTCGACCGAGGCTTCCCGCGCCGGCGACGGAAGTCGCCGCCGTCCGTATGCGGCATTGAACGCCGCACGCAGCCAAGCCTTACCCGGGCGCTCGATCGAGAAATAGAGCAAGCTCGCCCAGACCGCGACGAGTACAAACCCGATTGTCATGGTGTAGGCCGCCGCGCCAAACCCGAGCACGAACATGAACGTGAACACGAACGGGTGCCCGAGATAGATCGAGTAGCTGACCTCGCCGAGATAGGTCGGTACCCGGTGGCCGAGCGCGCGGGCAATCGAAGAACCGCCGAGCGCGAGCGCCAGGATCAACAGAGCGCAGCCCGGCGCCATCAGGAAGTTCTTATGCAGGAAAACCACGTAATCCAGAAACTGGCCGCGCTCGCCGAAATCCCATTGCGCGACCAGCAGCACGAGGGCCACGAGCATCCACGCGACACCGCTCCAGGCGAGGAATTCGCCGATCCTCGTCCGCACGGTCGCACCCGAGCGCTGGATGAGCAGGTAGATCTGACAGGTCAGCACGCCGGCGAGGAACTCCGGAATATGAAAATAGGGCGAGAGATAGACCAGCCAACGGTAGAACGAATTATCCATATCGACGTCGGTCGAGACATATTCCGGATGACGTGCGAGAACAAATGCCAGCCACGACGCTTGCGTGGCAAACACGAGATAGAAAACCGCAAACGTCAGAACACATAGTCCGACCAGCAGCACGGTGCAGCGTCGAATGCTGGAAATCGCAACGATCCGATAGAGCACAAGGGCGTAGACTAGATAAAAGAACATCTCGGTCGAGATCGACCATGAGATGTGATAGCGCTGCCCGGCAAACGACTCGCCATCGACCACCCAGTACCACCACGTTCCGGTCAGTGACGCGAACGACAGGCCGATGCCGGGGTGAGCGAAGAACACACGGCCGAGCTTGCCGAGCAGATAAAACAGCAGGATTGCGAAAAACAGCGGGTACAGGCGCGAGAACCGCGCGAAGGCAAAGGCCGGAACGGCGGCGCGCCAGCTCTTCGCGAACGAGCCGGCATAGACGTAATGCACGATGAAGCCGCTCAACGTGAAGAACAGCGGCATGCCGATGACGGAGATCGGGCTGTGCAACCCGAACGGCATGAAACTCGAGCCTTCGGCAAAATGCGCAAACACGATGGTCCCGGCGGCGACGAAGCGCAGTCCCGTCAATGCCGGAATTTCCGGTGCCTTCCCCATGGCGCGGATTCTAGGGTTGCTGCCAATCAGGTGCAACCGAACGGAAACGCCCTTCCCTCACGGCGCCTTCCACAGGCGGCGCAGATGCAAAGTCGTGCGCGGAAGGCGCCAGAAAGATCGCGTGAGGTGGACGAGGGTCGGCAGCCATTTCTTGTCCGCCGAAAGGCTGGAGGCGAGTTCGAAATCGAAACACGCCTCGAGTCGATTAATGGCTTCGGGCGCGAGCCGGTAGGGGCCGCGCGGATCCGTGTATTTTGCGCGCAGATGCGTCACCACGTCCTCGACCGCTGAGACGCGCGGCTTCTTGGTGACTTCAATGATTGCTGCGACATGGGGCCAGACCTCGAGGCGCCCTCCGGCGAGCGCGAAGCGAACGAACCAGTCGTAATCCTCGAACCGGCGTAGCGCCGGGTCGGTTTCGCCCACGCGCGCGAAGGCCTCGCGCCGCAGCAGCGCGGTCGAACCGTGCGCGAACCAGCAGCCGCTGAGAAAGTCCTCGATGTCCGCGCTCGGCAGCGGGATCCTCGTCTCCTGATGCTGCCCGCTCTCCGTTCTTCGATCGAGGACAAACCCCGCCGCATAAGCGACCATGGGATCGCGCGTCGCTGCGAACGCGCGTTCCGCAAGCTGCAGCCGCGGCGCCAATGTGCCGGGCAGCCAATAATCGTCGGAATCGAGGAAGGCGATCCACTCTCCCCGCGAAGCCGCCACCCCGGTGTCGCGCGCGCGCCCGGCGCCGCGATTTTCCTCATGACGAACTACGCGGATGCGAGGGTCGGCGGCGATATCGGTAGGAAGCTCAAACGGCGGTTCGGACGCATCGTCAACGATGACGATTTCCATGCCCTCGACATCCTGGGATTGGGCGCTGCGCAGCGCCCGCTCTCCCAGCGTCTGGCGACCGTACACCGGAATGACGATCGAAACCCGCATCACCGATCAACGCTCCCGCGGGCTCGTTATTCCGGCTTCGTCGCCCGCGTCCCAATAAGGGGCTTTAGCCGTAAACGTTCCTCTTGTCTGCGGTAAAGATAGAGCCTAGGGGAACGGCGGGGCCGGAACGGGCAGCGGGAATCTCAATGTTGCAGGCATTCGACGCCACCACCGGCGCCGCCATGCCCCATTCGGGCGCGGCGCTTTGGCTTGGCCTGCGCACCGTGCGGAACCTGCGCAAGGGTCTCACCTGGGCGTGGCTCGACACCGTCTGCCAATACCGGCGTTCCAAGATCGGACCGATCTGGGAGACCATCAATGTCCTGGTGATGACACTCGGCATTGCCGTCGTCTCTTCGGCGGTGATCGGCGGAACGGTGACCAACCTCATCGGCTATGTCGGGCTCGGCATCATCGTATGGACGGCGATCACGTCGCTTATCAGCGAAGGTACGACCGCCTTTGTGCGCAACCGGGACGCCATACTGTCTTCGAATTTGAGCATCGATTTCTATGTCGCGCGAATGAGTTTTCGCATCTTCATCACGTTCTGCCACCATCTCATACTCTATTTCATCGGCGTCGCGATCGGACTGATAGGGCTGCACTGGGCGGCGCTGCTGGCCATTCCGGGCATCGTGCTTTTGTTCGTGAACGGCTTTTGGACGATAACCCTGCTCTCGCTCGTGTGCGCGCGCTATCGCGACGTCGAGCTGATCATCCGTAACCTGCTGCAGCTCGCTTTCTTCGTCACACCGGTCTTCTGGGACTATCGCCACATCGTCTCGAACCGAAGGTTCATCGTCGATTACAACATTCTGTTCTATTTTCTGGAGATCGTGCGCGCGCCGCTGCTGGGCGAAGTACCGACGGCACAAACTTATATCGTCGTCGTCTCGGTGACCGTGGTCGGCTACGCGATGGCTTATCTGGTTTATCGCCGGATGCGGCGCGATCTCGCTTTCTACGTTTAGATCGAGGCTTGGCGACGACCATGTCCCGCGTCAACCTCGAAGGCGTCAGCGTGCACATCCCCGTGTACGATGCGAATACTCTGCGTTTGCTGCGCATGCCCAAATTCGGCCGCGCCAAGGTCGGAACCGGCAACGTGAGCCACGCGGGCGCGCGCCTCATCATTCACGCGCTCAGCAATCTCGACCTCGCGCTCGAGGAAGGCGACCGGGTCTGCGTCATCGGCCACAACGGGGCCGGCAAGACGACCCTGCTGCGGCTGATCGCGGGCATTTACCCGCCATCGGGCGGCCGCATGACGATCGACGGCAAGGTGATGGCGCTGCTCGGCCAGAATCTTAGCCCCAATCCCGACGCCACCGGCTACGAGAATATCGCGCTGATCGCCAACCTGTTCGACTGGCCCAAGGAACGCCTGCCCGAATACATCCGCGACATCGAGGAATTCACCGAACTCGGCGAATATCTGGCGCTCCCCACCCGAATCTACTCCGCCGGCATGCACGCGCGGCTCGCGTTCGCGATGGCGACGATCCAGGTGCCCGACGTGCTGCTGATCGACGAGGCGATGGGCGCGGGCGACGCGCATTTCCAGCTAAGAGCGCGTGCGCGCATTCAGCAATTCATCAGCCGCGCCAAGATCATGGTGATGGCTTCGCACTCGATCGATTTCTGCCGCGCCATGTGCAACAAGGCGCTGCTGCTGGCGCACAGCGAGCGGGTCTTCTTCGGCGATATCGATGAGGGATTTGCCCGCTACGCCGAATTGGGGTGAGCCTGGGCCTTGCGGTCGCGCCGGCGACCGGCGACCGAGCGGAGCCAGCGCCGGGTATAGAGCAGCCTGCGCCACAGATCGAACCCGCCGCGCTGCGGCGCGTCGCCGTTGAAGCGGCGCGCGGCAAAGGCCGTCCAATCCGCCGCCAGCCGCGACGCAATCGCACCGGCGTTCGGGGTCATCAGGTGGTCGGCCGGAGGCTGAAAAGCCTGGTCGATCTGCTTGCGGTAGATGATCAGGCCCCACAGGCTCGGGATATCGCGCGGCTCCGCGAGCTTGAACAATGGGTCCTCCCACGGCCGCGCCGGCTGAAAATCCGCGTGAGCGTCGAGGAGCTCGTAGCGGTTCTCGTTGAGCATGGCGATGTAAAATCCGCTCGTCGGATGAAACAGCCCGTGCTCGCGCCAGCCGGTGAGCGGCGCGCTGTGGCGGGCGATGCCGCCGGGCTTGAGCAGCTCGTGCGTCACCTGAAAACCGTTGAGCGGATTGATCAGGTGCTCAATCGTTCCCTCGTTGTTGACCATGTCGAAGGCGCCGATCCACTCGGGCGGCGGCGCGAAGGTGTTGAGGTCGAAAAAGGTCGAGCCGTATGCCTCGTCGACGTCGATCGCGACGTAATCGATGCCGAGCGCGCGATAGACGCCGGCAACCGCCGGCGTTCCGCTGCTGCCGATCGCCGCCTCGGCTTCGGCCGGCGTTTTTCCGCGCGCCAGCAGAAACGCGCGCGTTTGCTCACGCGCGGCCTGCGGATCGCAATAGAACTCCTGGGCGCCGAACTCGATGAGGCGCGCGCCCGGAAACAGCCAGCCCTCGTCGAGCCAGCGGGCGACATGCGTTGGAAAATACTCGGCGGTATACCCCACGGATTCACTCCTGTTGGGGGCGGAACATACGTGACCGGCGAAGCTTGCGTCGAGGGCCGTTCCCTGCGATTTACCTACCGATCCCCGTAACTTAGTCCAACACGGACCTTGGCGGATGACGCGCATCGACCTGCCGCTGCAGCCGAACGGCACCAAGGTTCAGTGGTCTTACCTCCCGCGCCAGTTCAACGAGCAGAGCATCGAGCAGATTCTCGACCGGCTGCGCGCGTTCGTTCCATCCGGCGATTTCACATTGGGCAAGCCGGTGCGCGAGTTCGAGGAGCGCTTTGCCCGCCTGATCGGTGCGCGTCACGCCACCGGCGTGAACTCGGGCACTGACGCGCTCAAACTCTCCCTCAAGGCGCTCGGGGTCGGCCCGGGCGACGAGGTGATCACCGCCGCGAATACCTTCATCGCCACCATCGGCGCGATCGCCGAGAATTTCGCCCGCCCGGTGCTCGTCGACTGCACCGATAATTTCTGCATGGACGTGAGCAAGGTCGAGGCGGCGATCACGCCGCGCACCAAGGCGATCATGCCGGTGCATCTCGCCGGCCAAATGACCGACATGCCGGCTCTGATGGAAATCGCCGCGCGGCACAAGCTGCCGGTCATCGAAGATTCGTGCCAATGCATTCTCGGAGCTATCGAGGCCCGCAACGCCGGCACCTACGGGCTTGCCGGCGGCTTCTCGCTGCATCCGCTCAAGAATCTCAATGTCTGGGGCGATGGGGGCGTGATTGTCACCAATGACGATGACTTCGCCGTCAAGCTGCGGCGGCTGCGCAACCACGGTCTTGCCGACCGCGACAGCGTCGTGATGCTCGGCTGCAACTCGCGCCTCGATTCGCTCCAGGCGGTGATCGGCAATTGGTTGATCGATCAGGTCGATTTCATCACCACGACGCGCATCAAGAACGCCGCCTATCTCGATGATGCATTGGGCAAGCTGCCGCAAATCCGCCTGCCGCAACGCTATAACAATCGGCGGCTGGTGTTTCATCTGTATATTGTTTTTGCCGAGCGACGCGACGAATTGCTCGCCCACTGCCGCAAAGCGGGCGTCGAAGCCAAGGTGCATTATCCGGTTCCGGTCTATCGCCAGGAAGGCCTCCGACAATTCGGCTACCGCCAAGGGGATTTCCCTGTGACCGACCGCCATGCCGACACCATGATCTCGCTGCCGGCGCACGAGCATCTGACGGCGGAGCAGCTGGCCTATATGGTGCAGACCGTCGCCGAGTTTTATGAGAGCTAGGGCCGTGCCGCGCTACGACATCCCTTACGTGAACCTGCCGGCGCAGGCGGACGAGCAGATGCCCGAGCTTGCCGCGATCTTCGAGAAGGTCGTGCGCCGCGGCTCGTTCGTCGGCGCCGGCGCGGAAATCGAAAGGCTCGAGGCGCGGCTTGCCGAATACTGCGGCACGCGCGAGGCGGTCGCGCTCAACTCCGGCACCGACGCGCTGTTTCTTGCGCTGAAGGTCGCGGGCATCGGCCCCGGCGACGAGGTGATCACCCCGCCCAATTCCTTCGTCGCCTCGACCGCGGTGATCGTGCACCTCGGCGCGCGCCCCGTATTCGTCGACGTGCTGGCGGATCAGAATATCGATCCGGCGGCGGTCGAGCGCGCCATCACGTCGCGCACGCGCGCGATCATGCCGGTGCATCTCACCGGCCGCGTTTGCCGGATGGACCGGATTATGGACATCGCCGAGCGTCATGATCTCATCGTCATCGAGGACGCGGCGCAGTCGATCGGATCGATGTTCCAGGGGCGCAAGAGCGGCTCGTTCGGCCACTTCGGCTGTTTCTCCGCCCATCCGCTCAAGAATCTCAACGCCATGGGCGACGCCGGTTTCGTCACCACCAACGATACGGTTGCCGCCGCGCGCATGCGCCGCCTGCGCACCCACGGCATGGCCGACCGCGAAACTGTCGACGAATGGGGCTTCGTCTCGCGCATGGACGTGCTCCACGCCGCGATCCTCGATTATCGGCTCGACAAGCTGCCCGACGTGATCGCCAAAAGGCGCGAGAACGCCGCGCTTTATCAGCGCCTGCTCAAGCACGAAAAGATATTCGTGCCGCCGTGCCGGCAGGACGAGTTCAACACGTTCCATACCTTCGTGATCCAGGCGGAGCGCCGCGATGACCTGCAGCGTCATCTGCGCTCGATCGGTATCAAGACCGCGATCCATTATCCGCTGCCGATCCACCTCCAACCCGCCGCGGCGAGCCTGGGTTACCGCAAAGGCGATTTCCCGGCGACGGAAAGTCAGGCGGATCGAATTCTGACGTTGCCGGTGAACCAATACATGAGCGCGCAGGACGTGGAGGCGGTAGCCGGCGAGGTGTTGGCGTTTTACGGCGTTTGAGATGGCGTGAATTGCTCATGTTGGCGTCTAAAATTCACCGCTGGAGTTAAATACCGTGGTTGGTTACGGATCACAAATAATGCGCGTCGTGTATAAGATTCGTCGGTTGAGCCAACCGGCGCGGCGGCGGGCGTGGAAGGCGATTTATCGAGCTCGCTACGGCTGGCCGGCGCCGCCTCATCCCCGGCCTCGCGATGAGCAGCCCTGGTTGCCGGTGGTCCAAGCCCTGTTGGCGCGCTGGGAGCGATATCACGCCGCGACTGTGGACCTGACGATTTCCGAGCACGACGACATGTTCGAAAACGGGAATCTTCGGCCTTATTTATCCGCCGGAACGTCGGCACTCGAAATCATTAGCGAAGCGATGTTGCTCGCCCGGAAGACCCATTTTGGCAATTTGTTGGATATGCCGTGCGGATACGGAAGGGTCACTCGCCATCTTGTAAAGTTTTTCCCTGATTCGGCGATATTCGTCAGCGAGGTTGACAAAGCGAAACAGAGATTCTGCGCGTCAAAGTTTGCGGCGGAGCAGATCGATCTTCCGGCGGATTTTTCCGGTGAGCCCGTGCGCCATTTCGACTTAATCTTTGTAGGATCGCTGCTGACCCATTTGAACGAAAATTTGTCGAACGATATGCTTCATTACCTCGTGAGAGCTCTTTCAGAGGGAGGCCTTCTGGTTTTCACCACATGCGGCCGGCATGGGACGGTCGTGAGCGCGGGTCAAGGTTATGTAGAGCCGAACGCTTTGCACAGGTTCGCGCGTAAGGGTTTCGTCTATGAAGGGGCTCCTACCTACGGCAGCAGTCGAATGGCGCCATCCTGGGTTCTTCGCACATTGGAATCGATGCCGGATGCCCGTGTGCTGGGGCATAAGGAGCAAGGTTGGGGTACACTTCAGGACGTATTTGTCATCGAGAAGGATACCGGCTGGACTTGGCCCCGCCCTCTTAAGCCACGATGGCCATGGGTGGCGTGATCGGGATACTTTACGGCCCTTGATTCTCAAATTTCGAGGGTCTGCATCGACAGCCGGACGGCTCGTAGTTCTCCCTTCGTGGTATCCGAATTAGGCCGCACTTGATCGCCTGCGCCCGATTGCCTAAGAGGCTTCACGGCCGCGGGCCCGGCGAGGGGCATGAACGACGCGATCAAATCGTCCTACGCCACCGATCTCGGACGGGTGCAGGACCAGCCGCTCGACGAGCGCAGCCTGCATCTGCGCCGGCTGATCATCCGCGCCATCGACAAGGGCAAGCGTGGCCATATCGGGCCGGCGCTCTCGCTCGTCGAGATAATCCGCGTGCTCTATGACGATGTCTTGCGGCACCGGCCGGCGGAGCCGAAATGGCCGGAGCGCGACCGGTTCATTCTCAGCAAGGGCCACGGGTGCCTCGCGCTTTATGCGGTGCTCGCCGACAAAGGCTACTTCCCGGTCGCGGAACTTGACCGCTTCTGCCATTTCGATTCGATTCTCGGTGGCCATCCCGAGGTGGTCACGCCCGGCGTCGAGGCGTGCACCGGCGCGCTTGGCCACGGGCTTCCGATCGGGATCGGCATGGCGCTTGCCGCGCGCATTCAGAACCGTGACAGCCGCATCATCGTTCTCATGGGCGACGGCGAGATCAACGAAGGCTCGGTGTGGGAGGCGGCCGCCTGCGCCGACAAACACCGGCTCGGCAATCTGACGGCAATCATCGATTACAACAAATTGCAGTCGGCCGGCAGCGTGTTTGAAATCCAGAACATGGAGCCACTCGCCGACAAATGGGCAAGCTTCGGCTTCCAGGTGCTCGAGTCGAACGGGCACGACGTTGCCGACCTGCGCCGCACGTTCACACGCGCCATGGCACTGCCGCCCAACCAGCCCCGCCTCGTCATTTGTCACACCGTCAAGGGCAAGGGCGTTCCGGCCGCCGAGAACAACGCGTCCTGGCACCACAAGGCCGAGCTTTCCGACGACGTGCGCCAGGCGATCGGTCTCGAGAGGGACTGATCATGCGCAAGCGCTGCCTCGACATGGTCTACACCCTGGCGCAGCGCGACCAGCGCGTGGTGTTCATCGGCTCCGATCTTTCCCCCGGGCTGCTGGGCGAAATGAAGAAGGCCTATCCCGAGCGCTACTACATGGAGGGCGTGGCCGAAGCGAACATCATCGGCATGGCCGCAGGCATGGCGATGGAAGGGCTGGTGCCCTACGTCAACACGATCGCGACCTTCATCACCCGCCGCTGCTACGAGCAGGTCGCGCTCGATCTATGTTTGCACGA
>JAFAUQ010000033.1 GCA_019243195.1 Hyphomicrobiales bacterium
CTGTTCGGCTCGTGGCGCGGGGGCCTCGGCATTTCCGTCGCCATCGTCGGCGCGCTGCTCGCCGCCGCCAAGGGCGTGGTCGGCGCCACCACGGTGACCATGGGGCTGATCACGCTGCCGACCATGCTGCGCTACGGGTACGACCCGCGGCTTGCCGCCGGCACGGTCGCGGCCACCTCGACGCTCGCGCAGATCATGCCGCCGGCCACCGTGCTGGTGGTGCTCGGCGATCAGCTCAACAATTCCTACCAGGCGGCGCAGCTTGCGAGCGGCATTTTCGCGCCCAGCTCGCTCTCGGTCGGCGATCTCTTCGCCGGCGCGATCGTGCCGGCGCTCACCCTGGTCGCGCTCTATATCGTTTATTTGATCATTGTTGCGCTGGTGCGCCCGCAGGCCGCGCCCGCGATTCCGGCCGACCCGGACGCGCCGCGCGGTTTTGCGCTCGCGCGCCGCGTCGTCGAGGCGATGGTCGCGCCGGTGCTGCTGATCGTGGCGGTGTTGGGCTCGATCCTCGCCGGGCTGGCGACGCCGACCGAATCCGCCGCCGTCGGTGCGTTCGGGGCGCTCGCGCTCACTGCGCGCAAGATCGACCCAGCGCGCGCTTGGCCGGTGACGCTCGGGCTCGCAGCGATCGTCGCCGCGCTGGTGCTGCACGGTTTCACCGACGTGCGCCTCAACCGCACCGCCGCCGGCGTCGGCGATGAGATCGCGCTTACAGTCGCGCTCGCCCTCGTCACTATCACCGCCATCGCCGCGGTCGTTGCGGTGCGGATCGTGTGGCGTCACGGCATTCTCACGCAAGTGACCGCGCGCACCACGCAGATCACCGCGATGATATTCCTGATCCTGATCGGCGCGGCCTTGTTCAGCCTGGTGTTCCGCGGGCTCGGCGGCGACGAGATGGTGCACCGCGCGCTCGCCGACCTGCCGGGTGGCCCCGGCGGCGCCGTGCTCGCCGTCATGGCGGCGATGTTCCTGCTCGGCTTCGTGATGGACGTGTTCGAAATCGTATTTGTGGTGGTGCCGATAGTTGCGCCGGTGCTGCTGCGCATGGACGGCGTCGACCCGGTGTGGCTCGGCGTGATGATGGCGGTGAACCTGCAGACGTCGTTCATGCATCCGCCGCTCGGGCCAACGTTGTTCTATTTGCGCGGCGTCGCACCACCCGGGCTGACCACCAGGCACATCTACGTCGGCATCATCCCCTACGTGGCGATCCAGCTCGCCTGCCTCGCCGTGCTGTGGTTCGTTCCGGGGCTTGCGACCGCGCTGCCGAACGCGCTTTATCGGAGATGAGCGAAATGAAATCCGCCGAATTATTCGACCTCACTGGGCAAGTCGCGCTGGTTACGGGCGCATCGAGCGGACTCGGCGTGCGCTTTGCGCAGGTGCTCGCCGGGAACGGCGCTGCGGTGGCGCTGGTGGCGCGGCGCACTGATCGCCTCGCCGCCGTGAAGGCGGAGATCAAGCGCGCCGGCGGGCGCGCTGTCGCGATCGCGGCCGACGTGCTCGATCGCGCCGCGATCGCGCGCGGGTTCGACGAGGCCGAGGCGGCCTTCGGCACGGTGACGATTCTGGTCAACAACGCGGGCGTGGCGCACGGCGGCCGCGCGGTCGATTTGCCTGAGGCCGAGTGGCGGCGCGTCGTCGGCACCAACCTCGATGCGGTGTTCTACTGCGCGCAGGAAGCGGCGCGCCGCATGCTCGCGGCGAACAAGCGCGGCGCGATCATCAATATCGCCTCGATCCTCGGGCTCGCCGTGCACAAGGGCATCGCCGCCTACGGCGCCGCCAAGGCCGGCGTGATCCAGCTGACCAAATCGCTCGCGATGGAGCTCACCTTCCGCGGCGTGCGCGTCAACGCCATCGCGCCCGGGTTCATCATCACCGAGCTCAACCGCGAATTTCTCGAGAGTCCGGAGGGCGCGAAGATGACGCGCGACATCCCCGCCGGCCGCTTCGGCGAGGCGCGCGACCTCGATGGCGTACTGCTGCTGCTCGCCTCGGACGCCGGCCGCTACATCTCCGGCGCCACCTACGTGGTCGACGGCGGCCAATCCACGGGGCTGCGGGGATAGTCTGCGACGCTGTCATTCCGGGGCCCGAGCGCAGCGAGGGATCCGGAACCCATGAACACGGCCAATCAGATTAAATTCTGCCCGACCTGTGTTCATGGATTCCGGGCCCGCCGCTTCGCGGCGTCCCGGAACGACGACGATCACGCAGTTTTTTCTAATGAGTTTCTGCGTCGCCACACATCGAGCGCCAGCATGCCGATAGCCATGGCGATGACGAACGCGACGATGCGCGACGACAAAGTCGCGAGGTTGGCGATGGCGGGACCGGGACAGAGGCCGACGAGCCCCCAGCCGAGGCCGAACAGCACGGCGCCGGCGACAAGCGGCCGGTCGATCGCGCGGTTCGTCGGCCAAGCCGCAATCTCAGCAAACAGCGGTCGCTCGCGCCGGCGCGCGAGCACGTAGCCGGGCGCCGCGACCGCGAGAGCGCCGATCATCACGAAGGCAAGCGTCGGGTCCCAGGTGCCGGACCCAATGCCCAGCACATCGAGGAAGCCCAGCACCTTGGTCGGCTGGGTCATCCCGGAGAACGCGAGCCCAAACCCGAAGATGAGCCCGCTGACGAGGGCGGCGAGGAGGGTCGGCATGGCTAACCTCCGAATCCATGGCGCATGATCGCGACCACCACCATGGCGGTCGCCATGAACACGAGCGTCGCGGTAATCGATCGCGGCGACACCCGCGCGATCCCGCATACGCCGTGGCCGGAAGTGCAGCCGCCGCCGAGCCGCGTGCCGAAGCCGACCAGCAGCCCCGCCGCAACGACCATCGCAAAGCTCGACGGCATCCACGGCGTCGGCAACGGGTGCCCGGTCGCGCCAAGGAGGAGCGGCGCAGCCACCAAGCCGATCAAGAACGCCATCCGCCAGCCGCGATCGTCGCCAGTGAGCGCCTCGCCCAGGATGCCGCTCACCCCGGCGATGCGGCCGTTGAGCAGCATCAAGAGCACGGCGGCAAGTCCGATGAGCGCGCCGCCGACGAGGGCTGAAATCGGATCGAAGGGTGCCATGGCGCCTCCAGGAGTCAGGGATCAGGGATCAGGCATCAGGGGCTTCGGCACTTGCCTCCCAATTGCTGATTCCTGATCGCTGATCCGTGGGTTGCGTAGCTCTCTGCGGTTTGATCGGGCTCCTCGATGCAATCGAACAATTCCACCCATGACGGCTTGAGGGCGAGGAACAGCACGCCGCCCGCGACGAATCCGCCGACGTGCGCCATGTAGGCGATTTCCTCGCCCGGTTTGTTGAGCACGTGATAGACCTGAAGCGCGATCCAGCTTCCCAAAATCCAATAGGCCCGCACGCGCATGATCGGAATCCATCCGAGAGCGATGAGGACCTTTGCGCAGGGGCGAAGCAGCAGGTAAGCGGCGAGCACGCCGGCAACGGCGCCCGAGGCGCCGATGGTCGGCATCAACGAGTGCGGATTGGCGGCGGCATAAGTGAGGTCGGACGCGATCGCGCACAGGAAATAAAACGAGAGGAAGCGCAGCGGCCCCAGCACTTCCTCGATGTCGTCGCCGAAAATGAAGAGAAACAGCATGTTGCCGAAGAGGTGGCCGAACCCGCCGTGCAGGAAGCTGCTGGTCACCAGCGTCACCTCGGCGGGCAGAACGCCGGGATGGGGCGAGTAACGAAAGATTTCGGCGGGCACGGTTCCGAACATACCGATCATCGCGGCGACGGTCTCGTCCGGACTTGCGGCTTCGATCGCGAACACGATGGCGTTGACGGCGATCAGCCCCCAGGTGGCGTAGGGCGGCACCGGCCATTTAAAGGGGTTATGGTCGTAGAGCGGAATGACCATGCGGCTCGTCTCTCAGCGGGCGTTCCGCTCGGATAGCAGCAGGAAAGCGGCCGAAATGGGATCGGTGTCGGGGCCGCAGCAATAGCTTTGTGCGCCGCGGTGAACAATCCGGAGATGGATCGAAGCGAATCAGACGGCTGGCAAAAACGCCGCGCCCGGTGGCCCTCGGCAACAATCCTTCCCCGGCAGCCAGCGGCGTTGCGCCAAACTGCGCAACAGGGCGGCGCGCCGATACTTCGTTTCGCACCGGTGCCGAAGAACGAAATTGACCGTTGCGCATTGAAGTGTCAGCCTTATTTACGTTTCAGTCGTTCCCGTTCGGCCCCAGGACGACGAGAGCATGATCCCGAAAAGTGGGTACCGGTTTTCGGATAAGATCATGCTCCAAGGATGAATCTTCCATGGCGCTGCGAAAAGTCACCCTCGACGACAAATACGACCTTAGCCAGGAGCGGGTGTTCGTCACCGGCTTCCAGGCGCTCATCCGGCTCGTGCTGATGCAGAAGGAGCGCGACCGCCGCGCCGGGCTCAACACCGCCGGCTATGTGTCGGGTTACCGCGGCTCGCCGCTCGGCGGCCTCGACCAGCAGTTCCTGCGCGCGAAGCCGTTCCTCGACCGCCACGACATCGTGTTCCAGCCCGGCATCAACGAGGACCTCGCCGCGACCGCGCTGTGGGGCACGCAGCAGGCGGAGCTGCGCGGCGAAGGCAAATACGACGGCGTCTTCGGCATGTGGTACGGCAAGGGGCCGGGCGTCGACCGCACGGGCGACGTGTTCCGCCATGCGAATTTCGCCGGCACCTCGCCGCACGGCGGCGTGCTCGCGCTCATGGGCGACGATCACACCGCGGAATCCTCCACCACCGCGCATCAGTCGGAATATCACTTCGTCGACGTGATGATCCCGATCCTCAACCCGGCCGGGGTGCAGGAGATCATCGACTACGGCCTGTACGGCTACGCCATGTCGCGTTACTGCGGCACCTGGGCGGCGCTCAAGTGCATGCACGAGACGGTGGAGTCGACCGCGGTGATCGATGGCCGGCTCGACCGCGTCAACATCGTCACGCCGGACGATTTCGCAATGCCCGAAGGCGGCCTCAACATCCGCCTGCGCGACACCTTCCTCGGCATGGAGGCGCGGCTCTACGACTACAAACGCGACGCCATGCTCGCGTTCCTGCGCGCCAACAAGATCAACCGTTACATCACCTCGGGCGGCCGCAACGCCAAGATCGGCATCATCACCGTCGGCAAGAGCTACCTCGACGTGCGCCAGGGGCTCGACGAGCTCGATCTCGACGAGGTCAAGTGCAACCAGCTCGGCATCCGCATCTACAAGGTCGGCTGCCCGTGGCCGCTGTCGCAGCGGGAGTTGAAGGAATTCGCCGAGGGCCTCGATCTCATCATCGTGGTCGAGGAGAAGCGCTCGCTCATCGAGGTGCAGGTACGCGAGGAGCTTTACGGCACGGCAAATCAGCCGGTGTGCATCGGCAAGAAGGACGAGCGCGGCGAGTGGCTGTTCCCGGTCAAGGCGGCGCTCGACCCGACCAACATCGCGGTGGCGGTGGGCGAGCGGCTGCTGCAGCGCGGCCACAACGACGACATCGCCGCGCGCGTGGCGCGGCTCAAACAGGCGCAGAGCGCGATTGCGGAGTTGGCCGACGCCTCCCAGCGCACGCCCTATTTCTGCTCCGGCTGCCCGCACAACTCATCGACCGTGGTGCCGGAAGGCATGCGCGCCTATGCCGGCATCGGCTGCCACTTCATGTCCCAGTGGATGGACCGCAACACGCTCGGCTACACCCACATGGGCGGCGAAGGCGCGAACTGGATCGGCGAGGCGCCGTTCGTAAAACGCGACCACGTTTTCCAGAACATCGGCGACGGCACCTACAATCACTCCGGCTACATGGCGATCCGCGCCGCGATCGCCTCGGGCGTCAACATTACCTACAAAATCTTGTTCAACGACGCGGTCGCCATGACCGGCGGCCAGCACCATGAGGGCGGACTCACGGTCGATCAGATCGCGCGCCAGGTCGCGGCGGAAGGCGTCAAGAAGGTCGTCGTAGTCACCGACGAGCCGTGGAAATACGGTGCCGACATCGGCTGGCCCGCCGGCACCACCATCCATCATCGCGACGAGTTGATGCAGGTGCAGGCGTCGCTCGCGGAAATCCCCGGCGTCACCGCTCTCCTCTATGACCAGACCTGCGCGGCCGAGAAGCGGCGCCGGCGCAAGCGCAACCAGTTTCCCGATCCCGACAAGCGGGTGATCATCAACGAGCTGGTGTGCGAGGGCTGCGGCGACTGCGGCGTGCAGTCTAACTGCGTCTCGGTGCAGCCGCTCGAGACCGAGTTCGGGCGCAAGCGCACCATCGACCAATCGAGCTGCAACAAGGATTTCTCCTGCGTCAAAGGCTTCTGCCCGTCATTCGTGACCGTGCATGGCGCGAAGCTCAAGCGCGGCAAGGGCATCGAGGCGCCGGCCGACCTTGCCCCCCTGCCCGACCCAGCGCTGCCCGCGATCGACCACACCTACGGCATCATCGTCACCGGCGTCGGCGGTACCGGCATCGTCACCATCGGCGGCGTGCTCGGCATGGCCGCGCATCTCGAGGGCAAGGGCGTCGGCATCATCGACATGGCGGGCCTGGCGCAGAAGGGCGGCGCCGTGTTCAGCCACATCCGCATCGCCGAGAAGCCGGACGACATCCACGCCATCCGCATTGCCGCGGGCGAGTGCGACCTCGTGCTCGGCGGCGACATGGTGGTGGTCGGCACCAAGAAGGTGCTCTCGACCGTGAAGCTCGGCGCGACCGACATGGTGGTCAACACCGCTGAAATCTACCCCGGCGACTTCACCCGCAACGCCGACTTCTCGCTGCCGACCGAGCGCATCAAGCGCGCCATCATGCAGGCGGCCGGGCGCGAGAAGAGCCGCTTCGTCGACGCGACGCGGCTCGCCACCGCGCTTCTCGGCAATTCGATCGGCGCCAACATTTTCCTCGTCGGCTATGCCTATCAGCTCGGCGCGCTGCCGCTCTCGGCTGCCGCAATCGAGCAGGCGATCGAGCTCAACGGCGAGGCGGTGCCGATGAATCTCGCGGCGTTCCGCTGGGGCCGGCGCGCCGCCGTCGATGCCGCCGCGGTCGAGGCGCTGATTGCTGCGCGCGCGGGCACGCCGCCGGCGGATCGCCGGCTGTCGCAGTCGCTCGACGAGACGATCGCGCGGCGGGTCGAGTTTTTGACGGCGTATCAGGACGCGGCCTATGCGGCGCGCTACCGGGATTTGGTCGCGCGCGTGCAGGCGGCGGAGGCCGCCAAGGCGCCGGGCAAGAACGGGCTTGCCGAGGCGGTCGCGCGTTATCTGTTCAAGCTGATGGCCTACAAGGACGAATATGAGGTCGCGCGGCTTTACAGCGACGGCGCGTTCTTGAAGCAGGTGAAGTCGACCTTCGATGGCGAGGATTTGCGCTTCGAGTTCCACCTGGCGCCGCCGCTCATCGCGCGCAAGGATCCAGTCACCGGCGTGGCGAAGAAAATGTCGTTTGGGCCCTGGATGATGCCGGCCTACCGCATGCTCGCGCGTCTAAGATTCCTGCGCGGCACCGCGCTCGATCCGTTCGGCTACACGGTCGAGCGGCGCACCGAGCGCAAGCTCGTCGCTGATTACGAAACGATGCTCGATGAGGTCTTGGCCGCACTATCGCCGGACAACCATCATCTCGCGGTGGGCTTGGCGAGCATCCCGGAGAAAATTCGCGGCTTCGGCCACGTCAAGGCGCGGCACCTCACCGCCGCCAAGGCCGAGGAGGCGGCGCTGCTGGAGCAATTCCGCGCGGGGCCGGCGCCGGCGCTGAAGGCGGCGGAGTAGCAAAGACTCGCTTGCGTAAGTCATCTGTATGCTGCAGCAAGCTGACCTATTCGAAACCGCGTCTGAATATCCCGCCGGCTTCCGCTACGCGGCGGAGTTTATCTCGCGCGCCGAGGAACGGCGCTTGATCGACCATTTGCAGCGGCTCGAGTTCAAGCCGTTCGACTTCCACGGATTTGTCGGCAAGCGCCGCGTCGTCTCGTTCGGCTGGCGCTACGATTTCAATGGCGGCGGCCTCACGAAGACCGATGACATGCCGGATTTCCTCCTGCCGGTGCGCGAGCGGGCGGCCATCTCTGCCGGCCTGCGCCCGACGGACCTGCAACAAGTCCTGCTCACCGAATATCAACCCGGCGCGCCGATCGGCTGGCACAAGGACCGCTCGGTGTTCGGCGACGTGATGGGCATCTCGCTCCTGTCCGCCTGCACGTTCCGTTTTCGCCGCAAAGCAGGCGCCCGGTGGGAGCGCAGTTCGCTCGTGCTTGCGCCGCGCTCGGCCTATCTGCTGCACGGCCCGGCGCGCACCGAGTGGGAGCACAGCATCCCGGCCGTGACGGAACTGCGCTACTCGATCACATTCCGCAATTTTCGGGATGGTGCGCGCGGGAACGCGGAATAAGACTATGTCCCGCGCTCGTGGACTTCCTCGCGCGACAGGCGATCGCCTCCTCGAAACGCGCGAATACGTTTGCGAATCTCCTTTTCCTCGCGCTCGAGGCGCTGAAATTCGGTTTCGTCGGCAACGCGCAACTGTGGCGCCGTGCGCGTGCCACGATGCGGCTTGACGACGATTTCCACGTCCTGGCCGAGCGCCACAAGAAATTTCATGAGGCGCTCCACCGAAAACTGACGGAAATTTCCGCGAAGCATCTTGGAAACATCGGGTTGCTTGACGCCGAAGAGCTTCGCCGCGGATACCTGCTTCAGGCCGCTTTCCTCAATCAGGCCGTCGATCTTGTGGACGAGTTGGGCCTTGACCAAGTGCTGCTGCGCATTCGGCAGTCCGATATCGGCAAACACGTTGTCGCTGGCTGCTTCGTTACCTCGCTTCGTGTTCATTGGCCTTTTTTCCGGTCTACCGGGGTTCTTCTCTGGGCGACGGTGCGATTAGCTATCGACCGGCAAAACATCGCCCAGCTCGATCACTCCATTCGGGACCCGATACAGGAGCGGCTCCGGCGAGCCTCTCGCGGCACTTGCCGCAAGCGCTTCCTTGGCCGTAGCTCCAGCCGCCACCACGGTCACCTCATCGTCGGCAAGCGCGACCCACTGGCCGCGATAGTGCGCGAACAGGTGACCCAGTCCTTGGTCTGGCTCCGCTCCTGTGACATGGCTCGATAGTATAGCACACGGCCGATTTGGGAGGCAGGCCGGGAGGCAACCTATGCCAACCTTGACGCTGGAACACCTGCGCCGGCAGGCCGTGCATGTCACGACGCAGGCGCCGCGCACGCTTGCGCGCGCGATTGCGCAAATCGAGTTCATTCAGTCGGATCCCATTCGCTCTCCGGCCCGGGCTCAGGATTTGATCCTTCGCCATCGCGTCGCGGACTATCGGGCCGGCGATCTGGAGCGGCGTTATTCCTCGCTCGCCGTGGAGGAGGATTTTCTCTACGCCTACGGTTTCGTGCCGCGCCGTGTCCGCAAATTGCTGTATCCGCGCTTTGATCGGAACAGGCCGGGCAGCCCGTTTGTGCCGACCGGACTGGCCGCGGACGTCCTTGCGTTTGTCAGCGAGCGCGGGCCCACGCACCCCGCGGTTCTCGCCACGCAATTCGGGCGCGAGCGCGCCATCAACGGGTGGGGCGGTTTCTCGACCGCTTCCACGCGCGTGCTGCAGCAACTTCATTACCATGGGCTGTTGCGCGTGCAGCGACGCGAGCGTGGCGTGCGCATATACGAGGCTGCGCCGGCAGACGAGGAATCGATCGATCCCGCGCGCCGGCTGCGCGAACTCATCTTGCTGGTCACGCGCGTGCTCGCGCCGGTACCCGAGGCGACGTTGCGCGCGGTTTTCAGTCGGTTTGCGCATATTGCGCCGCAGTCGCGCAGCCGCATCGGCGCGATCGAACAGCTGCTTACAGCGGGGCGGCTCGAAGCCGGCGTTGTCGACGGGGTGAAATATTTTTGGCCGGCCGATGGGCTCGCCCGGCTCACCGATGCGCCGCGCGAGGTGCGCTTTCTCGCTCCGTTCGATCCGATCGTGTGGGATCGCCGGCGCTTCGAACATCTTTGGGGATGGGCCTACCGTTTCGAGGCCTATGTGCCGGAGCGCAACCGCCGCCGGGGCTACTACGCCATGCCGTTGTTATGGATGGATCGCGTGATCGGATGGGTGAACTGCACCGGCACCGACGAACGCTTGCAGGTGCGGCCGGGCTTTGTTGCCGGCAAGCCCAGGGAACGGGATTTCCGGCAGGCGTTCGACAACGAGGTCGCCCGGATGGAGCAGTTCTTGTCCCCCGTCCGGAAGGGTCCGAGGCTCTCCGCCTTTTAGTATTTTCGCCGCGCGGCCGAACGCTTGCTCCAATGATGGCTTCATCCACATTGCTCATCGCCGGCGTGCGACTCCGCGCACGCAGCGTTCGAGATCGCGAAGGTGCTGGTGTATCTGCTCGAGCGCGAAGCCGACTGTGAAGATGCGTTCGACCGTGTCGACCGGCAAATCGACCGTGAGGCCGTCGCGGCGAATGCCGGCAAGCGCCTGGGCGTAATCGTCGAAGGACGCCTCGGCCTCGGCGAGCGGCGGCGAAGCACGCCGGGCGGCCAGCGCTTCTCCGCTTCGGCGCAGATAGTCCTCGACGGTTTCCGCGACGCGCGCGAGCGGGGGTCCGAGTCGCGCTTGGAACGTCTCGGGAAGCGGCAGGGCGGCAGCCCGTCCGATCATCACGAGATCGTGGCGCAGCCGCAGCAGCGTGCGCAGCAACGGCCCCAGGTCGGGCGCGGCGGTGAGAAAGCCGATCCGCTCGTGCCTGGCCTCGGTTGCCATGGCGTCCAGCCGTGCAAAGGCTTGCCCGAGGCCGTCCTGGATGCGCGCGTTCGCCGCGGCATCGCGCGTTTGCATGAAACCCGCAAACAATGCGGGCAAGCTGCGTGCCGCCAGCACCAGCATGTGGCCGGCGGCCTCGATCGCCGATGAGCCGGCACGCGCCGGCAACACCAGCGAGACCGCGAGCGCGGTGATGCCGCCGACCGCGACTTCGATCACGCGATAGACTGCCGATTCGATTGGACCCACGTGGGCTATTCCCGGCACCAGGAGCACGAGCACCCCGGTGAAGGTTGCGGCCCTGAAGCTGGGTTTGATCGCTCCGAGCAGGGCCAACGGTGCGACCGCGAGCGCGAGAGCGCCAGCGAGCGCGATTTCATTCGGGTGGGGAACGAGCGCAGCGACGGCGCCCGAGTAAACGGCGCGGCCGAGCGTGCCCGCCAGATAATCGACGGTCGCCTTCACGGAGCTGCCGAAGGTCACCTGCGTGAGGATGACGGCCGTCAGCACCGTCCACAGCGGCAGCGGAACATGGAGCAGGAGCGAAACGGTGAAGCTCACCACGGCGGCGATGGTAACCCGCAGGGAAAAGCCCAGTTCCATCCGGTGTTCGAGCAGTTGCGTGCGGAACGATTCCCACTCGATCCTCAAGTGGCCCATGGCCAGCTCCCGGTGCAAAGGCCCCAAACGCGGCCGCCGCCCGAATGTAATCGCGCGCGGCAATTTTCACGATACGTGGAGATTTGCCCAGGAGCCAAGATCGGGACTTGATCCGGCTGCCTATAAGCCTACAAATTCGGATAAGGACATTCTGATTTGAGTGTTTGATAGCGAAATGAACCGGCGATTACGGTCCCTTCATGCCGTCGAGGCCGAGGGCGAGGACGTGACCGGCCCAGACAGCGGCCAAGCACAGCACGACCGAACCGACGACGTTCCCGCCGGCACGCAACCATTCCCCGTCGTTGATCAGATTGAGGGTCTGCCAGCTAAAGGCGGAAAAAGTGGTGTAGCCGCCGCACAGACCCGCCATCACGAAGTGCCGCCCGGTCGGCTCCACGAGAAAACGCCCGTTCGGGCCGGTGAGCGTGCCGAACAGCCCGATGACGAACGATCCGAGTATGTTGATAAAAAGCGTGCCCCACGGGAAGGCCGGTCCGGCCAGGCGGAACGCCACCTCACCGCACCAGAAACGTGCCATGCCGCCGAGCGCGCTGCCGACCGCGACCCAAAAATAAGTGCCAAGCGATCCGGCGAACGAGAGCGCCAGCGCCGCCGCGGCGACGAGGGCGCTGCCAAACGCAAGCCTGCGCGCGGAAGCCACGCGCGCCGTCGCGGGTAACGGCTCAGAGGACATGTTGGGTCAGTGCGAAATCATCCACGGCCGGGCGCTCGGGAAGCTCTTCGCGCCGTTCCGCCCGCGCGCCGTCTTGCGTTTTGGAAACGGCGCGCAACAGCTGCAGCCGGCGGCGTGTCGGCCGACCAAGCCGGAGAGCGCCGTGGGCGCGTGGGCGCTGCGTTCGTTGGTCGCGAATGCGAGCCGCCGCCCCATCGACATGGCGGCGAGGTTCGGCGCCGTCAACAACACGCGCGGCGCCTGGCGTCCGCACTCGGGACAGCGATGCGGCCGCTCGCACTCCGCCATCGGCCGCAGGTCGGTGAATGGACCGCAGTCCTCACATAGATAATCGTAGACGGGCATAAGTGTCTCCTGTTCCGGCGGCCGGCTTTAGGTCGTCCCTGCGGGCTCACACATCCGGCGACATCGGGATGTCGACGCCCGGTTTGACGTGCTTCACCGGGCCGGCGGCGCTCGGCATCACGTCGAAATCGAAGATTTCGGTCGGCAGCCACAGGGTCGCGCAGGCGTTAGGGATGTCCACCACGCCGGAAATATGCCCTTGGCACGGCGCGGTGCCGAGGATGGCGTATGCCTGGGCGCGCGAATATCCGAACTTGCTCAAATACTCGATCGCGTTGAGGCAAGCCTGCCGATAGGCGATGTGGACGTCGAGATAGTGCTGCTTGCCCTGCTCGTCGACCGAGATGCCCTCGAAGATCAGATAGTCGTTGTAGGTCGGCACGATCGGCGATGGCTTGAAGATCGGGTTCTTGATCCCATACTTGGCAACGCCGCCTTTGATCAGGTCGACCTTGAGATGAAGCCAGCCGGCCATCTCGATGGCGCCGCAGAAGGTGATCTCGCCGTCACCCTGGCTGAAATGAAGGTCTCCCATGGAGAGGCCGGCGCCCTTCACATAGACCGGGAAGTAGATTTTCGAGCCGCGCGAAAGGTCTTTGATGTCACAATTGCCGCCGTGCTCGCGCGGCGGGACCGTGCGTGCGCCCTCGGCCGCGATCTTGTCCTTGACCGCTCCCTTGGCGCTGCCGCCATGGGCGGTGGCGGCGAACGGCGGCGCCGCGAGCGGCGGCACACGGTCGGGATCTGTAGCGATGAACGCAGCCTCGCGCGCGTTCCAGGTGTCGAGCAGCTTCTGGTCGGGCAGGCAGCCGATCAGCCCGGGATGAATGAGGCCCGCAAAGCTCACCCCGGGCACATGGCGCGAATGGGTGTAGACGCCGGAAATGTCCCAGATCGACTTCTGCGCCAGCGGGAAGTGGTCGGTGAGAAACCCGCCGCCGTTCTTTTTGGAGAAGAAGCCGTTGAACCCCCACAGGCTTTCGGGGAGCGCGCCCACGTCGAGAAGATCGACCACCAGCAGGTCGCCGGGTTCGGCGCCCTCCACGCCGATCGGGCCGGAGAGGAAATGCACGATGGTAAGATCGATGTCGCGCACGTCATCGGCCGAATCGTTGTTCTTGATGAAACCGCCGGTCCAGTCGTACGTCTGGATGACGAAGTCGTCGCCCGGCTTGACCCACGCCACGATCGGCACGTCGGGGTGCCAGCGGTTATGGATCATCTCGTTCTTGTAGGGCGACTCCGACAGATCGACCTCGATCAGGGTCTTCGACGCGGATGCGCCGGCTTTGCTCATCACCTGGTGCATGGCTCTCTCCTTGCGCGTAACTCTGGTCAGACCGCGAGGAAGCGGGCGATCGCCGCCTCGTCCACATGCTCGCGGGTATCGGTGTGCACGATGCGGCCGCCCTCCATCACGATGATGCGGTCGGCAACATCGAGAACGAAGCTGAGCACCTGTTCGCACACGACGATGCACAGATTCCGAATGTTGCGGATTTCGCGCAGCAGCCGAGCGATGTCCTTGATGATCGAGGGCTGGATGCCTTCGGTCGGCTCGTCGAGCAGGAGCACCTTGGGCTCGCTCGCCAGGGCGCGGGCGATCGCGAGCTGCTGCTGTTGCCCGCCCGAGAGATTCCCGCCGCGACGTTTGGCGAACTCCGCCAGGATCGGGAAGAGCTGATAGATTTCCTGCGGGATCGCGCGCTTGCCGCGAACCACTAGGCCGGTCTCGATGTTCTCCTTGACCGTCATGGTGCCGAAGATCTGCCGACCCTGGGGCACATAGGCGAGCCCGCGCGCGACGCGTTGATGGGTGGCGAGCGGGGTCACGTCGACGCCATCGACGGCGATCTGGCCCGTGCGCGCCGGCATGATGCCGATCAGCGATTTCATCAACGTCGATTTGCCCATGCCGTTACGGCCCACGAGCGCGACGATCTCGCCGGGTGCGACCGCGATATCGATACCGTGCAGGACCTCGCTCTGACCGTAGGCAGCGGAAAGATTGCAGACCTCGAACATCTTGCGTGCGCCCTCGTTTGTCTTGTCCGGCGAAATCACCTTTCGGCCTCCGCTCAGAACGCTTCGCTGTGGAACGACATGCGCTAGTGCCCCGCGGCGCTAGTGCCCCAGATAAACTTCCTTGACCTTGGGATCGGACTGGACACGCTGCATGTTACCCTCCGCCAGCACCTTGCCCTGATGCAGCACCGTCACCCGGTGGGCGATGCTTTCCACGAACTTCATGTCGTGCTCGATCACCACCACCGAGCGGTTCTTGATGATCTGATTGAGCAGCTCCGCGGTTTTGGCGCGCTCGGACACGCTCATCCCCGCGACCGGCTCGTCGAGCATCAGCAATTCGGGGTCCTGGATCAGCAGCATGCCGATCTCGAGCCACTGCTTCTGTCCATGACTCAAGGTCGCGGCGAGGCGGTCGACGTGGTCGGCGAGGAAGACCGTGGCGGCGATTTCATGCACGCGCTGGATCACCTCGTCGGCGCGCTTCCAGAACAACGCGCCGACCACGCTGCGCCCACGCGGCAGCGACAGCTCCAGATTTTCAAATACCGTGAGATCTTCGTAGATGGTCGGAGTCTGGAACTTGCGCCCGATGCCGAGGCGCACGATCTCCTGCTCCTTACGGCCGGTGATCTCCTGGTTTTTGAACTTGATCGAGCCCTCGGACACCCTGGTGCGTCCGCAGATCAGATCGAGCACCGTGGTCTTGCCCGCGCCGTTCGGCCCGATGATCACCCGCAACTCGCCGGTGTCGATATAAAGGTTCAACCCGTTGACGGCTTTGAACCCGTCGAACGATACGCTGACGTTTTCGAGTGCAAGCAGAAAGTCGGTGTCGCTGGCCACGGCCGAGACCTCGCTATTCCGCCGGCGCCGGGCTGGGCTGGCGATGCGTCCAGCCGCGCCAGTGGGGCAGCCGCGGAATGAGTTGGTCGGTCACCAGGCCGGCGAGCCCGCGCGGGAACGCGAGCACCACGGCGATGAACAGTCCGCCCATGGCGAACAGCCACAGCTCCGGGAAAGATTCCGAGAACAGGGTCTTGCCCCAGTTGACGACGAGCGTCCCGACCACGGCGCCGACCAGGGAATGCCGGCCGCCGACGGCGCAGAAAATCACCATCTCGATCGAGGGCACGATCCCGACGAAGGAGGGCGACATGAAGCCGACCTGCAGCGCGAACATGGCCCCGCCGATCGCCGCCATCGCCGACGCCAGGCAGAACACGAAAATCTTGAAGTTGGCGACGTCGTAGCCGGAGAAGCGAACTCGGTCCTCCTGGTCGCGGGTCGCTACCAGAATGCGGCCGAGCTTGCTCGCCAGCACGAAGCGCGCCAGCAGCATGATGCCGAGCAGCAGAAAACAGCAGACGAAATAGAGGATGTATTTGGCGTTGTCGGTGCGGATATCCCATCCGAGCAGCGTGCGCAGGTCGGTGATGCCGTTGATGCCGCCGGTGTAGCCTTGCCGGCCAATGATCAGGATCGTCAGCACCGAGGCCAGCGCCTGGGTGATGATGGCGAAGTAGACGCCGCCGACGCGCCGCTTGAACATGGCGGCGCCGAGGATGAAGGCGGCGATCGCCGGCACCGCGACGACCGCGATGAGCGCGAACGGCAGGGACTTGAATGGGACCCAGAAGAACGGGAGTTCGGTAAGCTGGTTCCAGTCCATGAAGTCGGGGATGCCGGGCGTCGACTGGATGCGGGTGTTTTCGACGGACGAAGCCTCGAGCTTGAGGAAGGCGGCCATGCAGTAGCCGCCGAGGCCGAAGAATACGCCCTGCCCCAGGCTGAGGATGCCGGTGTGCCCCCAACACAGCACGAGGCCGACGGCGACGAACGCGTAGGTCAGATACTTGCCGACCAGGTTGAGACGGAAGATGTCGAGCATCAACGGCAGCACGACCATGATCAGCAGCGCGATGAGCGCGAAACCGATCAGCTCGAGGGAACGGGAGTCGGTGCGCGTGGCCGCCATGGGCGTCACCTTCTGACCTTGAGGACGAACAGTCCTTGCGGCCGCAGCATGAGCAGGCCGATGACCATCAACAGGGTGAGCACCTTCGCCATGGAGCCGGTGAGGAAGAACTCGAGGGCCGACTGCGACTGAGAGATGCTCAGTGCCGACGCGACCGTCCCGAGCAGGCTCTGGGCGCCGCCGAACACGACCACAAGAAACGTGTCGACGATGTAGAGCTGGCCGGCGGTCGGGCCGGTCGAGCCGATCATGGTGAAGGCGCTGCCGGCGACGCCCGCGATGCCGCAGCCGAGCCCGAAGGTCAGGCGGTCGATTCGGCGCGTATCGATGCCGACCGCCCCGCTCATTGTCCGGTTCGCTACCACGGCGCGCACCTGCAAGCCCCATTTCGACTTGAACAGCAGAACTGCGACCGCCGCCGTGATGAGAAGGGTGAGCCCCATCACGAACAGGCCGTTGATCTGCACCTCGATCGATCCGGTGACGTTGAGCGAGCCCATCATCCATTGCGGCAGTTCGACGCCGACCTCGCGGGCGCCGAAGGTCGACCGGAACGCCTGCTGCATGATCAGGCTCAGCCCCCAGGTCGCGAGCAAAGTGTCGAGCGGACGGGCGTAGAGACGGCGCACCAGCGCCCATTCGACGAGCAGACCGAGTGCGCCGGCGGCGAGGAATGCGATGATCATCGCCGCGAAGAAATAGCCGCCGTAGAGACTTGGGAGATAAGCCTCGAACAAATGCGAGCACAGATAAGTCATGTACGCGCCGAGGATCATGAACTCCCCGTGCGCCATGTTGATCACCCCCATCTGGCCGAAGATGATGGCAAGGCCGAGCGCCATCAGCAGGAACACCGAGAACAGGATGAGGCCGGCAAAACCCTGCATCACCAGGATCGACCCAAGCTCGCCGAGCGAATATTCGCCGAACATCGTGTTGCTCCGTGCGAGGCGTGGGCCGATTGGTGTCGGGGGACGGAGGCGTCCGCGGAGCCGGGGTTCCGGAACGCCGCGCTACTGATAGCCCTTCGGGAAAGGATCGGGCTCCATCAGATCGGCGGTTTCGTAGATCAAATCGTACTGTCCGTCGGCGCGGGCGCGACCGACCCGCGTCTTGCTCCACAGATGATGATTCTCGTGGATGCGGACGTAGCCTTCGGGCGCGCCCTTGAACTCGACGCCGGGCGAAGCACCCGAGACCTTGTCGATGTCGAAAGACCCTGCCTTCTCGACCGTAAGCTTCCACAGCCAGGGGCCGAGATAGGCCGCCTGGGTGACGTCGCCGATGACGATGTTGTCGCCCCACATCTTCTTGAACGCCGCTACGAACGACTTGTTGTTCGTGTTGTCGAGCGACTCGAAGTATTTCATGCAGGCGTAACCGCCGACGATATTCTCGCCGCCGATGCCGAGAATCTCGTCCTCGGTCACTGAGATCGTCATCAGGGTCTGCTTGGTGAGGTCGACGCCGGCAGCCTTGAGCTGCTTATAGAAAGCGACGTTGGAACCGCCGACGATGATCGCGTAGATCACGTCCGGCTTGGTCAACTTCATCTTGTTGATGACCGAGTTGAATTGCGTGTGGCCGAGCGGGAAATACTCCTCGCCGACCACCTTCAGCTTGAGGAAGTTCTCGATATGCTTGCGCGCGATCTTGTTCGACGTGCGCGGCCAGATGTAGTCGGAGCCGAGCAGATAGAAGGTCTTGGCGTTTTTCTCCTTCTGCACCCAGTTGAGTCCGGCGATGATCTGCTGGGTCGCTTCCTGGCCGGTGTAGATGACGTTCTTGGAGGCTTCCAGGCCCTCGTAGAACGTCGGGTAGTAGAGCATGCCATTGTATTGCTCGAATACCGGCAGCACGGCCTTGCGCGAGGCCGAGGTCCAGCAGCCCATGACCGAGGCGACCTTGTCGTTGACGAGGAGCTTCTTCGCCTTCTCGGCGAAAGTCGGCCAATCGCTGGCGCCGTCCTCCTGGATGAACTTGACCTTGCGGCCGAGCACGCCGCCCTGCGCGTTAATCTGCTCGATGGCGAGCTTCTCCGCCTCGACCGAGCCGGTCTCGCTGATCGCCATGGTGCCCGTCACCGAATGCAGAATGCCGACGGTGACGTCGGCGTCGGTCACCGCCAAGCCGGTGGTGTTGACCTGGGCGGTGGGAAAGTCGGCGAGCGCCCGCTGCGGCAGGAACGCCGCGGCGGACAACGCGGCAGCGCCGGCGAGAAGTTGGCGGCGGCTAGGGGTGGCAAGGCGGAAGGGTGGCTTTCGGGGTGACATGCGACGCCTCTATCCCAGAGTGTTTGATGGCTGGCGAGTGTGCTCGCCTGGCACTGAGATTGGGCGAATTTGCTGCGCCGCAGCATACGTCGATTGACGTATATGCCTACGGCAAATGTCGTAGCAAAGTGCGATGAAACGGGGGAATCCTGCGCATTGTCGCAAGATCGGGAGTCATGCTCTCGGTGCATTATTTGGTTTTTCGCCATACGCAGGCGCGTCGGGCGCGGTAGAATCGCGGGGACAAGCCAAAACAAGCCGGCCGGCAGGGCGCTAGGGACAGGAAAGCACGAGGAGAACGAGCGAGAGCGGACAGGCAGGCAAAGCGGCCCATGACAGCGCAACAACGCATCGTCCGCGTCCGCCGCAGCTACAATCAATGGGTCGCCAACCAGACCCTGGAGGACTACGCGCTGCGCTTCACCGCCAAGAGCGCGCGTCGATGGTCGAGCCTGCGGGTGGCAAACACGGCGATCGGCGCGGTCTCGTTCCTGGCGCTCGAAGCGATCGGCGGCTCCATCACAGTCAACTACGGCTTCCTCAACGCCACCGCCGCCATCCTCACCGTCGGGGTATTGATCTTCCTCACCTGCATCCCCATCGCCTACTACGCGTCGACCTACGGAGTTGACATCGATCTGCTCACCCGCGGCGCCGGCTTCGGCTATATCGGCTCGACCGTCACGTCGCTCATCTACGCATCGTTCACTTTTCTGTTCTTCGCCATCGAAGCGGCGATCATGTCGCTGGCGCTCGAACTATGCTTCGGCGTTCCGCTGTTCATCGGCTACGTATTCAGTTCATTGATCGTGATTCCGCTGGTGACTCACGGCATCACCTTCATCGGCCGCCTCCAGCTGTGGACGCAGCCGGTATGGATCGGCCTGCATCTTCTGCCGTTCGTGTTCATCGCCGCGATCGATCCGGACTCGTTCCAGCGCTGGAGCGGCTTCTCGGGGCTCGCCGATGCCGGCGGACAGTCGTTCAACCTTGTCTTGTTCGGCACTGCCTCGACAGTGGTGTTTTCGCTGATCGCGCAGATCGGCGAGCAAGTCGATTTCCTGCGCTTCCTTCCGCCGCGCGAGGATGGCACGCGTGCGAACTGGTGGGCCGCATATCTCGCCGCCGGACCCGGCTGGATCGTGCCCGGTGTGCTCAAGCTCCTGGCCGGATCCTTTCTCACGTTTCTGGCAATCGAGCATCTGGTTTCGCTGCAGAAGGCGGCCGAGCCGACGCAAATGTATCTCGTCGGCTTCCGATATGTGTTTTCCTCGCCGCAGCTCGCGCTCGCCTTCACCGGCGCTTTTGTGATCATTTCGCAGATCAAGATCAACGTGACCAACGCCTACGCGGGCTCGATCGCGTGGTCCAACTTCTTCTCGCGTCTCACGCACAGCCATCCCGGTCGGGTAGTATGGCTCGTTTTCAACGTGGCGATCGCCCTGATGCTGATGGAGCTCGGCATTTTCAAGATGCTCGAGCACATCCTCGGCCTCTATTCCCTGGTGGCGGTCGCTTGGGTCGGCGCGCTCGTCGCCGATCTGGCGATCAACAAGCCGCTCGGGCTGAGCCCCGCCGGGATCGAGTTCAAGCGCGCGCACCTTTACGACATCAACCCGGTGGGCGTCGGCGCCATGTTCGCCGCCAGCTTGGCGGGAATCGTCGCGTTCTCGGGCGCGCTCGGCGTCGCGCTGCAGTCACTCTCGGCTTTCGTCGCGCTGGCGGTGGCCTTCGTGATGGCGCCGGCGATCGCTTTTGCGACCAAGGGCAGGTTCTACCTGGCGCGCCGGCCGCGCCAGGACTGGAGCGGGCAGGCGGCCATCAATTGCTCTATTTGCGAACACCCGTTCGAGGCCGAGGACATGGCGCATTGTCCCGCTTATTCCGGTCCGATCTGCTCGCTGTGCTGTTCGCTCGAAACCCGCTGCCGCGACTTTTGCAAGCCGCACGCGCGCCTTCCTACGCAGGCACTTGCGCTCGCCGACAGGATTCTGCCGGATCACCTGATCCGCCCGCTCAAGACCGACGTGGGTCGCTACGTCGGTCTGCTGCTGTTATTCGCGAGTGTCATCGGATCGGTGCTGGCGCTGGTCTATTTCCAGGTGTCGCTCGGCCCCGAGGGCCTCAGGGACGTGCTGAAGTCGACCCTGTGGACCGTTTTTTTCATCCTCACCATCATCGCCGGCGTCGCAGCATGGCTGTTTGTGCTCGCCCAGGACAGTCGCCGTGTCGCGGAGGAGGAAACCAGGCGGCAGACCGACCTGCTGATGAACGAGATCGAGGCGCATAAGCGCACCGACGCGAAACTGCAGAAAGCCAAGGAAGCAGCCGAAGCCGCCAGCAAGGCCAAGAGCCGGCACGTCGTGGGCCTGAGCCACGAATTGCGCACGCCCCTTAACGCGATCCTCGGCTATTCCCAATTGCTCGAGCGCGATCCCGCGCTGCCGCCGCGCCGGCGCGACGCCATCAAGGTGGTGCGGCGGAGCGCCGAGCATCTGTCAGGTCTTATCGACGGGCTCCTCGACATTTCGAAGATCGAAGCAGGGCGCTTTCATCTCAACCGCAACGAAGTTCATACCGCCGAGTTCCTGGGCCAGCTCGCCGACATGTTCCGTCTGCAGGCGTCGGCCAAGGGCATCGCATTCCACTACGTCCCGTCCGAGCGCCTGCCGGCCGCGGCCCACACCGACGAAAATCGATTGCGGCAAATCCTGCTCAATCTGCTGTCGAACGCGGTCAAATTCACCGACCGGGGTCACGTAACGTTCCGGGTCGGCTATCGGCATCAGGTGGCGACGTTCGAGATCGAGGACACCGGCGTTGGTATCCACAAGGAGGACATTGAGCGCATCTTCCATCCCTTCGAGCGTGCGCGCACGGCCCTCGCCAAGGCGACGATCGGCACCGGCCTCGGTCTTACCATCACCAAGCTGCTCATCAACGTCATGGGCGGTAACATCACGGTGACGAGCGCGGTCGGCAAAGGCAGCGCATTCCGCGTCAAGCTTCTGCTCTCGGAAGTGTCGCGACCGCGCATCGTGTCGACCCGGGAAGACCGGGTGCGCGGCTACATCGGCCCGCGCCAGATCATCCTGGCCGTCGACGATAACGAGGTGCAGTGCGGGCTCGTGCGCGACCTACTCGGTCCGCTCGGCTTCGATGTTCTCAGCGCCACGACCGGCGCGGAGGGGCTTGCGATCGCCGCGCAACGCAACCCGAATCTTGTCCTTCTCGACATCGCCATGCCGGACATGGACGGTTGGCAGGTGGCGCGGCGCCTGCGCGAATCGTCCCGTGAGCGGGCGGCGATCGTCATGTTGTCTGCCAACCCGATCGACCCGAGCCGGCTCAGCGACACCGAGCGGCTGCACGACGATTATCTGATCAAGCCGGTCGACCTGCGCCAGCTGCTCAAGACCGTCCACGCGCTCTTGAACATCGAGTGGGTTTACGCGCCCGAATGCGACGCTTCTCCCCTCCCCGCGGAGGCGGCGGCGAGCAGCACTCCGCCAGACCACGAGATCGAGGAACTGATCGGTTTGGGCCAGATCGGCCATATCCGGGGGATCCAAGACAAGCTTGCGGCCATCGAAATCGGCTCCCCTGAGCATGCCGCCTTTGTCGCCCAAATGCGGACGCTGATCGGAGCCTTCGACCTGAAGCGCTATCTCGCCGCGCTGGAGGCCGTGCGGAGCAATCATGCGCAGATATGACGCCCGCGACATCGTCCTCATCGTCGACGATTCGCCCGACACGCTCAGCGTCCTCACCGACGCGATCGAGGACGCGGGCATGACCGTGCTGGTCGCGCGGGAGGGCGAACACGCGCTTGCGATCGTGGAAAAGGTCACGCCCGACGTAATCCTCATGGATGCGGTAATGCCCGGCACTGACGGTTTCGCCACCTGCCGGCGGCTCAAGCAAAGCAAGGCACTGGCGCATGTCCCGGTGATCTTCATGACCGGCCTGAGCGACACCGAGCACATCATCGAGGGACTGGAAGCGGGCGGCGTCGATTACATCACCAAGCCGATCGTGCCCGGGGAACTCTTGGCGCGCATCCGCGTCCATCGCGCCAACGCGCGCATGGCGCACAGCGCCCGCACCGCGCTCGACGCCTTCGGCCGCTTCCTCCTGGCTGCGAGCCTCACCGGCCGCGTCCTGTGGTGCACACCGCAGGCCAGCAAGCTCCTGGGAACGGCATTCAAGGATTTCGATACGGAAGATTACCTGTTGCCGGCAGATGTCCAGGTCTGGCTTCATCAATGCGCCGCGGCGGACGCGGCCTCGATGCCGGACTCTATCGACCTCACGGCCGACCGAGCGCCGACAAAACTCCGGCTCGTTTACGTCGGCGCGATCGGGCCCGACGAGAACCTGCTGCGGCTGATCGACGGCGAACAGGTCGACGAGCAGACCGTGCTCAAGCAGAAGCTGCTGGTGACCGAACGCGAAGCGGAAGTGTTGTTGTGGATCGCGCGCGGCAAGTCCAATCGCGATATCGCGGAAATCCTGAGCTTGAGCCCACGCACGGTGAACAAGCACCTGGAACAGATCTACGCCAAGCTCGGGGTCGAGAACCGCACCTCGGCGGCGGCGCTGGCCATGCGCACGATAGGATTGCGGTAGCCCGGAGGGTGCGCCGGGCGCCGGCACAACTATAGAATTCGGATGACAACGTTGTGATTGGGAACTTGCGGGGTCGTGTGGTACATACCCTGGCGGCCGTTTTAGTCGTCGCGTAGGGGCCCAAACGAGGGCGTCCACCGGCGGCAAAACTAACGGTGACTGCGTGCCTTTCGGGAGGAAGGGCGCCGCGGGAAATGATGGCAATGCGAGGGCCATGAAATAACCACCCCCGAGCCAGCATTGGCACAACGCCAGTCTTTATAACCAAGCGTTGCCTGTAAATCCCTGTTAATTCGACAGAGAAGCCGGCCATGAGAGTGGAGGGGTTCGCGATCGAGATGGAAGAGGCAACGGTTGCGTGCGAGTAGAGAGAGAAGGTCAGTTTTTGTTGCAATGCAGCGCGCCATTGTAAACAACAATGAAAATACAATGGCAAAACAGAGAGCAGCGAGAACGAACGAAGCTGGCCACTTTGGCAAGCCATTGAATCCAAAAGTCTAAACGGACGGGCCCGCATGACGCGGTGCAACACGGGGTCGGAGCGGAAACAATACGAAAACAACCGATCAACAATGCCGAACAAGACCCCCGGGAACTTTTACGCCCGGGACCGGAGGGATGCCGGTGTTTATAACCGATCGTTGCTTGCAGATCGTTGCTGATTCAGAGGTCAGAGGACTGACGATAGAGGACAGATGGTCCGCGGAGGGCGCTGACGCGGCCCGTAACCAAGCGCCAGACGTTCACGACTCGTTGCGGTGCCAAGGCTTGACCTGCCGCACCGGCCATTTCATACGAAATGCGATAAGAATACCGCCGGTCAACCGGCATCAGAGGGCAGCCGCTGCGGGTAAGCGACCCGCGCAAACCGGGAGGAGACGGCGCCATGGCCGATGGCACCGCCGAGGCCGATACGTTCCCGAAACTCCTGATCCGCAACGCGCAGGTGCGCGGGCTCCGGCCAGCGATCCGGCACAAGGATTTTGGCATCTGGCAGACCTGGACCTGGGCGCAGGTGCTCGACGAGGTGCTCGCCTTCTCGGTCGGGCTTGATGAACTCGGCCTCAGGCGCGGCGACAAGTTCGCGGTGATCGGGGCGAACCGTCCGCGGCTCTATTGGGCGATGTGCGCCGGCCAGGCGCTGGGCGCGGTGCCGGTGCCGGTCTACGCGGATTCCGTTGCCGACGAGATGGCCTACGTGCTCGATCACGCCGAGGCGACGCTCGCGGTGGTCGAGGACCAGGAGCAGTTCGATAAGGTGCTCGCGGTCTCCGAGCGGCTGCCGAAGCTTCTCCAGGTGTTCTACGACGAGCCGCGCGGCCTGCGCGACTACGACCACGCCCGGCTCAAGTCGATCGACGAAGTGCAGCGCATCGGCCGGCAGGCGCTCGCCGCCGACGCCGGTCGTCGCGCGCGCTGGCAGCAATCGGTCGCGCAAGGCAAGGGCAGCGACCTCTCGGTGATGCTCTACACCTCGGGCACGACCGGCCGCGCCAAGGGCGTGATGCTCACCTACGACAACGTCCTGATCTCGGCGCAGAACGGCAACACCTACGATCGCCTCGGCGAGAGCGAAGAGGTGATCGCTTATCTGCCGCTCGCCTGGATCGGCGACCACATCTTCTCCTACGCTCAGTCCTATGTGGCGGGCTATTGCGTCAATTGCCCGGAGACCGGCGAGACAGTGGTCGAGGACCGGCGCGAGATCGGCACCACCTACGCCTTCGCGCCGCCGCGCGTTTATGAGAACCTCTTGACCACCACCATGGTGCGGATGGAGGACGCGAGCGCGATCAAGCGCCGCATGTTCCATTATTTCATTGGCGTGGCGCGGCGCTGGGGCGAGAAAATCCTCAATGGCGAGAAAGTGCCGCTGCACGCGCGGCTGCTCTACGGGCTCGGCGACTTCCTGGTCTACGCGCCGCTGAAGAACCGCTTCGGCCTCTCGCGCATCCGCGTCAGCTATACGGCGGGCGAGGCGATCGGCCCGGAAATCTTCAGCTTCTTCCGCGCGCTCGGCATCAATTTGAAACAGCTCTACGGGCAGACCGAAGCCTCGGTCTACATCGCGGCGCAGCCTGACGGCGAGAGCTTTCCCGACACGGTCGGCAAGCCCAACCAGGACGTCGAGATCCGGATCGCCGAGAACGGCGAAGTGCTGTTCCGCTCGCCCGGCGTCTTCGTCGGCTACTACAAAGACCCGGAGAAGACCGCCGAGACCAAGACCCCGGACGGTTGGGTGCACACGGGCGACGCCGGCTTCATCGATCCGAAGACCGGGCATCTGAAAATCATCGACCGCGCCAAGGACGTGGGCCGACTGATCGACGGCACGCTGTTCGCGCCCAAATACATTGAGAACAAGCTCAAGTTTTTTCCCAACATCCGCGAGGCGGTGGCGTTCGGCGACAAGCGCGACTTCGTCACCGCGATGATCAACATCGACATCGTCGCGGTCGGCAGCTGGGCCGAGCGCAACAACGTGGTCTACGGCTCCTATCAGGAACTCGCCGCCAATCCGCGCGTCTACGAGATGATCGAGCGGCACATCGAGGAGGTGAACCGCGCGCTGGTCGAGGAAGGAGTCATGGCGGGCGCGCAGATCAAACGCTTCCTCGTCCTGCACAAGGAACTCGACGCCGACGACGGCGAACTCACCCGCACGATGAAGGTGCGCCGCGGGCTCATCGGCGAGCGCTACGCGCCGCTGATCAAGGCGCTTTACGAGGGCGCGACTGAAGCCGCGATCGCGACCGAAGTCACGTTCGAGGACGGACGTAAGGGCACGATCTCGGCGCGCCTGAAGATCCGCGACGTGAAGGTCGCGCCGGTCGCCGCCGCGTTGGAGAAGGCGGCGTGAGGGCGCCGTCGAGCGAGGTGCTGGCCGGGCAGGTGCTGCTCTCGGTCGAGAACGTCTCGCTCTCCTTCGGCGGCGTGAAGGCGATCCGCGACGTTTCCTTCGACATCCGCAAGGGCGAAATCCGCGCCATCATCGGCCCGAACGGCGCCGGCAAGACGTCGCTGCTCAATGTCATCAACGGCTTCTACCAGCCGCAGGAAGGCCGCATCACCTTCCGCGGCGAGACGCGCGAGAAGATGCGGCCCTACGCGGCGGCGCGCGGCGGCATCGCGCGCACGTTCCAGAACGTCGCGCTGTTCAAGGGGATGAGCGCGCTCGACAACATCATGACCGGGCGCAGCCTCAAGATGAACCGCGGCTTTGTCTGGCAGTTGCTGCGCCACGGCCCGGCGCTGGCCGAAGAGGTCGAGCACCGGCGCCGGGTCGAGGAGATCATCGATTTTCTCGAGATCAATGCGATCCGCCGCGTGCAGGTCGGCCGCCTGCCCTACGGCCTGCAGAAGCGGGTCGAACTCGGCCGCGCCCTCGCCATGGAGCCAGACCTGCTGCTGCTCGACGAGCCGATGGCCGGCATGAACCTCGAGGAAAAGGAGGACATGTCGCGCTTCGTCCTCGATGTGAACAATCACTACGGCACGACAATTGCGCTGATCGAGCACGACATGGGCGTGGTGATGGATCTGTCGAACCGCGTGCTCGTGCTCGACTACGGCCGCAAGATCGCCGACGGCACGCCCGACGAGGTGAAAGCCGACCGCAACGTGATCGACGCGTATCTCGGCGTAGCCCACTGAGCCCGATGGATCTGCTCTACCAAATATTCATCGATCCGTTCGTGCAGATGGGCACGGCGCCCGACTTGCTCGTGCAGACGCTGTGGGAAGGGCTTGTCGGCGGCGTGCTCTATTCGCTGATCGCGCTCGGGTTCGTGCTCATCTTCAAGGCGTCGGGCGTGTTCAACTTCGCGCAGGGCATCATGGTGGTGTTCGCGGCCATGAGTCTCGTCTCCTTGTACGGCCTCGGCATTCCGGCGTTCGTCGCCCTCGCGCTCACCTTTGCGATCATGCTGGCGCTCGCCTGGGGAGTCGAGCGGCTGGTGTTGCGCCCGCTCGTCAACCAGCCCGACATCATCCTGTTCATGGCGACCTTCGGGTTGACGTATTTTCTAATCGGCTTCGGCGAGCTGGTGTTCGGCGGCGAGCCCAAGGTGATGATCGCCGACCAGCTTTTTCTTCCGCGCGGCGCCTACGACATCAAGATGCTGGGCGGTTTCGTCTCGCTGCAGAAGATCGACATTGCGGCGACGGTCATCGCTTCGCTCATGGTGGCGGCACTGGCGGTGTTCTTCCAAAAGACACGCATCGGCCGCGCCCTGCGCGCGGTTGCCGACAGCCACCGTGCCGCGCTCTCGGTCGGCATTTCGCTCGAGCAGATCTGGGTGATCGTGTGGTTCGCCGCCGGGATCGTCGCGATCGTCACCGGGATCATGTGGGGCGCGCGCTCGCAGGTCGAGTTCTCGCTGCAGATCATCGCGCTCAAGGCGCTCCCGGTGCTCATCCTCGGCGGCTTCACCTCGATCCCCGGCGCCATCGTCGGCGGCGTCATCATCGGCGTGGGCGAGAAGCTCGGCGAGTTTTACTGGGGCCCGTTGCTCGGCAGCGGCATCGAAAGCTGGCTCGCCTATATGATCGCGCTCGCTTTCCTGCTGTTCCGGCCGCAGGGCCTCTTCGGCGAAAAGATCATCGAGCGCGTGTGAGAAATCGCGATGCTCTACCGCGAAGTCGGCCAATACAAGACCACGTACGAAGCGGACCACGCGATCTTTCCGCTGCTGCAGGACCGCATCGGCATCGCGGTGATCCTCGCAATCGCATTCTTGTTTGTGCCGTTCACCGCGTCCGACTTCGTGGTCAACTCGATGCTGATCCCGATCCTGATTTTCGCGCTGGCGGCAATCGGGCTCAATCTGCTCACCGGCTACGCCGGCCTCATTTCGCTCGGCACCGGGGGCTTCATGGGGGTGGGCGCCTATGGCTGCTACAAGCTCGCGACCGCCTTTCCGCAGGTGAACATTCTCGTTCCTATCCTTTTGTCCGGATTTTTTTCCGCGGCGGTCGGGGTCGTGTTCGGCCTGCCGTCGCTGCGCATCAAGGGTTTCTATCTCGCGGTGGCGACGCTCGCCTCGCAGTTCTTTCTCTCATGGTGCTTCGTGCGCGTGCCGTGGCTCGTGAACTACAATGTCTCGGGCGCGATCGAAGTGCCCACCCGCACGTTCTTCGGTATTCCCATTACCGGGCCCAACGCCACGGCGACAACGCGCTATCTCGTCGTGCTGGCGGTCGTGGTCGCGATGACGTGGCTTGCCTCGAACCTCGTGCACGGCCGCATCGGCCGCATGTGGATGGCGGTGCGCGATATGGACATCGCAGCCGAACTGATCGGCATCCGGCTCTACCGCACCAAGCTCCTGGCCTTTGCCGTGTCGTCGTTTTACGCGGGGGTTGCCGGCGCCATGCTGGTGTTTCTGTGGCTCGGCGCTTCGGAGGCCGACAGCTTCGACATCAACGCGTCGTTCCTCGTGCTGTTCATGGTCATCATCGGCGGGCTCGGCAGTCTGCTCGGCTCTTATTTGGGCTCGGTGCTCATCCTCGGGCTCCCGATCGTGCTGCGGACGCTTCCCGGCAGCCTGGGCGTGCCGCTCAACTCGGCAACGGTCGAGCACCTCCAGTTCATGATCGTTGGCGCGCTCATCATCCTGTTTCTGATCGTCGAGCCGAACGGGCTCGCCCGGCTGTGGCAGATTGGCAAACAGAAGCTCAGGGTGTGGCCGTTTCCTTATTGATGGTGCACATTTCACGTAATTCCCGCCGGGTCCCGGCTGGGATCGACCACCGCCCGGCGTTCCGGGCGAAGAGGGGTGACAGCCGGCCCGCGCCGGCCAACAAAGGAGGAAGCGCAATGCGCGCGAAGCAACTCGTCCTCTGCGCCATGGCTGCGGCGACGCTGGGCATGGGCATCCTGGCCGTGCCGGCCGCGGCGGAAGAGGGCATCTACGTTCCGCTGCTCACCTATCGGACGGGGCCGTTCGCCGGCTCAGGCATTCCGATCGCGAACGGCATGCACGACTATCTGACGATGCTCAACGAACGCGATGGCGGCATCGGCGGCGCGAAGCTGATCATCGAAGAATGCGAGACCGGCTACGACACCAAGAAAGGCGTCGAGTGTTACGAGCAGATCAAGTCGAAGCACCCGGTGGTGGTCAATCCGTACTCGACCGGCATCACGCTTCAGCTGATCCCGAAGGCGGCAGTCGACAAGATTCCGATCCTCTCCATGGCCTACGGCCTCTCGGCGTCCGCCGACGGCAACACCTTCCCGTGGATCTTCAATCCGCCGGCCACCTATTGGGACGGCCTGTCGATGATCTTCAAATACATCGGCGACAAGGAGGGCGGCCTCGACAAGCTCAAGGGCAAGACCATCGGGTACATCTTCTTCGACGGCGGCTACGGCCGCGAGCCGATCCCGCTGCTCGAGCAGTTCGCCAAGGATTACGGCTTCACCGCGAAGCAGTACCCGGTGCCGGCCGCCGAAATGCAGAATCAGTCGGGCCTGTGGCTCAACGTGCGTCGCGACCGTCCCGCCTGGATGATCATGTGGGGCTGGGGCGCCATGAACCCGACCGCCATCAAGGAAGCCGCCAAGATCAACTATCCGCTCGATCACTTCATCGGCGTGTGGTGGTCGGGCAGCGACGACGACGCGCGGCCGGCCGGCCACGACGGCAAGGGCTATCTCGCGCTCAACCTCAACGGCCTTGGCGCCAGCTACCCGGCCATCCAGGAAATCATGAAATACGTGGTCGACAAGGGTAAGAGCCAGGTCGATTCCAAGGACCGCGTCGGCGAGAACTTCTACGACCGCGGCGTCTATAACTCGGTGCTGGTCGCCGAGGCGATCCGCAACGCGCAACACATCACCGGCAAGAAAGAGGTCACCGGCGAGGACGTGCGGCGCGGGTTCGAGGCGCTGAAAATATCGGAAGCCCGCTGGAAGGAGCTCGGCCTGCCGGACTTCGCCGCGCCGATCGACAAGGTCTCGTGCAGCGACCACAACGGCCACCACAGCGCCTACATGCAGCAGTGGGACGGCACCAAATGGGTCAAGGTGTCCGACTGGATTGCGCCCATGAAGGACAAGGTGCGCCCGTTGCTCGAAGAGGCGGCCAAGGACTACGTGGCGAAGAACCAGCCGTGGCCGGCGCGCACCGAGCCCTGCGACAAGTCCTCGTGATGCTTCTTACCCTCCCCTGGAGGGGGAGGGTCGGTTCTCCCGGGCTTGCCCGGGAGAACCGGGGTGGGGTGGAACAAACAAAGCGACGCATTTGCTGTTGAGGCAGTCACCCCACCGACGCTTCCGCTTCGCTCCGGCGTCGACCTCTCCCCTCCAGGGGGAGGTAAGCGCGCGTGTTGCACGTTGATCGCATGACCCTCGTTACCGAACTCGAGGTTAAACCGGAGGTCGCCGCCGCCGCCGCGCGCATCCTCACGCTCAACAACGTCGAGGTCGTGTACGATCACGTCATTCTCGTGCTCAAAGGCGTCTCGCTCGACGTCGCGCGGGGCGGGATCGTGGCGCTGCTCGGCGCCAATGGTGCCGGCAAATCGACCACGCTCAAGGCGATCTCGAATTTGCTGCATGCGGAACGCGGCGAGGTCACCAAGGGCTCGATCGTGTTCGACGGCGAGGAGGTCAAGGCGCGCGCCCCCAACGAACTGGTGCGGAGCGGCTGCATCCAGGTGATGGAAGGCCGCCACTGCTTCGAGCATCTCACCGTCGAGGAAAATTTGCTGACCGGCGCCTACACGCGACGGGACGGCGCCGCCGGCATCCGGCGCGACCTCGACCTCGTCTATTCCTATTTCCCGCGCCTGAACGAGCGACGCAACGCGCTCGCCGGCTATACCTCGGGCGGCGAGCAGCAGATGTGCGCGCTCGGCCGCGCGCTGATGTCGCGGCCGAAGATGATCCTGCTCGACGAGCCGTCCATGGGGCTAGCGCCGCAGATCGTCGAGGAGATTTTCGAGATCGTGCACCGGCTCAACGAGAAGGAAGGCGTGTCGTTCCTGCTCGCCGAGCAAAACGCCAACATGGCGCTCAAATACGCGCGCTACGGCTACATCCTCGAAAACGGCCGTATCGTCATGGACGGCGAGGCCAAGGCGCTGCGCGAGAACGAGGACGTGAAAGAGTTCTACCTCGGCATCGCCGAAGGCAAGCGCAAATCGTTCCGCAACGCCAAACACTACAAGCGCCGCAAGCGCTGGCTCGCGTGAATGGGGTGTCGGCCATGTCGGAGTTCTACGATGCGCTCGAGACCCGCGATCCCGCGGCGCGGGAGAAGGAAACATTTGCTCGGCTGCCGGAGGCACTGGCGCGGGCGATGGGCGCGCCCGGCTGGGCCGAGCATCTCAAGGGCATCGATCCCAAATCAGTGACTTCGCGCGCGGCGCTCGCCAAGCTTCCGGTGCTGCGCAAATCCGACCTGCCGGCGCTGCAGAAGGCGATGCCGCCGTTCGGTGGATTGGCGGTGACCCCGCCCGGCAAACTCAAGCGTCTGCTCATGTCGCCCGGCCCCATCTTCGAGCCGGAAGGCCACGACAAGGACGCGTGGGGCGCCGCGCGCGCCCTCTACGCCGCCGGCTTCCGTCCCGGCGACATCGTGCTCAACACGTTCTCCTATCACCTCACGCCGGGCGGCCACATCATGGATTCGGGCGCCCAGGCGCTCGGCTGCGCGGTCATCCCGGCCGGCGTCGGCAATACCGAGCAACAGGTCGAGGCGATCGCGCACCTCAAGCCGTCCGGCTACGCCGGCACGCCCGACTTTCTGAAAATACTGCTCGATGCGGCGACGAAGGCCGGCAAGGACGCCTCCTCGCTCAAGCGCGGGCTCGTGTCCGGCGCCGCCCTGCCCTCGTCGCTCCGCACTGAGCTCTCCGGGCGCGGCGTCGACGTGCTGCAGGCTTACGCGACGGCGGAACTCGGCATCATCGCCTACGAGAGTTCCGCGCGCGACGGCATGATCGTGAGCGAGAACGTCATCCTCGAAATCGTGCGGCCCGGCACCGGCGATCCGGTTGCCGAGGGCGAAGTGGGCGAGATCGTCGGCACCTCCTTCAATCCCGATTATCCGATGATCCGGCTCGCAACCGGCGATCTCTCGGCGGTGCTCGCCGGGCAATCGCCGTGCGGGCGCACCAACACGCGCATCAAGGGCTGGATGGGCCGCGCCGACCAGACCACCAAGGTCAAAGGCATGTTCGTGCATCCCTCGCATGTGGCGCAGGTGGCCCGGCGGCATCCGGAGCTGGGCCGCGTTCGCCTCGCGGTGACGCGCGAATCCGAGCAGGACGTGATGACGCTCTATGCCGAATACACGGGGGGCTCCGAGGGACTGACGGACGCAATCGCCGCGAGCCTGCAGTCGGTCACCAAACTCAAGGGCCGCGTGAGTTTGGTTAAGCCCGGCAGCCTGCCTAACGACGGCAAGGTCATCGCCGATGAGCGGCCGATCGGATGACTCCAGTGCGGCTGCGGCTGGAGTGTGCGTATGAACGAGGTTGAAACGCCCGCCGTTCGCCCGGCGCACGCTCCGCCCGACCATCCGCCGGTGAAGACCGGATCGATCGGCGTTCTCCTCGTCAACCTCGGCACCCCCGACGCGACCGACTACTGGTCGATGCGGCGCTATCTCGCCGAGTTTCTGTCCGACCCGCGGGTCATCGAGGAGAACCGGCTCAAGTGGTGGCTGGTACTCAACCTGATCATTCTCAGCGTGCGGCCGCGGCGGCGCGGGCGCGATTACCAGCGCATCTGGAACCGCGAGCAGAACGAGTCGCCGCTCAAGACCATCACGCGCGCGCAGTCTGAGAAGCTCGCCGCCGCGCTCGCGGCGCGCGACCCGCGCATCGTGGTCGACTGGGCGATGCGCTACGGCAACCCGTCGCTCGCCTCGCGTCTGGAGGCGCTGCAGCGCCGGGGCTGCGACCGCATCCTGATCTTTCCGCTCTATCCGCAATATGCGGCGGCGACCACCGCGACGGTGTGCGACAAGGCCTTCGATGCGCTCAAGCGCATGCGCTGGCAGCCGGCGATCCGCGTCGTGCCGGCCTATTACGACGATACGGTCTACATCGACGCGGTCGCCGCCTCGCTGCAGCAGGCGCTCAGCCGGCTGTCCTTCGTGCCGGAAGTCATCCTGGCATCGTTCCACGGCATGCCCGAGGATTACCTCGCCAGGGGCGATCCCTATCACTGCCAGTGCGCCAAGACCGCGCGCCTCGTCAAGGAGAAGCTCGGCCTCGATGACGCCCGCTTCATGATGACGTTCCAGTCGCGCTTCGGCACCGCCGAATGGCTGAAACCCTATACGGACGCGACCGTCAAGGCTCTGGCCGAGCGGGGGGTGAAGAATCTTGCGGTGGTGATGCC
>JAFAUQ010000035.1 GCA_019243195.1 Hyphomicrobiales bacterium
GAAGGCGAAGCCGCCGAAGCGCACGCGCGGCCCGAACAGCTCAGAATAATAGGCGGCTTGCGGGCCGAACATGCCGGAGACGCCGATGGCGCTCGCGCCGATGAAGCCGATCCAGATCAGCCACGGCTCCCGGGTCTCGCACAGCCAAAAGAACGGAAACGCCCAGGCGGCCGAGAACAGCGCCGCGCCGATGTAGACCGGCCGCCGGCCGACCCGGTCGGACAGCGCGGAAAACAGCGGAATCGTCAGCAGCGAAAGGAATTGCGAGAGGATCACGCCGAACAGCGCCTCGCCGCGCGGCAACCCGAGTTGCTGCACCACGTAGTTCAAGCCGAACACCGGGAACAGATAACCGAGGCCGTTCTCGGCGAGCCGCGATCCGATCACCACGAGGAAACTGCGCGGATGGCGGCGGATGGCGTCGATGACCGGCGTCTTGAGCGGCTTCTTCTGCTCGGCGACCTCGGCAAACACCGGCGTCTCGGCGACGCTGATGCGGATGTAGAGGCCGAGCGCCACCAGCACGGCGCTGAGCAGGAACGGAATGCGCCAGCCCCAGGTGAGGAGATCCTCTTTCGGCAGCAAGGTGAGGATGGCGAAGACACCCGCCGCCATGAGGTTGCCGAGCGTGACGCCGATCGGCGCCCAGCTGCCGAACAGCCCGCGCCGGGCGGCGGGCGCGTATTCGACCGCGAAAATCACCGCGCCGCCGTATTCCGCGCCGGCGCCGAAGCCCTGCAGCAGGCGCAGCACGACCAGCAACACGGGCGCCCAGATGCCGATCTGGGCGTACGACGGCACGAGCCCGATCAGGAAGGTCGCGACGCCGACCAGCAGCAAGGTCGCGACCAGCATGGGCTTGCGCCCGATGCGGTCGCCGAAATGACCGAACACGATGCCGCCGAACGGCCGGGCAAAGAAGCCGACCCCGAAGGTCGCAAACGCCGCGAGCGTCCCCATGCGCGGATCGAGCTTGGGGAAGAACAGGTCGCCAAACACGAGCGCCGCGGCGGTGCCGTAGATGAAGAAGTCGTACCATTCGAGCGCCGAGCCGATCGCGGAGGCCAGCATGACGCGGCCGAGCGAAGATTTCCCCGGCGCAGCGGAAGCCAGACCCGTGGCGGTCATTGTTTCCCCCGGCGGTGAGCTATAATCAGTTAGCCTAGACCCGCCGCCGCCGCGCCAGCAAGCGACGGCCCCCGTGCGGCTTTTCCAGTCAATCGTGCGTTGCTAATCTTCCCCCATGTCGTACCAAGCCCAGACCAACACCGACCAATCAACCGATCAGCGCGCGGCGAGCCCGGCGGCGGCCGGCGGCCTGCGTGGCGCCACGCGCGAGCGCACCGTCGCGGCGCTGCGCCGCCTCGCCGGCAACCAGGTGGACGGCGCGCCGTTCCGCCTGGTACCGCCCGACGGCGCGGCAATAGATTTCGGCCGCGGTGAGCCAAAGTTCACCTTGCGCGTAGTGAGCCCGGAGGGCCTCGACGCGCTCGGCTCGGTCGACGCGCTCAACATCGCCCACGCCTACATGGATGGGCACCTCGACTTCGAGGGCGACCTCCTCGAGATGCTGCGCTACCAGGAGCAGCTGCGCGACGCGCACCCGGGCGTCTACATCTGGCGCCGCCTGCATCCGATCCTGGTCGGCCGCCCGCGCGTCAATCCGCAATGGATCGCGCTGCATTACGACGCGCAGAACGCACAGCTGCACGTGTCCGACCACGACTGGCACACCTACACCCCCGGCATCTATCTGACCGACGACGAAGAGCTGGAGCCGGCCGCCACCCGCAAGCTGCAGGCGGCGTTCGACTGGCTGCAGCTCAAGCCGGGGCAGCACCTGCTCGAAGCCGGCTGCGGCTGGGGCGGTATGACGCGCTTTTCAGGCCAGCGCGGCGTGCGCGTCACCGGCATCACGCTGTCGCGCCGGCAGGAGGAATACGTCCGCCAGAAAATCGCCGAGGAGAAGCTGCCGGCCGAGGTGCGCTACCAGGACTTCTTCACCTTCCAGCCGGAGCAAAAATTCGACGCCATCTCGATGATGGGCGTGATCGAGGATTTGTCGGACTACCGCGTGGTGATGCGTTCGCTCTCGCGCTGGCTCAAGCCGGGCGGGCGCGTCTATCTCGACTTCGCGGCCGAGCGCCGCCGCTTCGACACCCACAGCTTCGTCACCCAGCACATCTGGCCCGGCACCTTCCGCATGGTGTTCATGCCGGAGTTCGTCGAGGCGGTGCGCGAGTCGCCCTTCGAGCTGATGAAGGTCGAGAACGACCGGCGCAATTATCACATCTGGGCCAAGCAGATGTATCAGCGCTGGATGCGCCAGCGCGACGAGGTCGTGGCCGAGCACGGCGAGCGGCTCTATCGCACGTTCCTGCTGCTGTTCGTGGCGGTCTCCGCGATGCTCGACCGCCGCTCGCACACCTCGACCGCCTACCGCGTGCTGCTGGAGCTGCCGGCCGACACCGACGGCGCCTTCCGCACCACGGCGACCGTCAAGGCGCTCGACGTGGTGCGCGGCACCGGCCGCGCCGTGCGCGACGGCGTGATGAAACTGTGGCCGCGGAAAACGCCCGCTGCGTGATCGCGCAACCAACTCCGCCGTCATCCTGGCGACCTCACGCCTCCCCTCCACCGTCACCCTGAGAAGGTCGCGCGCTTGCGCGCGACCGTCTCGAAGGGTGGCCACAAACACCGAGCTTGCTTCCGTCCTTCGAGACAGTCGCTCGCTTGCGCGAGCGACTTCCTCAGGATGACGGTGGTGTTTGCTGCTCGACGCCGAAACTAAAATTCTTGCCCGGGGCGGCGTCGAAGAGGGCGCGCGTGTAGGGATGCGCGGGCGCGCCGAACACCTGCACGGTCGGGCCTTCCTCGACCACCTCGCCGCGATGCATGACGGCGATGCGGTGACAGATCTGCGCGGCGACGCGCAGGTCGTGGGTGATGAACAGCACGGCGAGATCGAAGCGGCGGCGCACGTCGTCGATCAACGCGAGCACCTGCGCCTGCACCGACACGTCGAGAGCGGACACCGCCTCGTCGGCGATGAGGATTTCCGGCTCCATGGCGAGCGCGCGGGCGATGCAGATGCGCTGGCGCTGGCCGCCCGAGAACTGATGCGGGAAGCGACCGAGCGCGTCGGGCGCGAGGCCGACGAGGCGCATGAGTTCCTGCGCGCGCGCGAAAGCCGCCGGGCGCGGCGCGCCGAAGTTTACCGGCCCCTCGACGATCGCTTCGCCGACCGTGCGGCGCGGGTTGAGCGAACGATAAGGGTCCTGGAACACGACCTGCACCCGCTTGCGGTGCGGGCGCAGCGCGCGGGTGCCGAGCCGCGCCACGTCGGTGTCCTCGATCAGGATGGCGCCGTCGCTCGGCGCGATCAGCCGCGCGATGCAGCGCGCGACCGTGGTTTTGCCCGACCCGGATTCGCCCACCACGCCGAGGGTCTCGCCGCGGCGGACGGAGAGATCGACCGATTTGACCGCCGCGACCTCGTGCCGGCCGGCAAACCAGCCGCCGACCGTGAAAGTCTTGCTCATGGCCTTGGTGGCGAGCACGACCGGCGCCGCCGTGACCGGCGGCCGCGCCGGCGGCGTGAGGCTCGGCACGGCGCGGATCAGCATGCGGGTGTAATCGTCGCGCGGCGCGCGCAGCACGGACGCGGCGGCGCCCTCTTCGACCACGCGGCCTTCCTGCATCACCACCACGCGGTCGGCGATCTCGGCGACCACACCGAAGTCGTGGGTGATGAACAGCACGCCGGTGTTGCGGCGCTGCTGCAGCGCACGGATCAGGCGGAGGATCTGCGCCTGCGTGGTCACGTCGAGGGCGGTGGTCGGTTCATCGGCGATCAGCAAATCGGGATCGAGCACCAGCGCGGCCGCGATCATGATGCGCTGACGCTGCCCGCCGGAGAGCTGGTGCGGATAGAGGTCGATCAGGCGCGCCGGCTCGGGCAGCTGCACCGCCGCGATGATGTCGAGCACGCGCCCACGCCGCGCCTTCTCGTCGCGATCGGAATGGATCGCCAGCACCTCGGCGATCTGCTCGCCCACGCGCATGACCGGGTTGAGCGCGGTCATCGGCTCCTGAAAAATCATCGCCATGCGGTCGCCGCGCAGCCGGCGCAGCGCCGCGGGCGATTTCTTCATCAGGTCCTCGCCGTCGAGCAGGACGCGGCCGGCGATGGCGGAAACCTCGCGCGGCAGCAGGCCCATGATCGCGTGCGCGGTGACCGACTTGCCCGAGCCGGATTCGCCGACCATGCAGACGATCTCGCCGGGCTTGACCGCGAAGGAAATATTTTCCACCGCGTGACGCCGGTCGGCACCGGCGGGAAGCCGCACCGTGAGGCCCTGCACGTCGAGGACGGGGGCGGTCGACATCATGGGTTACATCCGCTTCGCCAGCTTCGGATCAAGGCGATCGCGCAGGCCGTCGCCCAGCATATTGACGGCGAGCACGGTGAGCGCGAGGCACAAGCCGGGGAAGAAGATGTTGTGCGGATAGACGCGGAAGAGGCCGCGGCCCTCGGCCATGATGTTGCCCCAGGTGGGCGTATCGGGCGGAATGCCGACGCCGAGGAACGACAGGATCGCCTCCAGCAGGATCGCCGACGCACAAACAAACGTGCCCTGCACGATCAGCGGCGCGACCGTGTTTGGGAGAACGTGACGTATCAGCAAGAGCGGCGTGGGCGTTCCCGTCATGATCGCCGCCTCGACGTAGGGCTCCTCGCGCACCGAGAGCACGATCGCGCGCACCAGGCGCACCACGCGTGGGATTTCCGGCACCACGATCGCGATGATCACGCTGACGATGCCGGCGCGGAACAGCGAGACCACGGCGAGCGCCAGCAGGATCGCCGGGATCGCCATCAGCCCGTCCATGAAGCGCATGACGATGCCGTCGAGCCAGCGCAGGTAGCCGGCGACGAGCCCGATGACGAGGCCGATCGCGATGCTGATCGCCGCCGCCGCGGCGCCGACCACGAGCGAGATGCGGGCGCCGTAGAGCACGCGGCTGTAGACGTCGCGCCCGAGGCTGTCGGTGCCCATCCAGTGCCGGTAGGTCGCGGTCGTGCCGTCGGCGCGGCGGATCGTTTGCTCGGTGCCGGGCACGCGGTTGCGGAAGGTCGGGTTGATCTCGGTCGGGTCGACCGTGCCGAGGAACGGCGCGCCGACGCCGATGACAATCATCACCAGGATGACGGCGGCGCCGAACAGCACCGCCCAGTCGCGCGCCAGCCCAGCAAACAAATTGGTGGGGCGGGGCGCCGGCACCGCCGCATCGGTCAGCAGGGCGGGCTCGGTGCTCAATAGCGGATCCTCGGATCGAAGACGCGGTAGGCGAGGTCGACGACGAGGTTGATCAGCACGTAGACGAAGGAGAACAGCAGGATCACCGCCTGGATGGTGGGAAAATCGCGCGCCAGCACTGCGTCGACGGTGAGGCGCCCAAGTCCCGGAATGGTGAAGACGCTCTCGGTCACCACCACGCCGCCGATCAGCAGCGCGACGCCGAAGCCGATGATCGTGACGATCGGCACGGCGGCGTTGCGCAACGCGTGGTTAAACAGCACCTTGCGCTCGACCTGGCCCTTGGCGCGCGCGGTGCGGATGTAGTCCTCGCCCATCACGTCGAGCACGCTGGTGCGGGTCATGCGCGCGATCAGCGCGATGTAGATCACCGACAGCGTGAGCGAAGGCAGGATCAGCCGCGCGAGAAAACCGCCGACGCCGTCGGCGATGCGCTGATAGCCCTGCACCGGAAGCCAGTTCAGCTTGATCGCGAACAAATAGATCAGGCTATAGCCGATGACGAAGACCGGCACCGAAAAGCCGAGCACCGAAAAGCCCATCACGATCTTGTCGATCACGGTGCCCTGCTTATAGGCGGCGAGCACGCCGAGCGGCACCGCGACGAGGACGGCGATCAGGATGGTCGAGAGCGAGAGCGCGAGGGTCGGCTCTAGCCGGCTCACGATCAGCTCGGCGACGCTCTTCTTGAAAAAGAACGACTCGCCGAAGTCGCCGTGCAGTATCTGCCCGAACCAGATGAAGAACTGCACCACGATCGGCTGATCGAGGCCGAGGCGGGTGCGGATCGCGGCGATCTGCTCGGCGTTGGCGTTGTCGCCGGCGATGACGGCGGCGGGATCGCCGGGCGTGAGGCGGAGCATCAGGAACACGAGCACCGCGACGATCAGCATGACCGGGATGGTCGCGACGATGCGGCGCAGGATGTAGCCGGCCATGAGACCTTCGCCAAGCGCTCGGTGTCATCCCTCCCGTTGCGGGGGAGGGATATCAGGAGCCCTTCTTCTCCACGTTCCAGAATACCGGCACCGGCGCGGTCAGGACGCCGGTGACGCTCTTGCGCGCGGCGATCGGCTGATACCACTGGCCGAGCCAGATGTGGGTGACGACCTCGCGCTCGCGCGTCTGCACGGCATCGGCCACCTGCTTCTGCGCGGCGAGGTCGGGCGCGCGCGCGAAGGCGTCGCGCAGCCGCTCCATCTCCGCATCGCACGGCCAGCCGAAATTCGCCTTGTCGCAGCTGGCGTTGACGAAGCTCGACATCACCGGGTTGAGGATGTCGGCCGACACCCATGAGGTCAGCATGCCGTGCCAGCCGCCGGCGCTGGCGGGATCCTTCTTGACCCGGCGCGCCACCACGGTCTGCCAATCCATCGACTGCATATCGACGTTGAAGCCAGCCTTCTCCATCAGCTGCTTGGCGACCGGCGCAAGGTTGGTGAGAATCTGCAGGTCGGTCGACTGCAGCAGCACGATCGGCGTGCCGTCGTAGCCGGCCTCCTTGAGCAACGCCTTGGCCTTGGTGAAATTGGACTCGAGCAGCCCGTCCATTCCCGTGTCCGAGGCGAGCGGCGTGCCGCACACGAACATCGCCTTGCACACTTTGTAGTAATTCGGATTGCCGATCACTGCGTCGAGAAAGTCCTTCTGATTGAAGGCGTAGAACAGCGCTTGCCGAACTTTCGGATTGTCGAAGGGTTTCTGCAAACTGTTCGGCCGGAACGCGTACTGATTGCCGAGCGGGTTGTAGTCGACGAGATGGATGTCAGGATCTTCCGTGAGCAGCGGCAGCAGGTCGTGCGACGGCGCCTCGACGTAATCGATCTCACCGGCGAGCAGCGCGTTGACGATCTGCTGCTGATCGGTCATCGCTACCCATTCGACGCGATCGACCTTGGCGACCTTGCCGCCGGCGAGGCCGGACGGCGCCTCGGCGCGCGGTTTGTATTTGTCGAACTTGACGTAGACCGCCTTGTCGCCGGGCTTCCATTCGTCCTGCTTGAACACGAACGGGCCGGAGCCGGTGAAGTCGGAAATCTGCGTGTTCGGATCGGTGGCGGCGACACGCTTGGGCATCATGAACGGCACGTTCGAGGACGGCTTGCCGAGCGCGAAAATCAGGAGGCCGGTCGGCTCCTTGAGCCTGATGGTGAAACTGTTGGGACCCTGCGGGGTCATCGCCTCGACGAACGACAGCACCTTCTGGCCGAGCGTGTCGCGGGCGGCCCAGCGCTTGATCGAAGCGATACAGTCCTCGGCGGTGACCGGCGTGCCGTCGTGCCACAACAGTCCGTCGCGCAGAGTGAAGGTGTAGAGAAGCTTGTCGGCGCTCACCTCGTATTTGTCGACCATCTGCGGCTTGATCTCGCCCTGCGCGTCCATGGCGAACAGGGTGTCGTAGATCATGTAGCCGTGGTTGCGGCTGATGTAGGCGGTGGTCCAGACCGGATCGACGATCTTGAGGTCCGAGTGCATCACCGCGCGCAACGTGGTCTCGGCGCGCGCGCCGAGCATCGAGGCCGCGAGCGCTGCCACGGCGGCGAGTAGGATCGCGAATTTGCGCATTTTTGTTTCCGATTCGCGGCGTCGCCCGCCGCGTGGCGCGATGCTAACGCCGGTTCGCGTCCGTGCAAGGCGAATCGATCCGCTACCGCACGTCACCTTCCGTAAGGGCAACCGCGCGCCGATTCGCTCGACAGTTGTTTTTAGCTGGGATTTTCCAAACTGAACACGCCGCTGTCCTCGTCGTAGGCGAACACCTCGGCGTAGCGCGCCCAGGAAATCACGGCGCGCAAGGTGTGGTCGGCCTGCTCTTCCGACATGGAGTCCTCGAGCTCGTCGCGAAAGCGGCTGGCCGGCGCCCGGTGTCCGGCGCGCTCGTCGAGCACCCGTTTGATGTGGCCGGCGAGCGGCACGTAGGTGACGAGGTGCTGGGCGAACATGCGCTTGCGCTCGTCGGGTTCCGCGCGGGCGAACCGCTTGCCGGCCTCGGTCAGGCGGATGTCGCCATGCTCGACCTCAGCGAAGCGCAGCAGCTGCAGGGTTTCCGCCACCGGAAAGAGATCATCAACCTCCATGAGGAAATCGCCGGCGATCTCCGGTAGGTCGGCGCGGCCGTTGTTGGGTTCCGCCGCGACCAGCTCCATCAGGCCGGCGAGGCGGTTGGGCGAGACGCGCGGCAGCACCATCGAGATGCCGGTGCCGGGGAAGACGCCGTGGCTGACCTTGCCGGTCGGCCGCGCCGTCATGCGTGCGTAGATGTCGTCCACGAGCGCGCGGAAGTTCGGCTCGAGTCGGTTGCGCGGTTGCGGCAGGTCGACCTTGATTTCGGCGAGGATGCGTCCCGGGTTCGAGGAGAACACGAGGATGCGGTCGCACATGAGCACCGCCTCCTCGATGTTGTGCGTGACCATGAGGATCGAGTGGATTGGCATGCGCCCCTCGCACCACAGATCGAGCAGGTCGGTACGCAGGGTCTCGGCGGTGAGCACGTCGAGCGCCGAGAACGGCTCGTCCATCAGCAGCACCTTGGGATGCACCACGAGCGCGCGCGCGAGGCCGACGCGCTGGCGCATGCCGCCGGACAGCTCCTTGGGGAAAGCGCTTTCGTATCCGTCGAGGCCGATGAGGTCGATCGCGGCGAGCGCGCGCTGGCGGCGTTCGTCGAGACCGATGCCTTGCGCCTCCAGCCCGATCTCCACGTTCTCCAGCACGGTGAGCCAGGGAAAGAGCGCGAAGCTCTGGAACACCATCGCGACCTGCGGCGCGGGCGCGGTCACCGGCCCGCCTTCGATCGCGACGCTGCCGGACGTCGCCGGCATCAGCCCGGCGATGATGCGCAGCAACGTCGACTTGCCGCAGCCGGAGCGTCCGAGCAGCGCGACGATCTCGTTGTCGCGCAGCGTGAGGTTCACGTCGTCGAGAACGGGGTGGTCGCCGGCACCGCCCTGGCGATAGACGTGGCTCAGATGCCCGATCTCGACGAGCGGAGCCGTGGTCGTGGCGAGGACGTCCATTGAGTTTGTTTCCGTCAGTTGAGCCTGAAGCGGCGCTCGGCGAACCGATAGAGGGGGCGCCAGAGCAGCCGGTTTATCACCACCACGAACAGCGACATCACGCCGATGCCCAGCACGACGCGCGGATAATCGCCGGCTTCCGTGGCTTGGGCGATATAGGCGCCGAGCCCCACGGCCTTGAGCTTGATATCGCCCCAATTGGCGACTTCCGCAACAATGCTGGCGTTCCAGGAGCCGCCCGACGCGGTGAGCGCGCCGGTCACGTAATAAGGGAAGATGCCCGGCAGGATCACCTTGCGCCACCACTGCGCCGAGCGCAGGCCGTAGATGGTCGAAGCTTCGCGCAGGTCGGTCGGAAAGGCGCTCGCGCCGGCGATCACGTTGAACAGGATGTACCACTGGGTACCGAGCACCATCAGCGGGCTCAGCCAGATATTCGGATCGAGCCTGAACGTCACAATCCCGGCGACGGCGATCGGAAACAGCACGTTGGCCGGAAAGGCGGCAAGGAATTGCGCGATCGGTTGCGCCCACTGGGCGGCCCGTGGGCGTAACCCGATGGTGACGCCGATCGGCACCCAGATGGCGCTCGCAATGGCGATGAGCACGACGACGCGAACGAGCGTGAGGAAGCCGCACCATAAAGCCGTGAGCGCATCGTCGATCCCGAGGCTCGCGCGCACGTAGCCGACCACGAGCCACAGCGCATAACCCGCGGCCGCTAGCACGACCGCGATCCACAGCGCATCGGCGATCCCGCGGCCGGCCGACGGCGTCGCCCAACGCGTTGGTGCGCGCGGATGCACCCGGGTGAGCGCCAAATAAGCCGTGGCGGAAGAAACAGTCCCGAACACCACGCGCACGAGGCGGGTGCGCCGCGCCACGTCGTAGACCCACGATTTCGGCCGGTCGCGCGCCGCCGTCTGCTCGAAGCGGAATTTGTCGGCCCAGGCGACGATCGGCCGGAACAGCAGCTGGTCATAGGCGAGGATCACGACCCCCATGGTGGCGACCGCGAGGCCTACGGCCTTCACATCCTGCCGCTCGATCGCCAGCGCCAGCCAGGAGCCGATGCCCGGCAGCTTCACGGTGGTGTCGCCGACCGTGATGGCCTCGGAGGCGACGACGAAAAACCAGCCGCCCGACATCGACATCATGGTGTTCCAGATCAGGCCGGGCGCCGCGAACGGCACTTCCAGCCGCCAGAAACGCAGCCAACCCGACTGGCGGAAGTGCCGGCTCACCTCGTCGAGGTCGGCCGGAATGGTGCGCAGCGACTGATAGAAGCTGAAGCACATGTTCCAGGCTTGGCTGGTGAAGATCGCGAAGATCGCCGCGCATTCGGCGCCCAATTCGCTGCCGGGAAACACCCGCATGAAAAAGGCGACCGTGAAGGTGAGGAAGCCGAGCACCGGCACGGACTGAAGTATGTCGAGCGCCGGGATGATGACCAGTTCCGCCTTGCGGCTCTTGGCCGCCAAGGTCGCGACCACGAAGGTGAACAGGAGCGAGGCGAGGATCGCGGCGAACATGCGCAGGGTGGTGCGCAGCGCGTATTCCGGCAGATGCGCGGGATCCAATGTGACGGGCGCGAGATCGAGCTTCGCGAGCGGGGTTTCCATCTCACGAATGCCGTGCGCCACCGCCACGAACGCCGCGGCGATGAGAATGAAAATGATCACATCGTAGAGATTGGGCAGCAGCCCGCGAGGGCCGAGGCCGAGCGGGAGGGAGCGCGCGTTATTGGCCACGGCCCGGATGCTCATGGGTCAGCAAACATAAGGAGGCTGTTTGACCATCGGATGACTTAGCGCCGACGGGGTGTCAATTGATATCGCCACCTGGGTCGTCATTCCGGGGCGCCGCGCAACGGCGACCCCGGAACCCATGAACACCGGACCGTGCAGAACCCGTTCAGTCCGTGTTCATGGACCCCGGGCTCCCTCGCTTCGCTCGGGCCCCGGGGTGACGATCAGGGTGAGTGCAATTAGCAGCATGATCACCGAATCGCGATTTCTCCCGCCGTCCGGGTACGCTAGGATAGCGCCACAGGGCTTGCCTGCCGCTCAGCGAGGACCGGCGCGTGCTGCGTAAGTGACGCGGGACCCGTCGGCATGGGCGGCTAAGGGCACGATCAGGGAGGACTGGAATGGCCCGTCTCACTATCAACGGAACTGCGCATGAGATCGACGTGGATCCCTCGACCCCGCTGCTGTGGGCGATCCGGGAGAACGTCGGCCTGACCGGCACCAAATACGGCTGCGGCATCGCCCAGTGCGGGGCCTGCACGGTGCACATCGACGGCGTAGCGACCCGCTCCTGCGGCGTTCTCGTGAGCGACGCGGTTGGCAAGCAAATCACCACCATCGAGGGGCTCGCGCAAAACGGCGTGCTCAACAAAGTTCAGAAGGCCTGGATCGATCACGACGTGCCGCAATGCGGCTATTGCCAGACCGGCATGATTATGGCGGTGACGGCGCTGCTTAGGGACAAGCCGAAGCCGACCGACGCCGACATCGACGAAGCGATCACCAATATTTGCCGGTGCGGCACCTTCCAGCAGGTGCGCGAGGCAATCCACATGGCAGCCAGCGCGTGAGGGAGGGAATCATGAATTACGTTCCGAACATGAATCGCCGCTCCTTCGTGGTGGGCGCCGCCGCGGTCGGCGGCGGCCTGGCGCTCGGTCTCGACCTGCCGCTCGGTCCGAAAGTCGTGCGTGCCGCGAACGGCACGCCGGAAATCAACGCCTGGGTCGTGATCCGGCCCGACGACACCGTCGTCGTCCGCGTGGTGCGCACCGAGATGGGGCAAGGGACGCTGACCGGCCTCGCGCAACTCGTTGCCGAAGAACTCGACTGCGACTGGTCGAAGGTCACTACCGAATACCCGACGCCCGGCGAGAGCCTCGCGCGCAAGCGCGTGTGGGGCGATTTCTCGACCGGCGGCAGCCGCGGCATTCGCATGTCGCACGACTACGTGCGCAAGGGCGGCGCGGCCGCGCGCATCATGCTGATCCAGGCGGCGGCGAACGAGTGGAAAGTGCCGGCGGCGGAATGCAGCGTCGACAAGGGTGTGATCACCCATAAGGCGTCGGGGCGCAGCACGACGTACGGCAAGGTGGCGGACGCCGCCGCCAAGATCGAGCCGCCGAAGGATGTGCCGCTCAAGGATCGCAAGGACTGGAAGATCGCCGGCCAGCCGCTGCTGCGGCTCGACACTCCCGACAAGGTCACCGGCAAGCTCGTCTATGGCGCCGACATCAAGCTGCCGGGGCTGCTCAACGCCGCGATCAAGGACTGCCCGGTG
>JAFAUQ010000064.1 GCA_019243195.1 Hyphomicrobiales bacterium
CTGGATCGGCGTGCAGATCCAGACCGTGACGCCGGATATCGCCGACAGCATGGGCTTGAAGCAGGCGACCGGCGCGCTCGTCTCCGAGCCGCAGAAGAACAGCCCGGCGGCGGCGGCCGGCATCCAGAGCGGCGATGTCATCACCTCGGTCGACGGCACGCCGATTCACGATGCGCGCGAACTGGCGCGCAAGATCGGCACCATGGCGCCCGGTACCTCGGTCAAGCTCGACATCATGCGTGACGGCAAGTCGCAGTCGTTCAGTCTGACGCTCGGCGAACTGCCGAAGGAGCAGCGCCAGGCCAAGGCCAATACGGACGAGCACGAAAAGTCGTCCGGCACCCAGTTGCCGCGCCTCGGCCTGACCCTGGCTCCCGCCGACGGCGTGGCCGGCGCCGGGAAAGAGGGCGTGGTGGTGACTGCCGTCGAACCCGATGGCCCCGCCGCCAACCACGGCTTCAAGTCGGGCGACGTGATTCTCGAAGTCGGCGGCAAGGCGGTGTCCAACCCGGCCGACGTGCGCAAGGCGCTCGCCGACGCGCGCGGCGAGAACAAGCGCGCGGTGCTGATGCGAGTGAAATCTGGTGAGCAGACGCGATTTATCGCGCTGCCGCTCGGACGTGCGTGAGGATTTCAGAGGGGATGACGTGGTCATCCCCTCGAACGAGAACGGGGCGTCCCGCCGGCATCCGTCGCCCCCGCCGGTGGAGCGAACCCGGGGGACGGGCTTCGTGCCCGTCCCCGCTCTCCGGAGTCTCGGATCCGGTCCTCCCCCAGCCCCCCGACGGATCCGGGGCCCGAATGCGAGGAGGTGGTGGAGTTGCTCCGCCGCCTCCTCGTTCTTTTCAGAGGACAGACGACGGACAACAGACGACGGATTATCTGTCCTCTGTCATCCGTCGTCAGTTCTCCTATGATACCTGCATGCGGCTACTGATTGTCGAAGACGACCGTGACGCCGCCGACTATCTGGTCAAGGCGTTCCGCGAGGTCGGGCACGTGGCCGACCGGGCGGCGGATGGCGAAGAGGGCCTCGCGCTCGCGCTCGAGGGCCAATACGACGTGCTGGTCGTCGACCGCATGCTGCCCAAGCTCGATGGCCTGTCGCTCATTGGCCAGCTGCGCGCCGAGGGCGTCGAGGCGCCGGTGCTCATCCTCTCCGCGCTCGGCCAGGTCGACGACCGCATCAAGGGGCTGCGTGCCGGCGGCGACGATTATTTGCCCAAGCCTTATTCGTTTGCCGAGCTTGCTGCGCGCGTCGAGGTGCTGTCGCGCCGGCGCGGCGGCCGCAACGAGGAAACCGTCTATCGGGTCGGCGACCTCGAGCTCGACCGCCTGTCGCACCGCGTGATTCGCGGCGATGATGAAATTGCGCTGCAACCGCGCGAGTTCCGCCTGCTCGAATATCTGATGAAGCATGCCGGGCAAGTGGTGACCCGCACCATGCTGCTCGAAAACGTGTGGGACTATCACTTCGATCCGCAGACCAACGTCATCGACGTGCACATGTCGCGGCTGCGTTCGAAGATCGACAAGGGATACGCCCGGCCGCTGCTGCACACCGTGCGCGGCGCCGGCTACGTGATCCGTGACGCGAAGAGCTGAAAAGCTGCGCGCGGCGGCGGCGCGGGTCGTGCACGTGTTCCGCACGACGACGTTCAAGCTCACGCTTGTTTATCTCGCCGTCTTCGCGATCGCCGTCCTGTTTCTGCTCGGCTATTTCGCCTGGAACACCAACCGGCTGATCACCGAACAGATCCAAGAAACGGTCGACGCGGAAATCACCGGGCTGACGGAGCAGTACCGTCTCTCCGGCATCCGCCGGCTCGTATTGGTCATCCAAGGCCGCGCCCAGCGGCCCGGGTCGAACCTTTATCTCCTCACCACGTTCACCGGCGAAGGGCTCGCCGGCAACGTCGGCTCGCTCACGCCCGGCGTGCTCGACCGCAGCGGCTGGGTCGAGACCGCCTACCGCAGACTCGACGAAGGGGAGGGCGCCGAGCACCGCGCCCTCGCGCGCGTCGAACAGCTGCCCGGCGGCTTTCGTTTGCTGGTCGGGCGTGATCTCGACGAACGCGAGCATCTGCTCGACATCGTGTTCTCGGCCCTGCGCTGGTTGATCGGCCTGCTCGTCGTGCTCGGTCTCGCCGGGGGCCTGTTCGTCACGGGCCGCGTGCTGCGCCGGGTTGATGCCATGACCGGCACCACCCAGACCATCATGGCCGGCGATCTCGGCGGGCGTCTGCCGATCGCCGGCACCGGCGACGAGATTGACCGCCTCGCCGGCAACCTCAACGCCATGCTCGACCGCATCGAGGTGCTCATGCGCGGGCTCAAAGAGGTTTCCGATAACATCGCCCATGACCTCAAGACGCCGCTCACCCGGCTGCGCAATCGCGCCGAGGAGGCGCTGCGCTCGGCCAAGAGCGAGGCCGATTACCGCGAGGCGCTCGAGGCGACGATCGATGAGTCCGATGGGCTCATCCGGACCTTCAACGCGCTGTTGATGATCGCGCGCGCGGAATCGGGCCAGGGCCGCGAGGACATGGCCGACGTGGACGCGGCCGAAATCGTGCGCGGAGTCGCCGACCTCTACGAGCCGGTGGCGGACGACCGTGGCCTCGGTATTGCGATCGACGCGCCGGTGCCGACAACGGTGCGCGGCAACCGCGAGCTGATCAGCCAGGCGCTCGCCAATCTCGTCGACAATGCGATCAAATACGCCGAGCCCGGCCCCCCTCTCGTTAATGGCGCGCCGGCGCCGATCGAGATCACCGCGCGGGGCGAGGGCGACCGCATCCTGCTCTCCGTCGCCGACCACGGCCCCGGCATTCCGCCGGCCGACCGCGGCCGTGTGGTTGGCCGCTTCGTGCGCCTCGAACGCAGCCGCTCGCAGCCGGGCTCCGGCTTGGGCTTGAGCCTCGCCTCGGCGGTCGCGCATCTGCACGGCGGCGAACTGCGGCTCGAGGACAACGCGCCCGGCCTGCGCGCGGTGATTTCGTTGCCGCGCGCGGGCGTGCAGCAATCCGCGCCGCCGTAAGGTCGACTAAGGGCGCGCAGCGGCCGTGCTCACCGGGATCATTTCTCTACGATGGCTGTTATAGGTGGGCACGCCCGCCTTCCGCCAAAGCTTCGGGGGGCTTCGTCCATCCTGCAAATGCATCCGATGTCTAAACGCGCCGCTAAACAACAATCCGCCGCGCCCGAGCGCGACAAACTCGCCGACTGGCTCAGCGAAATCCGCGAAACTGACGGGGGTGCCGCGCTCGACGCGCTGTTCGCGCGTGAGCCCTCGCAACGCGCGTTGATCGAGCGGCTCGCGGCGCATTCGCCGTTCCTGTGGCAGCTCGCGAGCGAAGACCCGGCGCGCCTTCTTGCCCTGCTCAGCGCCGATCCCGATGCGCACCTTTCACAACTGATCGAGAGGACCACCGCAGCGGCCGCTGCGACCGCGGACGACGCGGAAGTGACGCGTCTGTTGCGCCGGATGAAGTCCGAAGCGGCGCTGCTGATTGCGCTTGCCGACATTGGCGGCAGGTGGCCCGTCATGCGCGTCACCCGCGCGCTCACCGAACTTGCCGATGCGGCGGTGACGATCGCGCTGCGCCATCTCCTGCGAGCCGCGTCGCGGACGAAGAGAATCACGCTGCCCAACCCCGCGCGACCCGAGGACGGATGCGGCCTCGCGGTCATCGCCATGGGCAAGATGGGCGCGTTTGAACTCAATTATTCGAGCGACATCGACCTCATCCTCGTGTTCGATCCCGCAGCCACGCTCGCCGCCGATATCGAACCTGCGCTGTTTTACATTCGCATTGCCCGCGGCCTGGTGAAGTTTTTGCAGGAACGCACCGCCGATGGCTACGTGTTCCGTGTCGACCTGCGTCTGCGGCCCGATCCCGGCTCGACCCAGATCGCCATTTCGACCGTGGCCGCGCTCGCCTACTACGAGAGCATCGGCCAGAATTGGGAGCGCGCCGCGCTGATCAAGGCTCGCGTCGCGGCCGGAGACCGCGCGGTCGGCGAGGCGTTGCTCAAGGAACTCGTCCCGTTCATCTGGCGCAAGTATCTCGACTACGCGGCAATCGCCGACGTGCACGCCATGAAGCGGCAGATGCACGCCTATCGCGGCCATGACGAGATCGCGGTCGAGGGCCACAACATCAAGCTCGGCCGCGGCGGCATCCGCGAGATTGAATTTTTCGTGCAGACCCAGCAGCTCATCGCCGGCGGGCGCCATCCCGAGCTGCGCGGGCGTGAGACCTTGGCGATGCTCTCGACGCTCGCCGCAGGCGGCTGGATCGGGACGGAGGCCGCGCGCGACCTCGCCGATGCCTATTGTTTCCTGCGCCAGGTCGAGCACCGCTTGCAGATGATCGCCGATGAGCAGACCCACGTTCTTCCCGCAGACGCGGCGGCGCTCGACCGCTTCGCCCGCTTCCTTGGGTTTCCCGGACGCGATCAATTCGCCGCTGCGCTGCTCGGGCACATGCGCAAGGTTCAGGGCCATTACGCGCGGCTGTTTGAGGACGCCGGAAAGGGCGAGCGCCTGCGTCTCGAGTTTCCGGCCGACGGCGACGATTCGCATACACTCGACACACTGGTCGGCCTCGGTTTCCGGAATCCGCTCGAAGTGTCCGCCATGGTGCGGCGCTGGTTTGCCGAGGACGTTCCGGCGTTGCGCGGTGAAATTGCCAAGGGTCATTTCGCCGAGCTGGTGCCGCTGTTGATCGAGCACGTGGCTCACGGCGAAAATCCGGACCGCACCATTGTCGCCTTCGATCGGTTCCTCGCCGCTGTTCAGGGCGGCGGGCGGTTGTTTTCGCTGCTGCTGCGCAATCCCGACCTCGTCGCACTGCTCACGCTCGCGCTCGGCACCGCGCCGCGGCTCGCCGACATCGTCGCGCGCCACCCGCAGGTGATGGACGCGCTGATCGACCCCGCTTTCTTCGCCGCGCTGCCCGACGCGGCGAAGCTTGCCGACGAGTTCGCGCGCTCCTCGGCGCAGGCGCGCTCTTACGAGGATTTTCTCGACCGCACCCGCTCGTTCGGCCAGGAGCACATGTTTCTCATCGGCGCGCGCATTCTCTCAGGCACCGTCTCCGCCGAGCAGGCTGGCGCCGCCTATGCGCGCCTTGCCGACGTGCTCATCAGTGCCGTCCATCGCGAGGTCGAGCAGTCGTTCGCGGCCGCGCACGGGCGACTGCCCGCGCAGCAGAGCGCGGTGCTCGCGCTCGGCAAGCTCGGCGGGCGCGAGACGACCGCGGGCTCCGACCTCGATCTCATTCTCGTCTATGATTTCGCCGGCGAACATCCCGCGTCCGACGGCCCGCGCCCGCTGACCGGCTTTCAGTATTTCGCGCGCTTCACCCAGCGGCTGATCAGCGCGCTCACGGCGCAGACCAATTACGGCTCGCTCTATCACGTCGACATGCGGCTGCGGCCGACCGGCCGCTCCGGCCCGGTGGCGACGCAGATCGACGGCTTTCGCGCCTACCATGCCGAAGACGCCTGGACCTGGGAGCACATGGCGCTCACCCGCGCGCGCGTCGTGTCGGCCTCCCCCGGATTCGCGGCGCGGGTCGATGAGGTGGTGCGCGATACGCTCACGCGGCGGCGCGATCCCGCAACCGTTGCCGCCGACGTGCTGGAAATGCGGCGCGCCATCGCTCAGGAAAAAGGCGAGGGGGAGCGCTGGGATCTCAAATATACGGCCGGCGGCCTCGTCGACCTCGAGTTCATCGCGCAATATTTGCAGCTCGTGCATGCCGCCGAGCGGCCCGATATTCTCGATACTTCGACGGCGCGTGTGCTCGACAAGGCCTGGGCTGCGGGCGTGCTTGCGCCGGAGGACGCCGACGTGCTGCGTCCCGCCGCGCGGCTTTATCACAACCTGACCCAGGTGCTGCGCCTGTGCTTGAGCGGGCCGTTCGATCCCAAGAGCGCCGGGAGCGAACTCCTGCGTCTCCTCGCCCGCGCCGCCGACCTGCCCGACTTCGCCACCCTCGAGCCGCACCTCGCCGACACGCAAACGAAGGTGCGCGCGAGCTTCAACCGCATCATCGGCGGATGATGCAAATGTCAACCGCGCAACAAACACCGCCGTCATCCTGAGGAAGTCGCGCGCACTTGCGCGCGGCTGTCTCGAAGGATGACGTTTGTGTTTGTTGCCCGAATTACGGTGAAGCCGTAGGGTGGGCTAAGCCCACCGAAGCCGAAGGCGAAGGTGGGCGTGCCCACGCGGACATTTGTTTGGATGTCATGGTGGGCACGGCCGCTCGCGCCGCTCGCGTCCTTAGCCCACCCTACGGATTGCGCGTTTAACTCGCCGCCTTGAGGGGCACCGGCTCGTCTTCCTCCGCGGCCACAGCCACCGCCCGCTCCAGCGGCAGGCGCACCAGCACGATCGTGCCCACCCCTTGGGTCGAGCGGATGCGCACGCAACCGCCGTGCAGGTCGGTGAGCGACTTCGCGATCGCAAGCCCCAGGCCCGAGCCCTTGTGGCTCTTGGTGAGCTGGCTCTCCACCTGCTCGAACGGCCGGCCGAGGTTTTTCAGCGCCGCCTTGGGAATGCCGATGCCGGTGTCCTCGATCGCGAGCGTCGCGACGCCCGCCACCGTTCGGGCGCGCACGGTGACGCGCCCGCCTTCGGGCGTGAACTTCACCGCATTGGAGAGCAGGTTGAGCGCGACCTGTTTGAGCGCGCGACGGTCGGCCTTGAGCCTGATCGCCGGCGCGACCTCGAGCTTGAGCTCGAGCCGCTTTTCCGCCGCCCGCGCCGCGACAATGCGCACGGCGTCGGCGATGACCTGGGCGAGGTCGACGTCCTGGAAGTCGAGCGTGGTGCGCCCGGCCTCGATCTTCGACATGTCGAGGATGTCGTTGATCACGTCCAGCAGATAATTGCCGCTGTCGCGGATGTCGCGGCAGTATTCGTGGTATTTGTTCGCGCCCAGTGGGCCGAACATCCCGGTTTCCATGATTTCCGAGAAGCCGATGATGGCGTTGAGCGGCGTGCGCAGCTCGTGGCTCATGTTGGCGAGGAATTCCGATTTCGCCTGGTTCGCCTCTTCGGCGCGGTCCTTCTGCTCGGCGTATTTCTCGGCGAGATAGGCGAGCTGCTCGGTCTGGCGTTCGAGCGCGTGCTGCGAGGAGCGCAGGTCGGCGACCGTCGCCATCAGGCGCCGTTCGCTCTCGAGCAGCTTCTCCTCGTGGCGCTTGAGCGCGGTGATGTCGGTGCCGACCGAGACGAAGCCGCCGTCCTTGGTGCGCCGCTCGGAAATGTGCAGCCAGCGCCCGTCCTCGAGCTGCGCCTCGAAGGTGCGCGCGTGCTCGCCGCGCCGGTCGCCGTTTCCGTGCGTGCGGATCACCGGCGTTGCGCCCGCCGCCATCATCGTGTCGTAGCGCGTGCCCGGTTTGACCGTGTCGTCCGCGAGGCCGTGCAGGCTCTGGAATTTCGAATTGCACAGCACCAGGCGGTTGTCCGCGTCCCACACCACGAAGGCTTCCGAGATCGACTCGATCGCGTCGCGCAGGCGCGCGTCGGCGGCTTCGGTCTTCTCGGCGAGACTTATCTGCTCGGTCACGTCGATGGCGATGCCGATCACGTGGGCGGCGGCATCGCCCGGCTGACGCACCAGTTCGCAGCGCGCACGCAGCCACACCCATTCGCCCGAGGCGTGGCGCATGCGGAACGCGCGGTCGATCGACCGCGTGGTGGCGTCGGCGAGCTGCGCCGCGACCTCGTAAAGCTTCACATCGGCCGGGTGCACGAGCGCGCTCACTTCGCCGAAGGTGAGGAGATCGTCGCGCGGCGCAAGCCCGAGGATGTCGAACATCGAGTGCGACCAGAAAATCCGCCCGCGTGCGAGGTCCCAGTCCCACAGCCCGCAGCGGCCGCGGTTGAGCGCGGTGTCGATGCGCCCGCGCACGGTGTCGTAGATGAGATCGGCCTCGCGCGCGCGCGTCGCCTGCCAGTGGAAGGCGAAGCCGAGGATCAGCAGCACGAACCCGGTGGTGGTGAAGAGAGTGACCGTGAGCACCGTGTCGGAGCGCCATACCGCGAGCGCCTGATCGCGCGGCTCCATGGCGACGACGCGGCCGTGCGGAGCGTGCAGCGCGTAAAAGGCGACGAGCCAGCGCGCGCCGTCGGGGCGTGCCGCTTCGGCGATATCGGTCTGCGCGTCGATCGCGACCGGAAGCTCGCGGTTGCCGAGCACGCTCGACAGCGGCACGCCGGTCGGCATGCTGCGCGCCGGCGCCGAGGCGATCACGATGTCGGCGGCGTTGGTGAGGATGATGATGCGGCCGAGCGCGGTCGCGCGGGGCGGCAGCGCGCGGATGAGCGCACCCTCGGCGCCGTCGCCCTTGAGGTCGCGTTCGTCGGCCGCCGCGTTGAGCCGGTCGGCGATGATGCCGGCGATCGCCTCGATATCCTCATAAGCGACGGCGAGCGCTTGGTGATGACGGTCGTGCACCTGAATGATGGCGCCGATGCCGACGCTGAGCAGGAAGGCGATGATCAGCGCCGGCACCGCGCGGCGCAACGCCGGCTCGGCGAGGAGGAGGCGCCGGTAAGCCGGCCGGGCAACCGATTGAGCAAGTCCCTTTATGGAATCAGGACGTGCGGACGCGTGCGCTGCTTCGGCGCGCGCCATCGCCGGCCTCCTTGGAAAGTCGTCCCCTGCGATCCGGGCTCGATGTGCCGCATCTACCCGAATCACTTTCATAAGAATCGAAACGGCGGCGTTTGTCGAGAGTCGGAGAATCGATTGATGAGGCGGGACAAAAATTTTTTTCTGCTCAGGTCGGGTGCCCGCCAAAAACTCGGCCATCATCCTTCGAGACGCTCGGCGCTTCGCCACAGCCGACGCTCCGCGTCGGCGTCTTTATCAACGGCGGCCGAAGGCCGCCTACGGCTCCTCACGATGACGGTATCGCTTGTGAATCCAACCGCGAACGAACAGGAATCAAATGGTGAACGTCATGTCTGCCCGAGCGCACGGGTCACTATGTCGGAGACGTCGCGCGAGAGGTTCTCCGCCGCGGCGACACGGCGCAACGTTGCTTCGGCGCGCGCGCGGCGGCCTGCTTCGAGCGCCCGCCAGCTCTTGAATGCCGAGAGCAGCCGCGCCGCGACCTGCGGGTTTTTCGGATCGACCGCGAGCACGGTATCGGCGAGAAAGGCGTAGCCGGCGCCGTCCGGCCGGTTGAACTGGGTCTGGTTTAGTTGCGCGAAGGCGCCGATGAGCGCGCGCAGCCGGTTCGGATTGGCGAAGGAGAATGCCGGGTGCGCGGTGAGCTTGCGCACCCGGTCGAGCGTTGCATGCTCGGGGATCGCCGCCTGCAGGGCGAACCATTTGTCGATCACCAGCGCATCGCCGTCGTAACGACGGTAGAACTCCGCGAGCGCTTCGGCGCGCTCCGGCCGGTCGTGCAGCGACAATGTCGTGAGCGCGGCCATGCGGTCGGTCATGTTGTCGGCCGCCGTGAATTGGCGAACGGCGAGCGTGATGCCTTCGCCGGCTCCCTCCGCGGCGAGCAAATCGAGGCAGGCGTTCTTGAGCGCGCGGCGCCCGGCGCTGGCGGCGTCGGGGCTGTAGCGGGCGTTGTCGCTCATGCGCCGGTGCATCGCCGCAAGCGCATCGTGCAGCACCTGGCCGATGCGCACGCGCAGCGCTTTGCGTGCGGCGAACACCGCGTCCGGATTGACGTCGCGGCCGATGTCGCGAGCGATGTCGGCTTCCGAAGGTAGAGTGAGGGCCTGGGCGACGAACGCGGGCTCGAGTGTTTGATCGCCGAGGATTGCCGTCAGCGCGTCGATAAGCCCGGCATCCGCCTGAGCTTTGCCGGCACGGCCGACCGCGCCGTCGATGAGGATGCCGGTCGCGAGCGACTGCACCGCCTGCCACCGGTTGAACGGATCGGAATCATGGGCGGCGAGGAATTTGAGATCGTCCGCGCCGGCGTTGAGCGACACTTTGATCGGCGCCGCGAAGCCGCGGTTGAGCGAGAGCGCCGGCCGCTCGGCAATGCCGGCGAAGGTGAAGCTTTCCGCGTGTTGCGAAATGGTGAGCACGCCGCGCTCGACCGGCGCCCCGTCGTCACGCACCAACGGCAGGTCGCGCCCGTCCGCCCCGACGAGACCGAGCGCGAGGGGAATCATCATCGGTTCCTTGACCGGCTGGCCCGGCGTCGGCGGCACCGTCTGCGCCACGTCGAGGCGGAAGGTTTTGCTTTTGCGATCGAAGCGGCCGGTGACGGCCAGTTCCGGCGTCCCCGCCTGCGCGTACCAGCGCATGAATTGCGACAGGTCCGCGCCGTTGGCGTCGGCGAAACAGGCGATGAAATCCTCGACCGTCGCCGCGTGCCCGTCGTGGCGCTTGAAATAGAGATCCATGCCGCGGCGAAAACCGTCGCCGCCGAGCAACGCGCTGAGCATGCGCACGACTTCGGCGCCTTTTTCGTAAACCGTCGACGTGTAGAAGTTGTTGATCTCATGGTAGAGCGCTGGACGTACCGGATGGGCGAGGGGGCCCGCGTCCTCGACGAACTGGTGCGTGCGCAGCGCGCGCACGTCGCCGATGCGGGTCACCACGCGCGAGCGCTGATCCGAGGTGAACTCCTGATCGCGATAGACCGTGAAGCCTTCCTTCAGGCAGAGCTGAAACCAGTCGCGGCAGGTGATGCGGTCGCCCGTCCAGTTGTGAAAATATTCGTGGCCCACCACGCGCTCGATGAAAGCGATGGTACCGTCAGTTGCCGTCTCCGGCCGGCCCAGGACGCAGGCATCGTTGAAAATGTTGAGGCCCTTGTTTTCCATCGCGCCCATGTTGAAGTCGGACACCGCGACGATCATGAAAATATCGAGGTCGTATTCGCGGCCGAATTTCTCCTCGTCCCAGCGCATGGCGCGTTT
>JAFAUQ010000014.1 GCA_019243195.1 Hyphomicrobiales bacterium
TGCGACTCCACCGCGTCGTCGCGCTGCGCTACGCATGGCTCCGCGCGCCGCCGCGCTGGAGTCGCACCGAGCAAAATCTCTCGACCCGACCCAGCCGATTCGGATGCTTGACAACCATGCCCCATATGAGGGTGGGCTAAGGCCGCGAAGCGGCCGTGCCCACGTTTTTCTAACACTCCCCGCGCGTGAAGAACGCGTGGGCACGCCGTCCCTCCGCTGTCGCGGAGGTCCAGCTTAGCCCACCCTACCGCGGCGGCTTGACGGCGTCATCGCTGTGGCGAGACTCGCGACGAATGAGGGAGGAAGATAATGACCGACGTGAAGATCGTGGCGACCGGCCTGGGATTTCCCGAAGGCCCGGTGGTGTGCGCCGACGGTTCGGTGGTGCTCACCGAAATCCGCAACGGGCGCTGTTCGCGCGTCGCCGCGGACGGCAAGGTCAGCCTGTTCTCCGCCTGCGGCGGCGGACCCAACGGGCTCGCGATCGGCCCCGACGGCTACTTCTATTTGTGCAACAACGGCGGCAGCCGTTATGTCGAAGGGCATTCGATGGGGCTCGGGCCGCACCCGGATTACAAATACGGCACGGTCGAGCGCATCGATCCGAAGACCGGCGCATCAAAGGTGCTCTACAAGGAAGTCAACGGCCATCCGCTCTCGGCGCCGAACGACCTGGTGTTCGACAAGGACGGCGGCTTCTATTTCACCGACCTCGGCAAACGCTACCCGCGCCACCGCGACAACGGCGGGGTCTATTATGCGCTTCCCGACGGCTCGAAAGTCGTCGAGGTGGCCTATCCCATGCTCAGCCCCAACGGCTGCGGCCTCTCCCCGGACGGCAGGACGCTCTACGTCGCCGACACCGAAGGCGCGCGGCTGTGGGTGTTCGAGGTGCAAGGCCCCGGCCGGCTCAAGCCGAAAGACGAGTTCGCGCCGCACAGCGGCCGCGTGATCGCCGGCCTTCCCGGCCACGCGCGCTTCGACAGCATGGCAGTGATGGCGAACGGCAACATCGCAATCGCAACGTTGAACACCGGCTATATCACGGAGATTTCCCCGGTCGGCGACATTGTGCGCGCGGTCAAAATGCCCGACCGCTATCCAACCAATATTTGCTTCGGCGGCGCGGACATGCGCACCGCCTATATCACCCTCTCCGACACCGGATGCCTCGGCGTCATGCAGTGGCCGGAACCGGGGCTGCGGCTCAACTTCAATTAAGCAAAACGTGTCATTGCGAGGCACGCAGTGCCGAAGCAATCCAGGGGCCACGGCCTACACTCCCTGGATTGCTTCATCGCTTCGCTCCTCGCAATGACGCTGTTGGGTACTTGCTTGCCTTCCCGCTCGATCTCATAATGCGGCAGATTCCCTGCAGCGATGAAGGACGGAACCCATGTCCTACACCCTCGAACAACTGAGCGACGAAATCCGCGGCGCCCTCAAGGCGGATTCCGGACCCGCCGGCAAGCAGGCGGTGTGCAATCTGGTGTCGAAGGCCCTGCTCGACCAGGAGTTCATCGCCAAGCACCTCACGGCGGACCAGTGCCGCCCACGCAAGGTGCTTTACGAGGACCCGGAGCTGGGCTTCTGCGTGTGCGGCCACGTCTACGCGGATGCCTCGACCGGCAAGCCGCACGACCACGGGCCGAGCTGGGCGATCTACGGCGTGGCGGTGGGCGATACCGAGATGGTCGACTGGCGCATCGTCAAGCGCGGCGAAGGCGACGCCCCGATTCTGGTCGAACCGGCGAAGACTTATGTGATGCGGCCGGGTGACAGCCACCTCTACGACGTCGGCGCGGTGCATTCGCCCAACCGGCGCGGCCTCACCAAGCTGGTGCGGATCGAGGGGGAAAACCTCGACAACGTCAAGCGCTCGAACATCAAAGCGGTCGAGCCCGCGACGGCGAAGTAAGCCGCGGCTGCGGCCGCGCAACAAACTCCAACGTCATCCTTGTAACTTACGAATCACCAAACCGGTTAGATTGACCGGTGCGGTGGCGGATGGGAGCCCGTGTCATCCAAGGGCTAATAAGCCCGTCCCTCAGCTCGGTGCCCCGTCCGCCGTTCCATCGAACCCGAACAGTCGCTT
>JAFAUQ010000227.1 GCA_019243195.1 Hyphomicrobiales bacterium
CTGCGACGATGAGGCGGCGCTCGCCGAGGGTGCGCGCGATGCGTACCTGAAACGGAACCTGCGTTACTCACAGCTTGCGCCGATTTCGATGTTCGAGGAGAAGAACACTCGTTCGAACATGCCGGCGCAGGTCGAGATCTACGCCGAGGGCGAGGAGGCCTATAAGCTTTTGTTCATCGCCAAGGGTGGCGGCTCGGCCAACAAATCGTTCCTGTTCCAGGCGACGCCGTCGGTGCTCACGCCCGACCGGCTCATGGCTTTCCTCAAGGAGAAAATCCTCACGCTCGGCACCGCCGCCTGTCCGCCCTATCACCTCGCCATCGTGATCGGGGGCACCTCGGCCGAGCTCACCCTCAAGACGGTCAAGCTCGCGTCGACCCGCTATCTCGACGATCTGCCGGAGAAGGGCTCGGAAGACGGCCACGCGTTCCGCGACCGCGCCATGGAAAAGGAGATCCACGCGCTCACCCAGTCGCTCGGCGTCGGTGCCCAGTTCGGCGGCAAATATTTCTGCCACGACGTGCGGGTGATCCGGCTGCCGCGCCACGGCGCATCGCTGCCGATCGGGCTCGGCGTGTCGTGCTCGGCCGACCGCCAGGCGCTCGGCAAGATCACGCGCGACGGCGTGTTCCTCGAGGAGCTGGAGCACAACCCGGCGAAATATCTGCCCGAGATCGACGCCGAACGCCTGGGCGGCGCCGTGGTCGAGATCGACCTGCGCCGTCCGATGAAGGAAATTTTAGCGACGCTCTCGCGCCATCCGGTCAAGACCCGGCTCAAGCTCACCGGCCCGTTGATCGTGGCGCGCGACCTTGCCCACGCCAAGTTGCGCGAACGGCTCGAGCGCGGCGAGCCGCTGCCCGAGTATTTCAAGAACCATCCGATCTATTACGCCGGCCCGGCCAAGACGCCGGAGGGCTACGCGTCGGGGTCGTTCGGTCCGACGACCGCGGGCCGGATGGATTCCTTTGTCGATCAGTTCCAGGCGGCGGGCGGTTCGATGGTGATGCTCGCCAAGGGCAACCGCTCGCCGGCGGTGCGCGAAGCCTGCAAGAAGCACGGCGGCTTCTATCTCGGCTCGATCGGCGGCGCCGCCGCGAACCTCGCCGAGTTCTGCATCAAGAAAGTCGAAACGGTGGAATATCCGGAGCTCGGCATGGAGGCGATCTGGCGCATCGAGGTCGAGGATTTCCCCGCCTTCATCGTCATCGACGACAAAGGCAACGACTTTTTCAAGGAATTGAATCTGGGCTGAACTAGCGCGGCCCGTATCGCACCGGCGTATTGCCGCGGCGGCCGCGTTCATAGCGCGGCAGATTATCCACGGTCTCGAACCAGGGCAGCTGTTCCGCAACGTGCACGTGGCAGGAGGGCTGCGCGGCCTGCGGATCGTCGAGCGTCCCGATGTAGAGGTCGATCTCATCGGGCCGGCGATCCGATTCATAAGCGATGGGCGAGCCGCATCGCCCGCAATGGGTGCGGCTTACGCCCGGCGACGAGGCGTAGGCGATCGGTGCTCCCTGAGTGTAGCGAAAGCGACCTTTGGCAACGACGACGAACGTCGTGATCGGGGACGAGGCGTGCCGGCGGCAGCTCTCGCAATGGCAATGCGCTGTCGCAACTGGCTCGCCTCGGTACTCATAGCGAATTTCGCCGCACAGGCAGCGGCCCCGCACGCTTTGTTCGCTCATTACGTCAGCCTCCGGCCGCGCATTGTGCAACAATAGCACCGGAGGAGAACCGCGTGCGCTATTTCACTGAAGACGATGTCCGCCGGCTGCTGCGCTGGGACGAGCTGATCCCGGCCATGGAAGCGGCGTTGGCGGCGTTCTCGCGTGGCCGCGTGATCCAGCCCGTGCGCAACATTCTCACGATCGAGGAGGGTAAGCGCTACGTCGCCGCTATGCCGGCGATAACCGAGGAGGCGATGGGCGCGAAGCTCGTGAGTTTTTATCCCGGCAACGCGGGCAGCGGCGTTCACACCCATCACGCGGTCATCATGCTCATGCGCACCGACACGGGCGAGCCGCTCGCGGTCATGGACGGCCGGCTGATCACGGAGATGCGCACCGCCGCCGTCTCGGCCGCGGTGACGAAGCATGTTGCTGCGCCCGACGCGCGGGTGCTGGCGCTCATCGGCAGCGGCGTGCAGGCGCGGGCGCATTTGCAGGCGCTCGCACAGGTACGCCGGTTCGAAGAGGTGCGCGTATGGAGCCGCACGCCCGAACACGCGCGCCGGTTTGCGCAAGCGCATGGGGCGATCGGGATGGAGGCCGAGGATGCGGTGCGCGGTGCCGACGTCGTCGTCACCGCCACCGCCGCGCTCACGCCGGTGCTCAAGGGCGCGTGGCTCAAGCCGGGCGCGCACGTCAATGCGGTGGGCGCGCCGCGGCCGACCTGGCGCGAACTCGACGACGATGTGATGGCGCACACGCTGATCGTCGATTCACGCGAAGCCGTGCTCAAGGAATCGGGCGACGTCATCCTCTCGAAGGCGAAAATCTTTGCGGAGGCAGGCGAGATTTTCACCGGCCTCAAGCGGGCGCCCACGGGCACCACCGTGTTCAAATCGGTCGGGATCGCGGCGGAAGACATCGCCGCCGCGCGTCTCGTCCATGCAGCCGCGATGCGCGAGGCGTGACGCAATGGACTTTAGGCGGATGTGCGGGGTACATGACGGCGCGGTGGGTTCGCGCGGCGGAGCAACATCCATGCGTTTTACGGCACAGCGGCATGCGTTGGTTATAATCGGTGCGCTTGCGCTCGTTCTCGCCGGTGCAATCCCGGCGGCGGCGGACTGCGCGAGCGAACTAAACGCAAGCCAGCAGAGTCTCGAGCGCACGCGCGCCGGCGTCGCCGCTACGGCCGCGAGTTCTGACGCGCAGAAGTGCGCGGCGCAACGGCGCCTTTACGCCGCGCTGGTCAAAGTGCGTGAGGTTTTCACCCGCTGCGACACTGGTGCCCAGAAGGAAAAAAATTTCGCGCAACTCACCGCGACCATCGACGCTTTCAAAGGGAAAATGCCGCCCGGGTGCCGGCCGTAAAAGGCTTCACGCAGCGGGCACAAGCTCCGCCGCGCCGGCCACCATCAGTGCAAAGGCGTAAGAGAGCGCCACTTCCTTGAGCCGGTCGAACCGTCCCGCCGCCCCCGCGTGGCCGGCGTCCATATTTGTGCGCAACACGACGAGATCGCTTCCGGTCTTTTTTGCGCGCAGCCGTGCCACCCACTTGGCCGGCTCCCAATAAGTCACCCGCGGATCGGTGAGGCCGGCGAGCGCGAGGATCGGCGGATAGGCTTGCGCTCGCACGTTGTCATAGGGCGAGTAGGAAAGGATATCCCGGAAAGCCTGCACATCGGTGATGGGATTACCCCATTCCGGCCACTCCGGCGGCGTCAGCGGCAGCGTGTCGTCGAGCATGGTGTTGAGCACGTCGACGAACGGCACCTCGGCGACGATGCCGCCAAAGAGATCCGGCCGCAGGTTGGCGATTGCTCCCATCAGCATGCCGCCGGCCGAGCCACCGTGGGCGACCACTTTGTCGCGCGCCACCCAGCCAGATTTGATCAGATAATCTGCCGCGGCAATGAAGTCGTGGAACGTGTTGGGTTTGCGGGACAGTTTTCCCTCGCGATACCAGCGCCAGCCTTTCTCGGTGCCGCCGCGCACGTGCGCGATGGCATAGACGAAACCGCGATCGACGAGTGAGAGCCGGCTGGTGCTGAACGCCGCCGGAATGGCGAAACCATAGGCGCCATAGCCGTAGAGCAGGCACGGGGCCGTTCCGTCGAGCGCGAGCCCGTTGCGATAGAGCACCGAGATCGGCACCGTTTCGCCGTCAGCCGCCGGGGCCATCACGCGCCGTGTCACATAATCGGCGGGATCATGGCCGCTTGGCACCTTCTGGCGTTTGCGCAAGGTGCGGGTGCGCAGACCCAAGTCGTAGTCCCACACCTCGGCCGGCGTGGTCATCGACGAATAGGTGAAGCGCAGGAGATCCGTCGCGAATTCGAAACCGCCATCCATTCCGAGCGAATAGGCCTCCTCGGCAAAGGCGATCGCGTGCTCTTCGTTCGTGCCGAGGTGGCGCGTCACGATCCGCGGCAGTCCGTCCTCGCGTTCGAGCCGCACCAGCCAATCGCGCAGCATCACCAAGCTGAGAAGATAGACGCCGGCCCGATGCGGAACGAAGTCGCGCCAATGTTCGCGACCGGGCGTGCGCAGCGGCGTCCAGACGATCTTGAAATCCTCGGCACCATCGGCGTTGGTGCGGATGACAAGCACCTCGTCGCCGAACAGAGTGGGGTGGTGCTCGACCGAGTAGCGCACCGAGATCTCGCGTGGCGCGACGATGAACGGCGCCGCGTCCGGCACGGTGAGATCGATCAGCCGCGACTCCGACGTATCGTGGCCGTGGATCGAGATTTCGGCGAAGCGGCGTGACTGCAGGCCCGATACCGAGACGAAATACCCAGGCTCGGCTTCTTCGTAGACAAGCGCGTCCGCCTCCGGCGCCGTGCCCAGCCGGTGGCGGTAGACCCGCGAAGGGCGGTGGTTCTCATCCAGGCGTACGTAGAGGAACGTGCGCCCGTCGTCGCTCCACACGGCTTCGCCAGTCGCATCGGGAACGGCGTCGGGCAAATCAGCGCCCGTCGCAAGATCGCGCACCCGGATGGTGTTGAACTCCGACCCGGTTTCGTCGGCCGACCAGGCCAGGAGCTTGTGGTCGGGGGAATGCTCGAAGCCGCCGAGACTGAAGTAACTCTTGCCGGCGCCGAGCGCGTCGCCGTCGAGCAGGGTCTGCGCCGCGCCGCCGCCGCGCGGTTCCCGGCACAGGATCGGATGCTGTCCGCCTTCGCGATAGCGCACGAAATAGGCGTAGGGCCCGTCGGCGCTCGGCACCGTGGACTCGTCCTCCTCGATGCGGCCCTTCATTTCCGCGAACAGCTTTTCCTGCAACGGAGCTGTTTCGGCGAGCGCCGCCGCCGCGTAGGCATTTTCGGCTTCCAGATAGGCGCGGATCGCTGGATCGAGCTTGGCCGGATCGCGCATCACCTCTTGCCAGTTCGGCGCTTTGAGCCAAGCGTATTCGTCGGTCAGCGTGACGCCATGCCGGGTCGACGTATGCGGTCGCGGCTCCGCGCGCGGCGGCTCGGCTAGGCCGGCAGGTGCAAGCTTGGCACGCTCAAGCATGGCGAGACCGCGATTTTTCGACGGGGCAATTCCGGCCGCGGCCGGAGGCAGAAACGAGTTTACTTCTTCGGTTCGCCGGACGGGTCGAACTTGAGCGCGGTGCCGTTCATGCAATAGCGCAGCCCGGTTGGCTGCGGCCCGTCGGGAAAGACATGCCCCAGATGGGCTTCGCAGGCTGCGCAGCGGACCTCGGTTCGCCGCATCAACCACGAGCGGTCGTCATGCTCGCCCACGGCCTCCTCGTTCACCGGCGCGTAAAAGCTGGGCCAGCCGGTGCCGGAATCGAACTTCGTATCGGAAGAAAACAGCGGCGCTCCGCAGCAAACGCAGCTGTAGCTGCCCTTGCGTTTCTCGTCCCAATAGGGGCCCGTAAATGCGCGCTCGGTGCCGTGCTCGCGCGTGACGGAATATTGTTCCGGCGTGAGCTGCGTCCGCCATTCGGCATCGCTCTTGGTCACCTTCGGCTTGGTCTGCGTGTCTGCCATGATCAACCCCTCTGTTCGGCGCTTGCCGCACACATGGGTGGGCGCGCGGACGGGTACAAGTCGTTTGCGCTCAAACCCAAGTGATACAGGCGGATTTCCAGCGAGCCAGTTGGCCAAGGCATCGATCTACCGGCAATTGCGCCGCCTCTACCGCGTTGTCCGCCCGCTTTATTTAACCGGCCGGTAGATCCAAGGACAGTCATAATATCGGCGCACCGTTATGCTGTTTTCCGCGAAATTTTACTTGCCATTTCGCAACTAATACTAGATAAATCAGACAGGCGACCTTTGAACGGGCGAAACGACGGCGCGGCGGCCGGGCTGCGCAACGCCCCGATCCATTGCGGGGGACACGCAAGGATGACGACCGAAAATCCCAAGGGCGGCGATTTCATCGGGCTCACCGCCAACATCGTATCGGCCTACGTGAGCAACAACACCGTTCCGGCCACCGACATTCCCGGCCTGATCAACCAGGTGCATGCGGCGCTGGTGCGCGTCTCGGGCGGGCACGGGGAAGCGCCGTCCGACGCCTTGAAGCCGGCCGTGCCGGTGAAAAAATCGATCACGCCGGAATACATCGTTTGTCTCGAGGACGGGAAGAAATTCAAGTCGCTCAAGCGCCACCTGCGCACCCAATATAACATCACGCCGGAGCAGTACCGCGACAAGTGGGGGCTGCCGCCCGATTACCCGATGGTGGCGCCCAATTACGCCGCCGCCCGCTCGCAGCTGGCGCGGCAAATGGGACTCGGACAACAGCGGCGCCGGCGCGCCAAATAGCAATCTTTTTTGGTCAGGCGGTAGCGGCGAGGGCCGAACGGGCGTCGGCCTTGATGCGCTCGACCATGGACTTGAAGCCGTTCGAGCGTTGCGGCGTGAGATGCTCGCGCAGCCCGAGCTTGTTGAAGAGAGCAATCGCGTCGCGGTCGAGAATCTCGCGCGCGGCCTTGCCCGAATAGAAGGCGAACAGGATCGCGATCAGCCCGCGCACGATATGGGCATCGCTGTCGCCCGCGAAGGTGAGGACCGGGCCGCTCGCGCCGTTCGGTTTGACGGTGGTCGAAAGCCACACCTGGCTGGCGCAACCTTGCACCTTGTTGGCATCGCTGCGGGCGGCATCGGACAG
>JAFAUQ010000271.1 GCA_019243195.1 Hyphomicrobiales bacterium
TTGTCCCGCATCAGCGTGAGCTTGTGCTGGACCAGCGGATGCTCGACGACCGTGACTCCTTCCATCACTCAAACCCTTTATTGGAGCATGATCTTTTCCGAAAACCGGTACCCACTTTTCGGGATCATGCTCTAAAAAACCGTGCCATCGCTTGCGACAGCGATCGGCGGGCGCCCGTCGGGCCGCCGTTCGTGCGCGAGGCGCCGGCCGGCCGCCCAGGTGCCCCCTTCGAGCACGCGTGCCAACGGGAAGGCCTGTTCAGCCATCCCGAGGCGCTCGCGCACCAGCGGCGCAATGCGATCGAGCAGCGCCACCGTGAGCGCGCGCCATTCGACCACGAGCGGCGAATCGACCGCATGCGGCTGTTGCGCCGCCGCCGGATCGCGCAGCACGAGCACGCCGGCGTCGACGAACAGACCGCCGTTGCGATATTCGGCGAGGCCGGTGAGCCCGTCGACGTTGCTGACCATGATGCCCGCCTCCTGCAGCGGCTCGATCAGCGAATAGGCGAGCCATTGCGAGAGTTTGTGAAACGGGATCAGGCCGTCGCTCGCGTCCGCGCGCTTTATCGCCGGGTGGCGCCACGTATCGCCGAGCCCGACGCCGCCGAGGGTGAACCGTCCCGGCCAGATTTCGGCGAGATGCACCAGCAGCGCCTCGAGGATGCGCGGCGCCGCCAGCCGCTCGCCCCAGGCAGCGCCGAGGAAATCGAACAGACCGCCCGGCCGCGGCGCCTCCCGGCGCGCGAACACGCCGGGATTGCCGGCAACCGCGCGGCCGAGCCGCACGAGGAGATCCGCGCGGCCCTCGAGTCCCGGCAACGGGTTTTCCGCGTCCGACTGGAAGCCCGCCGCCAGCGTTTGCGCGTTGAGCGACAAGAGGCGCTCGGCATCGGCGCGCAGCGGATCGGCCGGATCGGCGGAGAACAGGCCGGCCTCGAACATGCGCAGGCTCGCGAGCGCCAAGCCTTCCGAACGGCCGAGTTCGGTGCCGGTCGCCGCGTCGCGGTAACGCCATTCGTTTCCGGCGCCGGCGTCGAGCAGCACCGAGACCATTGCGAGGTCGAAGGCAGCGCGCGCCTGCGCGGCCGCGTCGGCCCAATGGCTCGACCCCATACGCTCGCGCCACAAGTCGCGCCCGGCTACAACGAAATGACGCCAGCGCGCGTGAAACGGCACCGCGAGATCCGGATAATTCGTGCGCACCACGTTGGCGACAATCACGGCTGCCGCGTTAAGCCAATCAGAATGCACCGTGAAGTGATCGAGCCGCCCGTCTAAAGCCGCCGCAAGCATCTCGCCCGCGCGCTCGCGCACCGCGGCGGCACTGAGCAGCGTGAGCGCCGCGCGCCGATCACGCGCGCCGGCGGCGCTCAGGCCGATGTTAGTATCTGCGAGATCGGACACCGGCTCGTACGGAGCAAACAATAATCAATCGTCGAGCTTGCGCCCGACGGTCGCTTTGAGCGCGGCCGCGTCCGGGATGCGCTCGGCGTAATAGCCGGCGGCCTTCTTGGCCTCCATTTCGACCTTGGCGTCCTCGGGCACCAGCTCGTCGGGAATCGGCACGCGTTCGCCGATCTCAATGCCCGAGTCGACGATGGCGTCGTATTTCATGTTGGACATGGAGACGAAACGATCGATGCGGGTGATGCCGAGCCAGTGCAGCACGTCGGGCATGAGCTGCTGGAAGCGCGCGTCCTGCACGCCGGCGACACATTCGGTGCGCTCGAAATAGGTGCTCGCCTGGTCGCCGCCCTCCTGACGCTTGCGCGCGTTGTACACCAGGAACTTGGTCACCTCGCCGAGCGCGCGGCCTTCCTTGCGGTTATAGACGATGAGCCCGGCGCCGCCGTTCTGCGCCTCACGCACGCATTCCTCGATGCCGTGGATGAGATAAGGCCGGCAGGTGCAGATATCGGAGCCGAACACGTCGGAGCCGTTGCACTCGTCGTGCACGCGGCAGGTGAGCGTGCGGCGGCGGTCGGCGACGGCGGCAGGGTCACCGAAGATGTAGAGCGTGATGCCGCCGATCGGCGGCAGGAACACCGCGAGATCGGGCCGCGTGACGAGCTCCGGATACATGCCGCCGGTCTGTTCGAACAACGTGCGCCGCAGCTTGTCCTCGGCGACGCCGAACCGCTCGGCGATGCCCGGCAGGTACCAGACGGGATCGATCGCCGCCTTGGTGACGGCGACGTCGCCGCTTTTGCGGATGATCTCGCCGTCAACCTTCAGGCGTCCGAGCGCGACCGCTTCGTCAAGTTCGGCGATCGTCAGCCGCGCGCGTGTCACCGCGATGGTCGGGCGGATGTCGAGGCCTTCGGCGATTTCTGCGCGGAAGTCCGCGTTGACCCGGTGACCCCACGGATCGAGCGAGACGATACGGCCCGGTTCCGACCATTGCGGATGCGGTCCGAGGTCGACGACGGGCGCCGTGTTGGTCAGGTCGGGACGCGCGATCGGGTTGAGCGCACCGCTTGAGACCGCGAGCGCGCGGTAGAGCGCATAGGCCCCGCCGTGAGCGCCGACTGCGTTGCGGTCCGAGCCGGCGTTCACAGTGCCGATCACCGGCCCGCGCTCGCGCGCGCTCACCGCGCCCCAGCGGATGGGAAAACGGCTCGGCGTGCCGGCCCCCGGATGGGAGGTGAGCCGGATATGCCCGCTCCGGTTAGTGCTCATGGCGATATCGCGGGTCCTAAGCCCGCGTCTCAAAATGCAAAAGGCCCCTCGCCGACTAAGCCGAACGAAAGGCCAACGAATACTTATTTTGGGGTGAAAGCGGCCCGTTTGCAAGGGGTGAACTGCGTGGCGCGCCCTTGATTCTGCGATGCTTTTTGCATTGCCGGGAGACTCTTGGCTCACCCGCCGCGTGGCTTTGCCCAGCGGGTCGGCGGAGCCGCGAGCGGGTCGTCCGGCCAGGGATGGCGCGGGTAGCGGCCCTTCATCTCGGCTTTGACCGCCTGGTAGCTGCCGCGCCAGAACCCGGGCAGGTCGCGGGTGACTTGGACCGGGCGGTGGGCGGGGGAGACCAACTCGACAACCAGCGGCACGCGGCCGCCGGCGATCGCCGGATGGCGGTCGAGGCCGAACAGTTCCTGCACGCGCACGGAAATCTTCGGGCCTTCCGGCGCCGCGTAATCGATCGGCACCCGCGAGCCGGTCGGCGCGACGAAGTGTGTCGGCGCCTCGGTCTCAAGTTTCTTTCGCAGGTTCCACGGCAGTAGTCCGGTGACCGCCATCGTCAGCTCGTCCGGGCTCAGTTCGGCGAGCGCTCTCTTGCCGGTGAGCGCGGCAACGAGCCAGCCCCGCTCGGCGGCGAGCGCCGCGTCGGAGACGTCGGGCCATTCGGCACCTTCGGCCTGCCGCAGGAACAACACGCGGTCGCGCCATTGAGCGAGCGCCTTGGTCCACGGAAGGTGGTCAAGCCCCAGCCGAATGATGCCGGCGGCGAGCATCTCCGCGTCCTCCGGCTCGGGCTGGACCGTAACCCGCTCCTCGGCAAGAACGATGGCGCCCAGCCGGCGCCAGCGCCGTCCCCGCAGGCTCGCGCTCGCCGGATCGAACACGATCTCCTCGCGACTCTCGATGCGGCCGCCGAACCAACTCTCGATCTCGGCGAGCGCAATCGGCGCCGCGAGCATGATGCGGCCCTGCGCCGCCGTCCCGGCAAGTTCCGCCACCGCCAGAAACCGCTCGCGCGCCAGGGCCGAGGCCGGATCGACGTTGGCGCCCCGGCCATTGGCGAGCAGAAACGCGCCGCTCCCGCTGCCGCGGTTGCGCGCGATGCGATCGGGGTACGCGAGCGCCAGCAGCAAGCCGGCTGACATCCGTCCCTCGCTCGGGGAAGAAGCAGAAAGGACGGCCCATCGGCGCGCCATCTGCCGCGCGTCCTCCGCGCGCTGCGAGCGGTCGCGCCGCCATGCATCAAGCCGCACCGTGAGATCCACATCGTCGCCGCCAAGCCCGCGCTCGCTCACGACGGCGGCAATCTCGGCGGCGAGCAGGCTGTCGCTCGCCGAGACGCCTTCCATCACCATGCGGCCGAGCCGCGGCGGCAGTGGCAGCCGCGCCAGGAACGCGCCTTCCTCGGTGATCCAGCCGTCCGCATCGATGGCGCCGAGGTCGCGCAACAGCGCTCGCGCCTCGCTGAGCGCTGGCTTAGGTGGCGGATCGAGAAACGCGAGCCTACCCAGGTTGTTCTCGCCCCATCGGGCGAGATCGAGCGCGAAGCCGGAGAGGTCGGCGGCGAGGATTTCCGGCCGCGCATAGGGTTCGAGCGACGCTGTCTGCGGCTCGTCCCACAGCCGCAAGCACACGCCCGGCTCGGTACGGCCGGCGCGCCCACGCCGCTGGTCGGCGCTCGCGCGCGACACGCGCACAGTCTCGAGCCGCGTGAGCCCGACGTCCGGCTCGTAGCGCGGCACGCGCGACACCCCGCTGTCGATCACGATGCGCACGCCTTCGATGGTGATCGACGTCTCCGCGATCGAGGTGGCGAGCACCACCTTGCGCCGGCCCGCGGACGCCGGCGCGATCGCGCGGTCCTGCACGTCGCGATCGAGCGCGCCGTAGAGCGGCACGATATCGACAGACGCATCGGTGACGCGCTCGGCGAGCAAACGTTGTGCGCGGCGGATTTCCGCGCCGCCGGGCAAGAACGCAAGCACCGAGCCGCGCTCCGCGCGCAGTGCGGCGGCGGCCGCATCGGCCACTTGCCGTTCGATCGACTCGCGCGGGTCGCGCCCGAGATAGCGCGTCTCGACCGGAAAAGCGCGGCCCTCGCTCGCGATCACCGGCGCATTGTCGAGAAGCGCCGCCACGCGCGCACCGTCGAGGGTCGCCGACAGCACCAGCAGGCGCAGGTCCTCGCGCAAGCCCGTCTGCGCGTCGCGCGCGAGCGCGAGGCCGAGGTCTGCGTCGAGCGAGCGCTCGTGAAACTCGTCGAACAAAACGGCCGCGACGCCGTCGAGCGCCGGATCGTCGAGGATCATCCGCGTGAACACGCCCTCGGTGACGACCTCGATGCGCGTTGAGCGCGAGACCTTCGAGCCGAAGCGCACGCGCAAGCCGACGGTCGCCCCGACGCTCTCGCCCAAGGTCTGAGCCATCCGCTCGGCCGCCGCGCGCGCGGCAAGCCGGCGGGGCTCGAGCACGATGATTGTTTTATCCTGCGCCCACGGCTCGCGCGCGAGCACCAGCGGCACGCGCGTGGTCTTGCCGGCGCCCGGCGGCGCAACCAGCACGGCCGCGTTCGCCCGCGCGAGCGCGGCGGTGAGTTCCGGCAGGGCCGCATCGATCGGTAGCCGCGGCGCGAAGGGAGGCATCGAAGAAAACGATTACGTCCCGGGCTGTCCGACGGCGACGTAGGTGAAGCCGTGCCGCACCATTTCGTCGCGGCGGTAGATGTTGCGCAGGTCGACTACCACCGGCCGCGCCATGGTCGCTTTGAGACGCGGCAGGTCGAGCGCGCGGAACTGCTCCCACTCGGTGACGATGACGAGCGCCTCGGCGCCCGCGGCGCAAGCGTAGGCGTCCTGGCAATAGGTGACATCGCCGAGCAGCCCGCGCGCATTCTCCATGCCGGCGGGATCATAGGCGCGCACGCGCGCGCCCATGTCGTGCAGCGCGGTGATCAGCGCGATCGAGGGCGCCTCGCGCATGTCGTCGGTGTTGGGTTTGAACGTGAGGCCGAGCACGGCGATGGATTTGTCGCGCAACTGCCCGCCGAGGGCGGCCGCGACCTTGCGCGCCATCGCGCGCTTGCGCTGGTCGTTGACCGCCGCGACCGTCTCGACCAGGCGCAGCGGCGCCGCGTGATCCTGGCCGGTCTTGATGAGCGCGAGATTGTCCTTGGGGAAACAGGAGCCGCCGAAGCCGGGGCCGGCGTGCAGAAATTTGGTTCCGATGCGGTTATCGAGGCCGACGCCACGCGCCACCTCCTGCACGTCGGCGCCGACCGCCTCGCACAAATCGGCGACCTCGTTGATGAAGGTGATCTTCATCGCCAGGAACGCGTTGGCCGCGTATTTGACCAGCTCGGCGGTGCGACGGTCGGTGTAGAGCAGCGGCGGCGCGTTGAGATAGAGCGGGCGATAGAGTTCGGCCATGCGCTCTTTTGCGCGCGCATCTTCCGTTCCGACGACGATGCGGTCGGGAAGCTTGAAGTCGCGGATCGCCGCGCCCTCGCGCAGGAATTCCGGGTTCGCCACCACCGCAAAATCGGCATCCGGCCGCACTTGGCGGATGATGCGCTCGACCTCATCGCCGGTGCCGACCGGCACCGTCGATTTGGTGATCACGACGGTGAAGCCGTCGAGCGCCGACGCGATCTCGCGCGCGGCGGCGTAGACGAACGAGAGGTCGGCGTGGCCGTCGCCACGGCGCGAGGGCGTGCCCACCGCGATGAATACCGCATCGGCGGCGCGCACCGCCGGCGCCAGTTCGGTCGAGAACACGAGCCGGTCCTGGCGCAGGTTGGATTTCACCAGCTCGGGGAGGCCCGGCTCGAAAATCGGCACCTCGCCGCGCGCGAGCGAGGCGATCTTGTCGGCGTCCTTGTCGACGCAGGTCACGTGGTGGCCGAAGTCGGCAAAACAGGCGCCGGACACGAGGCCGACGTAACCGGTGCCGATCATCGCGACATGCATGGTGGTGCGCCGACGTTAGTTACCGCCGCGGGGCTGCGGCCGGGCGCTCATTACCAGAGGGAATCCACAGTTGCGAGGGCGGGGCCGCTGGCACGCGTAAGGCGGAACGCTATATTGCCATCTCATGCCCGCCACCGCGAAAGCCACTGCCGCTGCCCCCAAAGCGCGCCCGCTCAAGGCCGGCGACCACGTCTTCCTGGTCGACGGCTCGTCCTACATTTTCCGCGCCTATTTCGCGATGTTCAAAGCGGCGCAGCAGCGCGGCCAAAAGCTCACGCGCTCGGACGGCCTGCCCATCGGCGGCGTGCTCGCCTTTTCCAACATGCTGTGGAAGATGCTGCGCGAGGGTCTCAACGGCATTAAGCCGACCCACATCGCGGCTGTGTTCGATTACCAAGCCAAAACGTTTCGAAACGACATCTATCCCGAATACAAGGCAACCCGGGACGACCCGCCGGATGAATTGATCCCGCAGTTCCCGCTCATGCGCGATGCCGTGCGAGCCTTCGGATTGATCCCGATCGAGCAGGAAGGTTTCGAGGCCGACGACATCATCGCCACTTACGCGCGCGAGGCGACCGCAGCCGGCGCGGACGTGACTATCGTCGCAGGCGACAAGGACCTCATGCAGTTGGTGCGGCCCGGCGTCGCCATGTTCGATCCCATGCCGGGTCGCGAGCGGCCGATCGGCGACGCGGAGGTGATGGAAAAATTCGGCGTGCCGCCCGCCAAGGTGCCGGAGGTGCAGGCGCTGATCGGCGACTCGACTGACAACGTCCCCGGTGTGCCCGGCATCGGGGTCAAGACGGCGGCGCAGCTCATCAACGAATACGGCGATCTCGAAACCTTGCTCGCCCGCGCCTCCGAGATCAAACAGGAGAAGCGGCGGCAGTCGCTCATCGACTTCGCCGAGCAGGCGCGTCTGTCGAAACGACTCGTGCTGCTCGACGATCACGTCGAGACCAAGGTGCCGCTCGACCGGCTGTGCCTCGAAGGCGCGACCTGCCTGGAAGGGGCCGAGCCGACCAAGTTGATCGCTTTTCTCAAAGCAATGGAATTTCCCAGCCTGTTGAAGCGCGTCACCGAGCAGCTCGGCATCGACGCGAGCAAAATAGCGCCCGACGCCCGGCTTGCCGCGAAGGGGATCGCGGCACCTGAGGTCGAAATCCTCGCACCGGAAACGGAAGTCGTCCCGCCGAAGACCGACTTGTTCGAGGAGCCGCGGCCGGTGGTACGGCCGCGGGGCACGGACGAGGGATTGTCGCCCGAGAATTTGGTCACGGCCCGGCGCGCCGAAGCCGCGAGCAGCGAGTTCGAGCATTCGCGTTACGACACCGTGAATCTCATCGCCTCGCTCGACGCCTGGATCGCGCGGGCCGTGCAGGAGGGCGTACTCGCGCTATCGGTGCGCGCCAGCTCTCCCGATCCGATGCAGGCGGAGATTTGCGGCATCGCACTCGCGGTACGGCCGAACGAGGCGTCATACCTGCCGCTGGCTCACCGTGCCTCCGACGATTTGTTGGCCGGCGGCGGGTTGAGTCCCGGCCAGATCCCGGCGGACGAGGCACTCGCGCGGCTCAAGCCGGTGCTGGAGAACCCGGGCGTGCTCAAGGTGGGTCACGATCTCAAATCCAGCGTGGTGGTGCTCGCGCGGCGCGGCATCACGCTCACCGCGTTCGATGATGTGATGCTGATGTCCTACGTGCTCGACGCCGGACTCGGCGGCCACGGCCTCGACGAACTTGCCACGAGGCATCTGGAACACGCGCCGATCGCGTTTGCCGACATCGTCGGCAAGGGCCGTACCTTGGTGCCATTCGAGCGCGTGGAGATTGCGCGCGCGGCGACCTACTGCGCCGAAACCGCCGACGTGACGTTGCGCCTGTGGCGCTTGTTGCAGGCGCGGCTCGTCGCGCAGCGCATAGGCACCGTCTACGCCACCTTGGAGCGCCCGCTGGTGCCGGTGCTCGCCCATATGGAACGGCGCGGCATTTCGATCGAACGCGCGATGCTGGCGCGCTTCTCCGGCGATTTCGCCCAGACCATGGCGCGGCTCGAAGATGAGATCGCGGAGCTTGCCGGCGAGCGCTTCAATCTCGGCAGCCCGAAGCAGCTCGGCGATATTTTGTTCGGCAAGATGGGCCTGCCGGGCGCGAGCAAGACCCCGACCGGCGCGTGGTCGACGCGCGCCAACGTGCTCGAGGAATTGGCAGAACAGGGGATCGAGCTGGCGCAGAAGATTCTCGAATGGCGCCAGGTGTCGAAGCTCAAGTCGACCTACACGGACGCCCTGCCGGGCTACGTCAACAAAGAGACGGGGCGCGTGCACACGTCCTACGCGCTCGCCGCGACCACCACCGGCCGCCTCTCCTCCTCCGAGCCGAACCTGCAGAACATTCCGATCCGCACCGAGGAGGGCCGCAAGATCCGCCGCGCCTTCATCGCCGTGCCCGGCAGCAAGCTCGTCTCCGCCGACTACTCGCAGATCGAGCTGCGTCTGCTTGCCGAGATCGCCGACGTGCCGGCGCTGCGGCGCGCGTTCCAGGACGGCGTCGATATCCACGCCATGACCGCCTCGGAAATGTTCGGCGTACCGGTCAAGGGAATGCCGGGCGAGGTGCGCCGCCGTGCCAAGGCGATCAACTTCGGCATCATCTACGGCATTTCCGCCTTCGGGCTCGCCAACCAGCTCGGCATCGGCCGCGAGGAGGCCGGCGCCTACATCAAAAAATATTTCGAGCGCTTCCCGGGCATCCGCGACTACATGGAGGAAAGCAAGGCGTTCTGCCGCCAGCACGGCTACGTGGCGACGATCTTCGGGCGCAAGATGCACTACCCGGAGATCAAGGCGAAGAACCCGTCGCTGCGCGCTTTCAACGAGCGTGCCGCCATCAACGCGCGGCTGCAGGGCTCGGCCGCCGACATCATCCGCCGCGCCATGATCCGCATGGAGCCGGCGCTGGCGAAGGCGAGGCTCTCGGCCCGCATGCTCCTGCAGGTGCACGACGAGCTGGTGTTCGAGGTGGACGAGGGCGAGGTCGAGAAGACATTGCCGATCGTCGCCAAGACGATGGCGGAGGCCCCGATGCCCGCCGTGAGCCTCTCCGTGCCGCTGCACGTCGATGCCCACGCCGCGGATAATTGGGAAGAGGCGCATTAGAGCAGCGAATAGTGAGTAGCGAATAGCGAATGGTGAAGTTAAGCCTGCCAGACGCTCTATTCGCTATTCGCTATTCGCGTCGCTATTCACCCTCTTAAATGCGGCATCACCTCGGCGGCGAACATATCCATGTTGCGCCGGGTGAGTTCGTTCGAGAGCACGCCGAACTGCAGCAGCGCGACCAGGATGTTGAAGCCGGTCGATTCGCGCATGCGCTCGATCTTCTCGCGCACGGTGCGCGGAGAGCCGGCGATCATGGTGCCGCTCTCCACCAGCTCATCGATGGTGAGATTATGCGCGCGCGAGCCGAGCGCCTTGCGCAGCCGCATGGTGTTCTTCATCGACGAAAGCGACGTGTAGCCGGGCGGCAGCAGCATTTCCCACGGATTGGCGAGGTACTGATTGAACAGCGACTCGATGCCGGCCTTGGCTTCGGCGCGCGCGCGCTCATCGGTGTCGGCGACGTAGATCGGCGCTGCCCAGCCGAGCTGATCGCCCGCCGCTTCGTACCCGTACTGGCGCGCCGCGTCGCGATAGAGGTTGAGATAGCGCGACACCAGCTCGTGCGAGCTGAACGTGACCAGGAACGGATATTTGCGTTCCGGGGCCGCCGCCCAGCGGATCGTCTCCGAGGAGCCCATCGAGGGAATCCAGATCGGCGGGTGCGGGTTCTGGTAGGGACGCGGCCACAGATTGACGTAACGCACGTTGAAGTGCTCGCCCTCGAACTCGAACGGCCCCGGACGCGTCCAGGCGGAGACGATCAGATCGTGGGCTTCCTGAAAGCGCTCGAGTGAGAACGACGGATTGAGGCCGGTCGCGTGATATTCGGTGCCGATGCCGCGCACAAAACCGCAAATAATGCGCCCCTTCGACAGATTGTCGAGCATGGAAAATTCTTCGGCGATCGCGATCGGGCTGTTCACCAGCGGCAGCGCGCGGCCGAGGATCGCGATCTTCACGTGTTTGGTGCGCTGGATCAGCGCGCTCGCGATCAGGTTCGGCGCCGGCATCATCCCGTAGGCAGTCTGATGATGTTCGTTGACGCCGATGGCATCGAAGCCGAGCGTCTCGGCATAAGTGAGCTGGTCGAGATAGCTCTGATATTCCTCGGCCCCCTTGACCGGATCGTAGAGTGCGTTCGGCAGCACCACCCAGGCGGAGCGATGCTTGGCGCGCTCGGCCATGTCGAGCGGCCGGTACGGCATCAGGTGGAAACAGACGAACTTCATGTCCGCGCCTCCGCCTGAAAGGCGAGGATTTTCTCCGCCACCAAGTCGGCCTTCTCGATGTGGGCGACGTGCCCGCATTCCGGGATGATCTCGACGCGCGCGCCCGGCACGCGCTCCTGCCAGCGCTTGGCGTAGGCGCTCGGCAGCAGCTTGTCGTCCGCGCCCCACAGCACCAAGGTCGGCACCTTGACCCGATGCAGCCAGCGCTCGAGCGCGGGATTGAACCAGCGCGGTTGCCAGCCGAGCCGCGCCGCCATGAACCGGTTGGCGAGCATGCGGTCGGCTTCTTCTTCGCTCGGAGTGAGCGCGATCACACGTTCGGCAAAGGACTGATCGTAAAACAAATTGTGCGCGGCTTCCTCGGGCGACCAGATGAAACCATCGCCCATGGGCACGCCCTTCACCCGCACGCCGGCCGGCGAAATGAGCGTCATTGTTTTCAGCCGCGCGCAATTGCGCACCGCCACCTCGGCGGCGATCCAGCCGCCGAGCGAATTGCCGACGAGGTGGACGCGGTCCGTGTCGAGCCCTTCGAGGAAATCGAGGTAGTACATCGCCATGTCGGCGATATCGCGGATCGTGCCGGCGTTCTCGAGCGTGCCGAAGCCGGGATGCTCGGGCACGAACACGTCGTAGTGAGCGGCGAGTTTATCAAACAACGGAATCCGGCCGGGCCAGCCGCCGGCGCCGTGCAGAAATAGCAGCGGTTCGCCGGCGCCCGCGCGCAGCATGCGCACGGCGATGTCGCCGACCTTGTGCTCAACTACGCGCGCCGCCGTCACGCCGCCGCCCTTTCCTTGCTCTCGATGACCGCGAATGGGCGGCCCACCGTCTCGGGCAGCATGAAGGCGAGCAGCAACGTGATGACCGAGCCGATCACCGCGAGCATCATGGCGTCGAGCAGGCTGCCGACGGCGCCGGCGAGCACCGGCACCACGTAGGGCGCCATGCTGCCGAACAATCGCCCGGCGGTGAAGATGGTCGAGGCGGCGGTCGAGCGCATCTCGACCGGATAAAGCTCGGCGAACCACGGTCCAAACTGGCCGAACGCGCCCTGGCCGAAGCCCCACAGCACGTACCACCACACGAGCGGCCACGCCAAGATGCCGCCGGGATAGCGGCCGCCGCCGGTCGCGTAGATGCCGGCGAGCGCGACGACACTCATGAGCGCCGAGAGGATCACCGCCCAGCGCCGGCCGAGGAGGTCGCTCACCAGCCCGGTGCCGATCATGCCGATTGCGGAGATAAGCGCGAATACCAACGTGGTGTTGCGGATCGCCGCAAGGTTCGCGCCGAGATCGCGGATCATCAAGGTCGGCATGAACACGCTGATGCTCTGATAATTGATGATGAAACAGCCGCACATGAGCGTGCCGATGATGAAATACTGCAGCGAAGCGCCGCGCACGATCTCGAGCAGCGGCGTTCCCTCGGCGAGCTTCTCGGGCGGCAGTTCTCCGCGCTCGCGCCGGCGCCGGTATTCGAGCCACAGGCGCGACTCGGGCATTTTCGAGCGCACGAAGAACATCAGAATCAGCGGCAGCGCGCCGACGAGCAGAGGCACGCGCCACGCCCAGTCGCCCTCGATGTTGGCAAGCGACAGCGTGGCGGCGACCGAGGCGAGCGCGATGCCGGCCGACGACATCGCCTGCACGACGCTGCTGCCGAAGCCGCGCCGTTCGCGGTGCCACACTTCATTGAGCAGCACCATGCCGGCGCCCCACTCGCCCCCGACGCCGATGCCGGTGACGATGCGGAAGATCAGCAGCGAGGCGAAATCCCAGGCGAGCGCCGAGAGGATCGCGCCGGCGCCGAGCAGCAGCAGGG
>JAFAUQ010000135.1 GCA_019243195.1 Hyphomicrobiales bacterium
TACCCGGGCATGAATACGGATGGCCTCGTTCAGATCGATATGCATGACACCCTCGTTCCGACCCCACTGATGTTGGCACGAGTCGGCTTTGTGTCAATGTGGGGGCGAAGTCCCTCGTCCGCCTGTGGAAAACTCGTGCGGACCTAATTACCTCCGAGCCGCGCGCGTTCGTTAGTCATAAATTAGTCCACGTTTGCAAGTCTCTGCGCAGTACACCGCCCGGGGGGGTGGGACCAGGGGGAGTGTCGATGCGGCAGCGGTCGAGCGCCACCTTCAATTTCGGTTGTGCCCTTGCGGTCGTGAGTACCGCAGTCCTTGCCTACGGGATCAGCTCGCGCCCTGAGGCGCAAGAGCGCGCGCCGGAAACGGTCGCGAGCGCGACGCGCACCGAGAGCGTCGCTGTCCGCTCCGACAGCGAGCGCAACATCATGGCGATGAAGCTGCGCGCCGCCGAGGAGATCGCAACCGCCGACCGTGCGCTGTTCATTCCGGCACCGACTTATCTGCCGCCAGGCTATCAGCGGGCGGCCGTCGAGACGCGCTCCGCGCCGGTCGTCGCCGCAGCCGCGCCGATGCCCACGCGCCGGCCGGTTCAAATGCAGCTCGCGAGCATCGCGGCGAAGCCCGCGGTTCCGGCGCACAGCCTCACGCGGCCCGGCGCCGTCCTCAACGACGCGCAGATTGCCAGCATCAAACGGCGGCTCAACCTGACGCCGGACCAGGAGCGCATGTGGCCGACGGTCGAGGCGGCACTGCGCAATCTCAGCTACGCCAAGCATCACGGCGGGCACGACGCCGCCCAGGCGGTCGCCTCGATCGATCCCAATAGTCAGGACGTGCAGAACCTCAAATCGGCGGCGATGCCGCTGGTCATGAGTTTCAGCGGCGATCAGATGCGCGAGCTGCAGTCGATCAGCCGCGTTGCCGGCCTCGACAAGCTCGTGCCGAATTTCTGATTGGTTGTACGCGTGGGCACGGCCGCTGCGCGGCCTTTGCCCACCTTACGGTCTACGTCTGCCTTCGCCGCAGCGGCAGCACGCTCGCACTCTGATAGACCAGCAGTTCGACCGTGGCGATGAGCGCCGTCTCCTCGAACGGCTTTCCCACCACCAGAGCGTCGCGAAAACCCTGCGGCAGCGCCTCGCGTCCGTAACCGGTCACGAAGGCGAACGGGATGTTCCGTTTGGTCAGAGTGGCGGCAAGCTCGTCGACCGGTTGCCCGGCGAGGTTCACGTCAATGAGCGCGGCGTCGCACGCGGCTTCCGCGCACAGGATTTTCGCATCGCGGACGGTTCCGGCGGTTCCCACCACCTCGCAGCCCGCACTCGACAGGCACGACTCGAGATCCATTGCCACGAGCGGCTCGTCCTCGATGACAATCACCCGCTTGCCGGTGAGGCTTTGCTTATCGTCGAGCCGGCGTAGCAGCGAGGCCGCATCCGCCTGCGGCGCCATCACGGCGAGCCCGAGTCGCGGCTGCAACTGCTCCGGCAGCGGCAAGGTGAAGGTGCCGCTCATGCCGTCCGCGCCGTAGCGGATCGACGCGCCGCCGCCGTGCGCTTTGAGCGTTTGTTCGATCAGGGTCGTGCCGAAACCACGCTCCTGCGGAACCGCGATGTTGCGGCCTGTGCTCTCCCGCCATTCGAGGACCAGCTTGCGCTCGGCATTCGAGCGGGTCTCCCAGGTCACCGAGAGCCGCCCATCGGGGCCGGAGAGCGCGCCGTATTTGCGCGCGTTGGTCGCAAGCTCGTGCACCACGAGCGCGAGATTCATCGCCCCCTGGGCGTCGAGCATGAGGGTCGGTCCGGAAATTTCGACCCGCCGGTCGTCGGCCCCGCCGAGCAGCACCTGGTCGCGCACGAGATCCATGATCTCGGCCCCCTGCAGCCGCGTCTGCGTCAACAGGTCGTGGGTGCGCGCGAGTGCCTGCACGCGGCCGCTGAAGCCCTTGACGAACTCGGCCGGGCTCTTGGCGCGCCGCATCGACTGGTTGGCGATTGCCTGGATCGTCGCCAGCGTATTCTTGACCCGATGATTGAGCTCCTGCACCAGCAGGCGCTGGAGCATCTCGGCCTGTTTGCGCTCGGTGATGTCGCGCGCGATTTTCGACGCCCCGATCACGCGGCCGGTCTTGTCGCGCAACGGCGACACGCACAGGGATACGTCGATGCGGCGCCCGTCCTTGGCGATGCGCACGGTCTCGTAATGGTCGATGCGCTCGCCGCGGCGGAGCTGGGCGAGGATGCGGTCCTCCTCGTTGAGCAGTTCCGGCGGAATGATGCGGGTGATCGACTGGCCGTGCATCTCCTCCGGCGTGTAGCCGAACAGGCGCGTCGCCGCGGCATTCCACGACGTCACCCGTCCCTCGAGCGTCTTGCTGACGATGGCATCGTCGGAGGTTGCGACGATGGCGGCGAGCCGCGCCGCGTGCACTTCGGCGGCCTGCCGCTCGGTAACGTCGATGAGCAGGTTGATCGCTCCCGTCAGATGGCCGGACGCGTCGCGCAGCGGCGTCGGATAGGGCAGGAAATTGACCCGCGTGCCGTCCGGCCGTTCGGCGATCGCCTCGACCCCGCGTACCGGGCGGCCCTCCTTGAGGGTCACGGCCATCGGGCATTGATCGTGCGGTAATGGACGGCCGTCCGGCCAGTAGAGCTTCCAGGATCCGCACCATTGACTGCTGCCAAGCCGCGGGCGATGGCCCCACAGCTCCGCGGCGGTGTCATTGTAATAGGTGATGTTCCCCTCGGCGTCGGTCATGTAGACCGCCACCGGCAACGCATCGAGCAACTCAGTTGCAAGCATCTACGCGAACCCCTCGGGAGCTTAACCAAACATAACGCCGCCTGTGCGGCTTTGTTCCGCAACCGACATTGTCATTAATGCGGGGTGATGTGGCGAGTCGATGTCCGACGGACGTAGCGCGCATGAGCGCAGCACATGCGGAGCGGTCCCGGATGTCGCGCTCCGCGCTCATCCGGTTAGCGGATGCGATGATGCTACACCGCAGCGATCGCTTCGATCTCCAGCAGAAAGTTCGGGTTGGCGAGCCCGCGCAGGACGCACAGCGTACTGCCGGGCGGGTGCGCACCGAAATAGGTTCCGAGAATGCCGCGCGCCTTGGGCGCGTCGTGCTGGTTGCAAATATAGATCGTGATCTTGGTCACGTCGGAGAGCTTGGCGCCGCCGGCCGCAAGCGCGCGCGTGAGGTTCTGCATTACCATTTTCGTCTGCGCATCGAAATCGTCCGGCGGGAGCACCTTGCCGTCCGGGTCGGCGGCAACCTGACCGGCGCAGAACACGAGCTTCTGTGCGCCCTCGGCGGTGACCACGTGGGAGTAGCTCGCGAACGGCTTGTGAATCCCGTCCGGGCTGATGCGGCTGATTTTTGCCATCGGTGTGTCCTCTGGATGTGGCGGCGGGCGCAGCGTAGCCTGCTGACCGGGGAAGCGTCAGCCTAGTGCCGCGAACCCGAAGTTCGCATCATAATTGCCGCGAGTCC
>JAFAUQ010000282.1 GCA_019243195.1 Hyphomicrobiales bacterium
GGCGTCGGCGCGATGCACTCGCCCATGACGAAGCCCTCGCGCGGCAGATGCGCGGGCGGCTCGGGCCACGCACGCACGCCGTCGACGCCGAACAGGCGAAAGCCGAGGCGGTAGTCCTCGGGCGCGTCCTCGCACACGAGATCGCGCACGACGCGGGACACCGCGGCAAAGATCTCCTCGTGCCGGGCGATGAAGCCCGGATCGGCGGCGCCGGCCATCAGCAGGGCGCGATGGCCGATCATGCGCGCGCCCTCGAGCTTCAGGGTCGGCCGGTCGGCCGACTCGAAGGTCGCGCCGGCGACCCGCGTGCGCCGCGCATCGAGCGCCCGGTAGGTGACATGGTGCAGGGCAGCGCGCCCGGACGGCTCGCGGATATCGAACGGATCCGCCTGCTCGTAGAGACTGTGGGCGGCGACGCTCGACGGCGTCGCGGCGCGGTTCGGCGCCATGCTCTCGAGCTCGAAGCCCTCGTCGTCCAGGACTCCCAGGATGGTGTCGCGCCCGCCCGGCACGCAGCACAGCGACGCGCACTCGATGATTTTCGCCATGTGCATGGAGATGCCGGCGGGAAAGCCGAGCAGGTCCGGGATGCTGGCGAAGATGCCGGTGTCGCAGGCGCGGCCGAGCACGACCACGTCCACGTCGGCTTCGAGCGCGCGGCGAAACGCCTCGAGCCCGAGCTGCCCGACGATATGGGAGGCCGCGTCCACATCCTTATCGGTGAGCGCCGGCATGGTGTCCATCGGGCGCACGCGCGCGGCGGCGATCGCCTGTTTGATCGCGGCACGCGGCACGTCGGCGGGGACGACGGCCATGCGGAACGAAAGCCCGTCCTCGCGCGCGATCTCGCGGATGATGTCGAGCGTTTGATCGAGATGCGGGCGCGCGCCCGCCGAGCCGGCCGAACCGACGATCAGCGGCACGTCAAGCCGTCGCGCCGCGCGCAGCACCTTGCGCAGGTCGCGCTTGGCGCCGACCTGCGTCGGCGCCATCTGGCCGCCGCCGAGATAGGCCGGGCCGATGTCGATCGAGCCCATGTCGACGCCGATCATGTCGGGCGCGCGCGCCAGCCCTGCCTCGAACGCCGGTGTCGGAATGCCGTAGCCGAGCTGGCCCGAGGCGCCGAGCGAGCGTAGCGGCCGCCGCGCCTTGGCAAAATCGTCGAACACGCGCGCGACGGCGGTCACAGCTCGATCTCCAGCAGCGGCGCGTGCTGCTGCGCGCCGTAGACATCGCGGTCGCCGACGTCGCCGGAGACGACGTCGCGCGGCAGCGTGATCTTGACCGCCAACGCCGGCCGAAACGGCAGCACCGCGACTTCGTTCTCGCTGCGGCCGTAGCGGCGCGCGACGTGGCGGCGCAGCGCGCCTATACGTTCGGCGACATAAGTGAAGCTCGCTTCGTCCGGCAGCATCAGGTCGAGCGTGAGCAGGCACGGGCCCGCGTTCTTGCTGCGGATGACCTTGGCGATTGTATCGAGACGCACGACCTGCCTCCCACGGCCCCGGCGCGCGCTGCGCCGCTCGAATACCTACCACACGCGTCGCAACTGTTCCGGCGCGAGGCTCACGCTCTGAACGCCTTCTTGTCCGTGCCCGAGTAGAGCGCCTTCACCTGCCGGCCCACCGCGTCCGCGTGGGCCGCAAGCGCGGCGTCATCCAAATCCCGCTTTGGGCGCGGCTCGTGATCGAAGTTGCCGTGGTGGTCGACCCCTCGCACCAGCGTCGCCGAGTCACGAACCTTCAACTGGCGCACATCGGTCGGAATATAGCGGATGGCGAGCCCAATTCGCCGGTCGCTGGACCGGTTGGGCTCCGAGCCGTGCACGAGCTTCACGTGATGGAGCGACATCTCGCCGGCAGCGAGAATGCAGTCGACCGTCTTCTCGTCGTCGACCTTGACGACGATCTCCTGTCCGCGAGAGAGAAGATTGTCCTTGTGAAACGTATCGACGTGCTCAATGTGGTCCTGCGTTTGTGATCCCGGCAGGAACTTCATGCAGCCGCTTTGCAGATTTGCCGGCGAAAGCGCGACCCAGGCGGTCATGACGTCGTCTTTGCTCAGCCCCCAATAGAATGCGTCCTGGTGCCATGACACGAACCCGGGGCTGTTCGCCTCCTTGATGAAAAAATTGCTCGTCCAGCACAGGAGGTTCGGGCCGAGAATGTCTTCGGCGGCGTCGACGATCTTGGGATGATGTACGAGCGCGTCGACCCAGGTGAACAGCAGGTGGGCCTTGTGACGAAAGTTGCCTTGCAACGGCTCGCCGGTCCTGGCCTCATGGGCCTCGAGGCTACCGCGCACCTGCGCGACTTCCTGCGGGGAGAGCGCGGGCACCGGAAAGCAGTAACCGTCGCGGCGGTAGGCCGCTAACGCGGAATTCGAGAGGTTTTTGCCCATCGTGCGATCTCCTGGATGTGCGGGCCGCGCGTTCGGAGTTGAACGTGCGGATGCTATCACATCTCGAAAATCAAACAGGTGGTCGTGCCGTGGGCGAGCAGCCGCCCCTGGCGGTCGGTGATCCGCCCTTCCGCCGTGCCGACGCGGCGGCCGCAGTTGAGCACGACGCCTTCCGCCGTGATCAGGCCGGTTTGCGGCGTGATCGGCCGGACCAGCGAAATCTTGAACTCGAGCGTGGTGGAACCGAAGCCCTTGTCCTGCGTCGAGCGGATGGCGAGCCCCATGGCGCTGTCGAGGAGGATTGTCGACAGGCCGCCGTGCACGGTGCCGGCCGGATTGAGGTGGGTGTCGTTCGGTTCGCAGGCGATGACGACGCGTCCGCTCGTCACCGCGACGATGTCATAGCCCACGGTCTTGGCCATTGTGTTGAGCGGCAATGTCCCGTCGACGAGTCCCTGGACAAATTCGAGGCCGCTCATCGCTTTCTGCTTCTCGGCCGGCACGGTGCCGTATGACTTGCCGGTCACGCGTGTCGACATTGCGAGATTCTCCTGATCAGCAATATGAGGTCGATCCTATCGCACCAGCTACCCGATTTGTGGAGTAGATGCAGTTCGCGTAGGGTGCCGTAGGGTGGGCTAAGGCGGCAAAGCCGCCGTGCCCACGTTGAACAAAAATCCGCGTGGGCACGCGCCTTCGGCGCTTAGCCCGCCCTACGGAAACGGGGGGTGTGATGCCATTCAGTCTCGACGGCGTGCGCGTGCTGGAGCTCGCGCGGTTCCAGGCCGGGCCGCGCGGCGGCATGATGCTCTCCGACCTCGGCGCCGAGGTGATCAAGGTCGAGCGCATCGGCGGCGAGGAAACGCGCCGGCATCCGCCCATGGTGCGCGGGCAGAGCGCTTATTTCACCGTTTATAACCGCGGCAAGAAATCGATCTGTCTCGATATGCGCAGCGCGCGTGGCAAGGAAATATTCGCCGCGCTGGTGCGCCAATCGGACATCGTGCTGGAGAATTTCCGCCCCGGCACCATGGACGCGATGGGCTTCGGCTATGAAGCCCTCAAGGCGCTCAAGCGCGACATCATTCTCGTGTCGGTCTCGGGCTTCGGGCAATTCGGGCCCTACCGCGACCTGCCCGCCTTCGATCCGCTCGGCCAGGCCATGAGCGGGCTGATGCATCTCACCGGCCGCCCCGTCGGCCAGCCGGTCGGCACCGCGTTCTCGCTGGTCGATCGCACCACTGCCCTGCACGCGACGATCGGCGCGCTCGCCGCGTTGCGCCACCGCGACCGCACCGGTGAAGGCCAAGTGATCGATTGCTGTCTGCTCGATTCGGCGCTCACCATGGTCGAGATCCCCAGCATCTATTATTTGGACATGGGCGAGGAAGGCGGCGAGGGCGGTCGGCCGCCATACCGCGCCAGGGATGGCTGGGTCGTCATCTCCGCCGCGGGGCGCGAGATGGCCGGGAAGCTGATGGAGATCGTCGGCGCGGCGCGTCCTTCCGATGCCGAGCCGCTCAACTCGTCGGTTGGCCGCACCGATGAACGCCGGCGTTTGGTGGAGAGCTGGTGCGCCGCGCACAGCGTTTCAGAGATATTAGAAACACTCATGCGTGCGGGGATTCCCGTTGCACCGGTGCGCAGCATTCCCGAAGTGACGCAGGACAAGCACACGTGGGAGCGCGAGATGCTGGCCAAACAGCCGGACGCGCTGGCGGGCGAAATCCACGTTCCCGGCCTGGCGGTGAAGATGTCCGCCACCCCCGGCCGCATCGGCCCGGTGCCGACGCCCGGCGAGCACACGGACGAGATTCTCGGCGCGCTGCTCGATTACGACGCGGCGAAGCTGCGATCGCTGCGCGACGCGAAGGTCATCGCGTAATTGGGCACGGCGCTTGCGCTCCGCTTCCGCGCCGCCGACAATCCCATTCGCGCCGGGGTTACGGAAGCACGAAGGGGTCTTCAGCCATGACGGGGAACATCAGCCGCCGCGCCGCGCTCAAGGCGGGCGTCGGGGCAGTGGCGTTGGTTGCGGCGCCCGCGGTCGTCCGCGCGCAGGCGAAAGAAATCGTGGTCGGCGGTGCGGCAAGCCACAAGCCGTGGGTCGAAAGCATCGTACAGCCGTTTTTCGAGCAGAAGTACACCTGCAAGATCGTCTATGAAGGGACGCGCTCGCTCGTGAACCTCGAGAAGATGCAGAAAAACAAGGGCAATCAGTATCTCTCGGTCGTGCAGATGGACGATCCGGTGATGATCCTCGCGGTCAAAGAGGGTCTGCTTGAGAAGCTCACGCCCGACAAGGTGCCGAACCTCGCCAACATCCGCCCGGACGCCGTGCACATGGATGGGATGTGGGCGAATTACCTCGCGCCCTGGCAAGGCATCGCCTACAACAAAAACGTGCTGCCGAACGGCGTCGCCTCGTGGGGCGACGTGTGGGACGCGAAATTCAAGGGCCGCGTGATCCTGCCTTCGCTGCAGAACACCGAGGGTCTCGCCAACCTGTTCATGGCCTCGCACCTTGCGACCGGCAAGCCGATGAGCGAAGCCGAGAAGGACACCGACTCCGGTTTCAAACAATTGGCCAAGCTCAAGCCGAACCTGCTCACGGTCTATACCCAGATGCCGCAGGCGTTCAATTTGCTGGAGCAGGGCGAGGCTTGGGTGATAGTCGGCGCGCTTTCTTCCTACGCGCTTGAGCGAAAAGCCGCCGGCGCGCCGATCGACTTGGCTGCGCCCAAGGAGGGTATCTTCGCAAGCCCGTCCGGCATCTGCATGGTCCAGGGCGCGCCCGCCGCCGACCTCGCCTACGCCTACATCAATGAGATGCTCGGGGCCGAAGTGCAGGGAAAGATTTCCGCGCCGACCTTCGCCCTGCCGACCAACAAGTCGGTCCCGCCGCCCGCTGGCATGCCCATCAACGCGACGATGCACAGCATCGATTGGGCATTTGTGGCGGAGAACCGCAACGAGTGGGTCAAGCGCTGGGACCGCGAGATGGGGATTTAACTCGGTCTCGTCATGCCCCGCGAAGCATGTCCCCGCGAAGGCGGGGAGCGGGCCATCCAGTAACCACCGCCCGCCAAGTTAACAACCGGTCGTGCCCTTATTGCACGTTCCCCGATTACTGGATCGCCCGCTTTCGCGGGCGATGACGAGACCGGGGGTATGATGCCCGATTTCCTCACCATCGCCGGCGCCGCCAAATTTTTTGGTGCGGCGCGTGTGCTCGACAACGTCGACCTCGGCGTCAAGCGCGCCGAGTTCGTTTCGCTACTCGGGCCGTCGGGCTGCGGCAAGACCACGTTGCTGCGCATCGTCGCTGGCCTGTTGACACCCGACGCCGGCACCGTGCGGCTCGACAACGCGGACATCACGCGCAGGCCGCCGCACCATCGCGACATCGGCGTGGTGTTCCAGAACTACGCGTTGTTTCCTCATCTCACCGTCGCCGAGAACGTCGCCTTCGGACTCGAGGCGCGTCGTGCGCCGCGCGGAGAGACCCGCGCTGCGGTCGCGCGCTTTCTCGGCCTCGTGCACATGAGCGAATTTGCCGACCGCTCGGTCCGCGCGCTCTCGGGCGGCCAGCAGCAGCGCGTCGCCGTGGCGCGCGCGCTCGCGGTGCGGCCGAAGCTCCTGCTGCTCGACGAGCCGTTCAGCGCGCTCGACCGCAAGCTGCGCGAGACGATGCAGATTGAATTGAAGCGCCTGCTGCGCGAACTCTCGACCACCGCGGTGTTCGTCACCCACGATCAGGACGAAGCCCTGATGATGTCCGATCGCATCGCGGTGATGAACCGCGGCACGATCGAGCAGCTTGCCGATCCCGCGACCGTCTACCACCGGCCGGCCACCGGCTTCGTGCTCGGCTTCGTCGGGTTGTCGAGCCGCATCGCCGGCGAGGTGGTCGCTGCTGCGGGCGAAGAAGTTGTGCTGGCGACGCCGCGCGGAAAGCTGCGTGCCGCCGGTACGCTCGCGTCCGGCACCAAGGCGTTCGTGGCCGTGCGGCCGGAGCGCATCCGGCTGGGCGCGGGCGGCGGCGACAACGAACTCGAACTTCCGCTGCGCGACATCGTGTTCCAAGGCTCGAAGATGCAATTGCATTTTGACGCGGGCGAAGGCGATCAGGTCATCGTCGAGGCGGCGCAGCTGCCCGGCTTGCCGCTCGCGCCCGGCGCGCCCGTCAAGCTGAGCTTCGCACCGGCCGACGCGCTCGCCTTTGCGCTAGACGCGAAGCCATGAAACCCCGCCGCGAACGTATCGATCCGGTCGCTTGGCTCGCGCTGCCGGCGGTGGCGTATCTCGCGCTCGTCTACGCGCTGCCATTGATCATGCTGCTCGCCCGCGGCGTCATGGGCCCGAAGGGCTTCACCATCGAGCCGCTCGCGTCGTTCCTGTCCGATCCGTTCAACTGGCAGGTGATCGCCAATACGCTCAAGATCGCCGCGCTGGTGACGGTAGTTTGTTTGCTGATCGGCTATCCGACCGCGTTCGCGCTCGCCTGGTCGAGCGGCTGGACGCAGGTGGTGCTGCTCGCGGCGATCATTCTCCCGCTGTCGGTCGGCGTCGTGGTCAAGGCGTTCGCCTGGCAGATCGTGCTGCGCCGCGATGGCATTCTTTCGCAGCTGATGGTGAGCCTCGGCGTATGGGACGAGCCGGTGCGGCTCCTGTTCACCGAGACCGGTCTCGTGCTCGGCGCCGCCAACGTGTTCCTGCCGTTCATGATCCTGCCGATCTACTCGGTTGTCCGGTTGATCGACCCACGCCTTGCCGAGGCGGCCGCGACGCTCGGCGCCACGCCGGTCTATCGTTTCCGCCGCATTGTCCTGCCGCTCACCCTGCCGGGCGTGCTCGCCGGCGTCGTGTTCGTGTTCTCGCTCTCGATCGCCATGTATGTGATTCCGAGCCTCCTGATCGGCGACCGCTATCAGACGCTCGCCACGCTCGTCGGCCGCTCGTTCCTGTTCATGCGCAACGAGCAACTCGGCTCGACCACGGCGACGGTGCTGCTGGTATTGGCGGTCGCGGTTGTGGTCGGCTCGGGCGTGCTGGCACGCCGCCTGGGGAGGAGCGCGTGACGCGAACCGAGCAGGGCGCCGTGATTGCCGTCTGGCTGGTGGCGGCCGGCGCGGTTGCGTTCCTGCTCACGCCGCTGATCGTGACCATCGCCGTCTCGTTCGGCTCGTCGGCGGTGTTCACCTTGCCGTCGCCCGAGTGGTCGCTCAAATGGTATGCGCGCCTCGCCGTCACCAAGGGCCTCGCGCCGTCGCTGGTCACCTCGCTGCAAATCGCCGCCCTTTCGACGCTCGTCGCGCTCCTCCTCGGTACGCTTTGTTCGATCGCGCTCGTGCGCGGCCGCTTCCCCGGCCACGAGGCGATTTCGACCTTCCTGGTCTCGCCGCTGATGCTGCCGGGCCTCGTCATCGGCATCGCCATGCTGCAAGCGTTCCGCGATGTCGGCGTGCGCGGCACGTGGGCGAGCCTGCTTGTCGCCCACGTCGTGATCACCATGCCCTACGTCGTGCGCACCGTGGTCGGCGCGCTTTCCCTGTTCGATTTTTCCCTCATCGACGCGGCGCGCACGCTCGGCTGCTCCTATGTCCAGGCGCTGCGCAAGGTCCTGGTTCCGGCGCTCGCGCCCGCGTTTCTCACTTCGGGGATGTTCGCGTTCCTCGCGTCGATGGACAACTATCCCATCTCGATCTTCTTCACCGACGCCTGGACGAAGACGTTGCCGATTCAGATGTTGCAATACGTGGAGGAAAGCCCGGACCCCACCATTGCGGCGATCTCCACCGGGCTCATCCTGCTCGCCGTGCTTACGCTGTTTCTCGCCGATCGCCTAGTCGGCTTGCGACGGCTCGCGGAATTGTAGGGTGGGCTAAGGTCGCCGGAGCGTAGCGCAGGCGGCCGTGCCCACGGAGTGCTGTGAGGTGAACCATGCCTGATGTACCTCCCCCCGCGCGCGACTACCGCGGCTACGGCAGCACGCCGCCGCAGGTGCGCTGGCCGGGCGGCGCGCGCCTTGCGCTCTCGCTCGTCGTCAACTTCGAGGAGGGCGCCGAGCTTTCGCTCACGCGCGGGGATGAGCGCAACGAGCACGTCTATGAGATCGCCGAGAAGATCGAGGGCGTGCCGGACGCCTGCATGGAGAGCCATTTCGCTTACGGCACGCGTGC
>JAFAUQ010000175.1 GCA_019243195.1 Hyphomicrobiales bacterium
CGGCGCAACGGCCGTCCAGGGATCGCCCGGGCACGATCCTTTCGCGAAGACACTTGCATCGGTAACAGGTTAACCAAAATACGTCAATATGGCTGACCTAAATTTCACGTTACCCCCGGAGCGCCCGGCCCGCACCGCCGATGCGGCGGAAGGGGCGGACGAGCCGATCTGGGACATCATCGAGCTCCTGTTCTTCGCTTACCGCGACTTTGTCGGCGATCCGGACGACGTGCTGGCCAAATTCGGCTTCGGCCGCGCGCATCACCGGGTGCTCCACTTCATCAACCGCAATCCCGGCATCAAGGTTGCGGACCTGCTGGTGATTTTAAAGATCACCAAACAGTCGCTCGGGCGCGTGCTCAAGCAACTGGTCGACGAGGGCTACGTGGTGCAGCGCGAGGGCGAAAACGACCGGCGCCAGCGGCTGTTGTTCGTCACCCCGAAGGGCGAGGCGCTGGCGCTCAAGCTCGCCGGGCTGCAGACCACGCGGATTGCGCGCGCGGTCGCCGAGATCGGGCCGAACGCCCACGAGACGGCGCGGCGGTTTCTCGCCGCCATGATCGACGCAACGGATCGGGACGAGGTGCTGCGGCTGATTGCCCGCGCCGAGCGCGGCGGCCGCACGCGCCGCTGAGCCGACATGAGCGCGCAGGCCGCCTCGCCGTCGGACGATGCCCCGCATCTCCTGGTCGTCGATGACGATCGCCGCATCCGCGACCTGCTCTCGCGTTATCTCGCCCGCGAAGGTTTTCGCGTGACCACCGCCGGCAACGCGGCGGAGGCGCGGGCAAAGCTCGACGGGCTGAGCTTCGATCTTCTGGTGCTCGACGTGATGATGCCGGGCGAATCCGGGTTCGACCTCGCCAAGGCGATCCGCGTCTCTTCGGCGGTTCCGATCCTGATGCTCACCGCGCGCGATGAATCGCAGGATCGCATCATGGGACTGGAGCTCGGCGCCGACGACTATGTGGCCAAGCCGTTCGAGGCGCGCGAGCTGTCGCTGCGCATTACCAACATTCTCAAGCGCCAGCGGCCGGCGCGCGCGCCGCAGGCCGAGAGCTTCAAATTCGGAGAGTTCATCTTCCATGTGGCGCGCGGCGAGCTGCGGCGCGGCGACGAGATCGTCCACCTCACCGACCGCGAGCGCGACATGCTGCGCGTGCTCTCCGCGAGCCCCGGCGAGACGGTTCCGCGCCTCGCGCTCGCCGGCAACGGCGCGGGATCGAACGAGCGCGCGGTCGACGTCCAGGTCAACCGGCTGCGGCGCAAGATCGAGCACGATCCGGCGCACCCGCTGATCGTGCAGACGGTGCGCGGGATCGGCTACCGTCTGGTCGTATCGCCATGACGACGCTCGATCTCGGACTGGCAACGCTGCGCACGGCCGCGGGCCACGTCGCCGCCGTTTGGGACTGGTGGGGCCGCACGGTCCGCAGCGTGATGCCGACCGGGCTTTATGCCCGCTCGCTCCTGATCATCGTCACCCCCATGGTGATCCTGCAGTCGGTGGTCGCCTTCGTGTTCATGGAGCGGCACTGGAACACGGTGACGCGACGGCTCTCGGGCGCCGTCACGCAGGACATCGCCTCGCTCATCGACATGTATCAGAGCTTCCCCGACACGCCCGACCACGCGACGTTGCGGCGCATCGCGCAACAGCGGCTCGGGTTGGTGGTTGATTTCCTGCCCGGCACCGACCTTCCGCCGCCCGGCCCCAAGCCGTTCTTCTCGCTGCTCGACCAAGCGCTCTCGCGCGAAATCAGCTGGCGCATCGCCCGGCCATTCTGGATCGACACGGTGGGGCGCTCGGCGCTGGTGGAAATTCGCATCACGCTCGACAACAACGTGATGCGGGTGTTTGCGCCGCGCAACGCCGCCTACGCATCGAACTCAGAGATCTTTCTTTTCTGGATGGTGGGCACGTCGCTGGTGCTGGTCGGCGTGTCGGTCCTGTTTCTGCGGAACCAGATTCGGCCGATCCTGACCTTGGCGGACGCGGCGGAAAGTTTCGGCAAGGGCCGCGAGGTGCCCGGCTTCCGGCCGCGAGGTGCCCGCGAGGTGCGCCGCGCCGCCAACGCGTTCCTCGAGATGAAACGGCGCGTCGAGCGCACGATGGAGCAGCGCACCACCATGCTGGCCGGCGTGTCGCACGACCTGCGCACGGTGCTGACCCGGTTCAAGCTGGAACTCGCGCTGATCGGCGACAGCCCGGAAGTCGAGGCGCTCAAGAAGGATGTCGACGAGATGGGCCGCATGCTCGAGGCCTATCTCGCCTTCGCGCGCGGCGACGCTGGCGAGCAGTCGGCGCCGACCGACATGGCGGCATTTCTGGAGGAGCTCAAGCTCGATGCCGAGCGCCACGGTCATCGTGCCAGCGTCGTGTTCCACGGCCATCCGGTGGTGACCGTGCGGCCGGCCGCGTTCAAGCGCTGCCTTGCCAACCTGGTGTCGAACGCCGCGCGATTTGCAAACACGATCGCGATCACCGGGCACCGCGACCACCGCTGGCTTACGGTGACCGTGGATGACGACGGGCCCGGCATTCCCGTCGGCATGCGCGACGAAGTGTTCCGGCCGTTCCTGCGGCTCGACGACGCGCGCAATCAGGATCAAGGCGGCACCGGTCTCGGGCTGGCGATCGCGCGCGACATCGCGCGTTCGCATGGCGGCGACATCTCGCTCAGCGACAGCCCGCTCGGCGGCCTCCGGGTGACGGTGCGCGTGCCCGTGTAGGTAGCCTTACGCCGCCGCCGGCTCTTCGTCGGTCCGATCGCGCGAGCGGCGCGACCAGCGGCCCGGCGGACAGCAACGGGGCGGGACGAACCGGCACACCTGGTCGAGCAGGCCCGACCACCACGCCCCCCGCGAAAGCCCGCGGTCGAGCGCCGCCATGGTGCGCGCGAGGCCGGGATCGTCGTCATCGAGCCACGTGCGCATCACCGAGGCGTAGAGCAGCGCCAGCCCCTGTCCGCGCAGCATGCCCCTCGGGCCCGCCGCGCTGATGTCGGCTGCGGTGAGCATCCACTGCATCGAGCGTACGGTGAGGCCGTTGAGCGCGACGGCCAGCGCGGGATCGCGCGCGGCCGAGCGGGCGAGCGAGCGAATGGCCGCCTTGTGCGGCGCGAGCGCTTCGAGCCGCCGCATCAGAATGTCGAACAGCCGCTCGCGCGGCGGTTCTTCTTCCGTGTCGGTGTCGCCGCCCGCGAGCACTTGGCGATCGATCTCCTTGGTGTAGGCCGCCAACACCGCCAGCACCGAGCGGAACTCGGCGCGGCATTCGGCGAGGCTGAGCCCAGCCCGCCGCGCAATGGCGCCGAAGCCGATGTCCTCGATGCGCTCCTCGGCGAGCAGTTCCATCAAGGCGTCGATGATCTTCTCGCGGTTGGTCTTGGTGGGACCGTTGGATTCGCTGCGTTCGCGCGCGGGTCTGCGGGCCATGGTCGGCCTCCCTATCGGATCGCGATCAACCTGTGAAAATGTAAGCTGTAAACCGCCACCCTGCCAGGGCGTCCGCACGTGTATTCAATAGGAGAAGCTGCGGAACCTGACTAAATTGGAGACTGGGGTCGCCAACCTCTATCGCGTCAGCATCGATGATCCCGACAGTGAGGAAGATGTCGAGGTTATTGTGGAGACCCGTTATTACCGGCATGAGAAAAGAACCCTAAATCTATCGCTGCATCCGTAACCTGCTGAACGCTGAACATTCCATCGGGATAGAGCGATTTTCCGGCCTTTACCGCATCCACGGAGGTGCTGAAAAAATCTGTAATCGTTCGGTGCCGCAGAAGTGCGAACTCGCCGAGATGGGAGTGCGAGAGCCGCGGAAGCTCGGACAGAAAGTACTCCAAATTTCTGTCAACCTCTTCCTGCCGATTGGTAGACATCACGCTCACCTGCGATGTTTCCATTTCCCCGCCGGGACGGTGTTCCGCCTAATCTTCCGCACCAAGCCTTCTTGGTATCACGTGTAGTGTGCCAACGCATAGTCAAGCAGCCATTCTGAAGGACACTGTAGGCCGTGAAGACCCGGATGCAACACCTCACCCGGCGAGTTCGCGCGAGCGGCGGGTGGCGGCGGCGACCGCCTGCTGCATCACCAGCGCGAGGCCGTCTTTGCCCATGAGCACCGCAAGCGCCGCCTCGGTGGTGCCGCCCGGCGAGGTCACGTTGCGGCGCAGGGTGGCGGCGTCGAGCGGCGAGCGATGCAGCAATTCGCCGGACCCGGCGACGGTCGCGCGTGCCAGCCGCGCGGCCAAGTCGGTGGGCAATCCGGCCGCCGCGCCGGCCTGCGCCAGCGTTTCGGCGAGCAGGAAAACGTAGGCGGGGCCGGAGCCCGAGACGGCGGTGACCGCGTCGAGCAGGCTTTCGTCCTCCACCCATTCGACCGTTCCGATGGTGGTCAGTAGCCGGTGCGCAAGCTCGCGCTGCGGCGACGATACGTGCGGGTTCGCCACCGCGACCGTGATGCCGCGGCCAATCGCGGCGGGCGTGTTGGGCATTGTGCGTACGACCGCAGTGCCGGCGGGCAGCGGGCGCTCGAGCGAGGCGAGCCGCGTCCCGGCCATGATCGAAACCACCACGGTCGAGGGACCCATCAGGGGCACCGCGGCGGGGACCACTTCGGCCGCGACTTGCGGTTTCACCGCAATCACGATCACGGCCGGATCGGGTACCGCGCCGGGATTGGGGTTGAGTTTGAGCCCACGTGCCGCCAGCGCGGATATTTCGTTCGACGGCTGGGGCTCTATGACCGCAACGCGCGACGGCGAGAGGCCGAGCGCGATCCAGCCGTCGAGCATCGCCGAGCCCATCTTGCCGGCACCGACGAGCACGATCGTTCCGGCCACATCTTTCAATGAAGATGGTTGCGACGTGGTCATGAGCTTCCTCCACGAGCGCGTAAACTTTTTGCTGCGCGCGTGCGCATCAATCATCACGAGATAGGGAAGTTGTCCAGCGGCGCCGGCGCGGAAACCGCGGGCTTAGGCTTCGCCGGCCGTTTCAAACATCGCCGCGTCGAGCGCTTCCGCGGCGGACTTGCCGGCCCAGATCACGAATTGGAAGGCCTGGAAATTGCGTTCGCACGCCTCGAGCGCCGCGTCGAGCAGCGCCTCGCATTGGCGGTTGGTCGCCGATACGCCGCCGGTCAGCACGAGGGCATGGCGGAACATGATGAGCCCGTCGTTGGTCCACAGATCGAAGTGCCCGATCCATAGCCGCTCGTTGAGCCGGGCGATCAGGTGCAGCACCTCGCCGCGGCGCCGCTCCGGCACTTTGAGATCGAACGCGCAGGCGAGATGGAGCGCCTCGATATCGTCCATCCACGTGAACGACACGTGATAATCGGCCCAGCGGCCGGTGATCGAAATAGTGATCTCGTCGTCGCCCGCGCGGTCGAACGACCAATCATTAAAGGATGCGAGCCGCTCGACGACATCGAGCGGGCTGCCCGTCCCTTGCGGAATGTCCATGAGCGACATGCGGTCTCCACGCTTCGATTTGAAGAGAAGCGCACGCGACTGCACGCGCACGCTAGTGTCCCGATTCCGAAGTTCGCCCGATCTTGCGGCTCGTTCCGGAGCGAACTTCGGAATCGAAGGACACTAGTAACTCCAAAACTCTAGTGCCGCTTTTGAACCCGAAGTTCGCAAATGATCTTGCCGCACGGTCATGCGAACTTCGGGTTCGCGGCACTAGCGCCGAAACAAACGTCCGGCGAATCACCCGCCTCTGCGACTATACACCGGCCGAGTCGCGGTCCAAAAAATTCGCAAGGCACTGCTTCCTGTTCAAAAGATTCGGCCGCTTGGCGCAATCAGCCGCCGCTGGCCATCCACAGCGGAAAAATGCGACATTCCGACTCAGCAGCCGGCGAAACGGCTCAAATTGTCGAGGAGAACCCGCAACGCGAGTCTTAGCGCACTGCTGCGCGCGTCAGTCGAACAGGCTCGACACCGACTCTTCCGTCGCGGTCCGGCCGATCGCTTCGCCGATCAGCGTCGCAATCGAGAGCACCCGGATGTTGCGGGCGACCCGCACCGCCTCGGTGGGCTGAATCGAATCCGTGATCACCAATTCCTTGAGATGCGAGGCGGTCACCCGCGCCACCGCGCCGCCGGAGAGGACGCCATGGCTGATGTAGGCGTAGACGTCGTTCGCCCCGTTTTCCAGCAGCGCGTCGGCGGCGTTCACCAGGGTGCCGCCGGAATCGACGATGTCGTCGATCAGGATGCAGGTGCGCCCGTCGACCTCGCCGATCACGTGCATCACTTCGGATTCGCCGGCGCGTTCGCGCCGCTTGTCGATGATCGCCAGCGGCGCGTCGATACGCTTGGCAAGCCCCCGCGCGCGCACCACGCCGCCGACGTCGGGCGAGACCACCGCCACCCGCTTGAGATCGAACCTCTCGCGAATGTCGCGTACCATCACCGGCGAGGCGAAGAGATTGTCGGTCGGTATATCGAAGAAGCCTTGGATCTGGCCGGCGTGCAGATCGAGTGTCATCACCCGGTCGGCGCCCGCGTGGGTGATCAGGTTGGCGACGAGCTTGGCTGAAATGGGCGTGCGCGATCCGGTCTTACGGTCCTGCCGCGCATAGCCGAAATAAGGGATCACCGCGGTGATGCGCCGCGCCGACGCGCGGCGCAGCGCGTCGATGATAATCAGCAATTCCATCAGGTGATCGTTGGCCGGGTAGGACGTCGATTGCAGGACGAACGCGTCGGCGCCGCGGACGTTCTCCAGGATTTCGACGAAAATCTCCATGTCGGCGAAGCGGCGCACGACCGTCTTGGACAAGGGGGTCGCGAGATAGGCGCCGATGGCCTCGGACAGGGCACGGTTCGAGTTGCCGGCCACCAGCCGGACCGCCCCGTTGTTGCTCGCCATCGCCGTCTCCGGTCAGCAGCCCGGGACCCGGGCGGCGTGGTGATAACAAGCCCTCCGGGAGGCGGCAATATCGCGCGAACGGCTTGTCCCAGGCGTTTTTATTCCGGTGCGGCAAGGGCCAGGGCGGCGGCCGCGGCGTCGGCCGATGCGATCGCGGGTGACCCGGGTTGCACGGGCTCGACGGGCGGCGGGGCTGACGGTGAGGCCAGGAAAGCGGCGAGCTTGTCCATGCTGGTACGCGCGATACGGCGAACCATCTGCTCGTCGGCGGCGGCCCAGGCGTTGCTGCCCGGGCGGCCCGTCGCCTCCTCACCGGCGATACGCAATACGCGCTGCTTGTCGGCGCCGTAGACGTCCCACACCCAGCTGATGTGGCTTTTGCCCCCGACCACGATGGCGGCGAGATAGCCCCGGATGCGGTAGGCCGGACTGCCGGTGCGCGAAACAACTTGGACTTGGCGCGATGCCGCCTCGGCCGAGAGCGTCGTCACGAGATTCTGGAAGACCACGACCGGCGGCCCGTCAATCGACTCGAAGGCGATGCTCGCGCCGCCCGCGCTCGCGACGCTCGCCATCGGCGCGGGCGCCGGCGCGTTCGCGCAGCCGCCGGCGGCAAGCGCCAGCGCGAAGACCGCGGCCATCACCAGCCGCGCGCGATGCAATGCAAAGCCTCGCGCGCCTCCGGCGCGCCGGCCCGTCCCGCTCATGACACCCCCGGCGGCTCTTTGGGCCGCTCGTTTCGCCTAAAGTGGTATCTACAAACGGGCTGATGGTCCAGCCCGTTGGCCGCTTCTTACTGCGACAGCGTGATGGCGCTGATGTGGCGGCCGTAATCGGCTTCGGCCCGGTGGGTGCTGCGGCGATAGCTGAAGAAACGAGCCGGATCGCCGTAGGTGCAATGGCCGAGGTCTTCGATCCGGCCGACGCCGGCGCGCTGGAGCCGCGCCGCGATGTAGCCCGCGAGGTCGAACATGGCGTGGCCGGGGCGCGCCGCCGGCATAAAGAACCGGTCGCTTCCCGGATCTTCCGCCGCAAAGCGCTCGACGAAATCGGGCCCGACCTCGTAGTTCGGCTGGCGGATCATCGGCCCGAGGGCAACGACAATGCGGCGGCGGGAAGCGCCGAGCTCTTCCATCGCCGTAACGGCAGCCTCGGCCACCCCGGTGAGCGCGCCGCGCCAGCCCGCATGGGCGGCGCCGACGACACCCGCCTCGGCATCAGCGAGGAGAAGCGGCCCGCAATCCGCCGTGGTCACGCCGACTGCGAGCGCGGGCACGCGGGTGACCACCGCGTCGGCGCGCGGCGCGTCGGCCCGCGACCACGGTTCGGTGGCGACGACCACGTTGGGCGAGTGCACTTGGTAGGCGGTGACAAACCGTTCGGGCGCGACGCCAAGCGCCGCCGCCATGCGGCCGCGGTTTTCGGCAACGCGCTCGGGCGCATCGCGCGACCCGAGCCCGGCGTTGAGGGTGGCGTAAAAACCTTTCGACACGCCGCCCTCGCGGGTGAAAAAGGCGTGACGAATGCCGGGGATCGAAAGAAGCGCAGACTGCAGCATGGGCATCGCTTGCTGCATTGGGCCTTAGGTGTCAAATCCCGGCAGCGCGCCGAGCTTCGCATCGGCGAATGCCATCGCTTTGAACAGCTCGCCCATGGAATCTCGGCCGCCCCCGGTCAAGCGTGTCACGGCGGCATGGATATCGGCCGCCTGGGCATCGGTCGCCTTCGCTCGCAACGCCGCCGCCCGCGCCTCGATGCCGAGCCGGCGCAGGACGTCGCCTTGCGAAATCGGCCCATGCACGCGCGCGCCGGCCGCTCTCGCCGTCCGCGCCAGCGCGGCAAAATCTACATGCGCCGTGAGGTCGACTTCGCCCGGCGTTGTAAGCGGATGGACGAAGCCATGGCGGCCGACCGCCTGCAGGGTTTCGCCGAGCGCGTTCTCGCTGTGGCCGTAGTCGATGATGAGCGCCGCACCGCCACTCTCGGCAACGCGGCGGGCGATCTCGGCGGCGATCTCATCGGAGCGCCACTCATACACCGCGCCCGGCACTGCCCTCGCAATCGTCTCCGGCATGACTGACGCAACCTGCAGGATCGGATCGGGATTGAGCGCGAACGCGAGCTTCCCATCAACATCGATGCCGACCATGCGCTCGTGCCAGCCGCTCGGCGTTTTCACCACCTGATGCACCGGCAGCGCGTCGAAAAACTCGTTGGCGGCGACAATGAGCGGCCCGCCGGGTACGTCGGCAAAATCCGGGTGCCACGCGATCGGCACATCTTGAGCAGCGAGCGCCTCTTGCTGGCGGCGCTGCAGCACGGGACTCGTCTCGACCAGATGCACGCGGAGCGCCGCGGCAAACGCCGGCATCACGCGCGCGGCGCGCAGCGCGTCGGCCATCAGCGTGCCGCGACCGGGGCCCAGTTCGACCAGCGCGACCGGCGCGGGCGAGCCCATCATCTGCCACATCGCCGCGGCCCACAGCCCGATCAGCTCGCCGAACATCTGGCTGATTTCTGGGGCGGTGATGAAATCGCCGCCGCGGCCGAATGGATCGCGCGTCGGGTAGTAGCCGTGCAGCGGATGCCCGAGGCACAGCCGCATGTAGCTCGCGACCGACATCGGTCCGTCGGCGGCGATGATGCGGCGGATTTCGGCTTCGAGCGGCGTCATCCCGCTTTGGGTGCACGCAGCACGAGCCAGATGATCAGCGCGCCGCCGAGGATCATCGGCAGCGACAGCAGCATGCCCATGGTGAGCCCGCCCCACAGGAATCCGAGCTGGATGTCGGGCTCGCGGAAAAATTCGCCGAACGTACGCGCGAGCCCGTAGATCAGCGCGAACGCGCCCAAAATGAGTCCGGGTCGTTTCAGCGCGCCGAAGCGCACGAACAGCGCCAGCACAACAAACATCACGAGTCCTTCGAGGGTCGCCTCGTAAAGCTGGCTCGGATGCCGCGGTATCGGCCCGCCGCTCGGAAACACCATCGCCCACGGCACGTCGCTCGGTCGGCCCCACAGCTCGCCGTTGATAAAATTTGCCAGGCGCACGAGAAATATTCCGATCGGCGCCACCGCGCAGGTGACATCGCCGAGCGAGAGAATCGGAATATCGCGGCGGCGCGCGAACAACACGACGGCGAGGACGCAGCCGACGAATCCGCCGTGGAACGACATGCCGCCGTTCCACAGCTCAAAGATTTCCAGCGGGTGCTGGGCAAAATGCGGCAGGTTATAAAAGAGCACGTAGCCGAGGCGGCCGCCGAGAATGATGCCGAGCGTCACCCACAGCACGAAGTCGTCGAACTCAATGGCAGTGATCGGCGCCGGCCCGCCCCACGCCCGCTTCGAGCGCAGGATCGCCTTGCCGTAGATCCAGCCGATGAGAATGCCGGCGATGTAGCCGAGCGCGTACCAGCGGATCGCGAACGGTCCGATGTGAACTAGCACCGGATCGAACTGGGGAAATGGTAAAATGAGATACGGCATGTGACGACCGAACGCCTGATGACTCCGCCCCGCGCGTCAAGTCAAGCTTTGAGCGCTCTTGCGGGTGGGCGACACAACGCCCATTCTCTGCCCGAGTTCGGAGCAAAACCATGACCCAGACGAGCAATCGGTTTTTCGACGAGATGGCGCGGCTGATGAACGACGCCGCCGGCGTCGCGCAGGGCGTGCGCCGCGAATTCGACACGCTGCTGCGCAATCAGGCCGAACGCATGTTGCGCGACCTCGACGTGGTCAAGCGCGAGGAGTTCGAAGCGGTCAAGGAAATGGCCCGGCTGGCGCGCGAGGAGAACGAGGCGCTCGCCGCCCGCATTGCCGCGCTCGAAGCCACGATCGGCAAAGCCGGAACGTAACGCTGGCCACTTCTCCCGCTTTCTTGTTTTTCCCGGTTTGGGCCGCTATAAGCCGGCCCACCCCAGCTTGGTGCACCCCTGGAGGCCGGCCGGGCGGAACGGCCGCACTAGTGCCGCGAACCCGAAGTTCGCACCACTATTGCCGCGGGTCCGATTGCGAACTTCGGGTTCAAAGCGGCACTAGAGTCATAGGTTTGCTAGTGCCCTTCGATTCCGAAGTTCGCAAAACGAACGCGCCGCAAAAATGATGCGAACTTCGGAATCGGGGCACTAGTCGGCCGTTTGTGTTGCAAAATCGAACCTGAGGACTGGATATGGCGACCGTCAAGGAGATCAAGGCGACGGCGCGCCCGCGGGCCGGTAAGGGGGCCGCTCGGGCGATGCGTCGCGAAGGCCGCGTGCCTGGCGTCATCTATGGCGACGGCAAGGCGCCGCTCAACATTGCCCTCGATTACGCCGACCTGCGGCAGAAAATCTACGCGGGCGGATTTCTCACCAGCGTGTACGAACTCGAGCTCGACGGCGCGAAGCATCGCGTGATTCCGCGCGACTTCCAGCTCGACCCGGTACGCGACTTCCCGGTGCACGTCGACTTCATGCGGCTCGGCGAAGGGGCGCGCATCCGCGTCCGCGTGCCGGTGCACGTCCAGAACGTGGATCAGTCGCCGGGCGTCAAGCGCGGCGGGACCGTGAACATGGTCGAGCACACGCTCGAGGTCTATTGCTCGGCGGATGCGATCCCGGAAGCGATCGACGTCGACCTGACCGGCCTCGAAATCAGCCACGCCAAGCATCTCAGCGACATCACCTTGCCGCCCAACGTCCAGGCGGTGTCGCGGCGCGACGTGACGCTCGTCACCATCGTGGCGCCCTCCGGTTATCTGGAAGAGCAGAAGGCGGCGGCCGAAGCAGCAGCCGCAGCAGCCGCGGCAGCAGCCGCAGCCGCCGAGGCCGGCGAGGCCGCAGGAGCCGAAGGGGCGGCACCGGGCGCACCGGGTGCCGCGCCGGGCGCAGCTCCCGCTGCCGCACCGGGCGCCGCGGCTCCGGCCGCCGGCGCAGCGCCGGAGAAGAAGTAAGGCGCGAGTTCCGGCCGGCGGCGTCGCGCGCCGCCGACTGGACTGCCGGCGCCGGGATTCTCAGCGATGCTCTTATTCGTGGGCCTCGGGAATCCGGGCGAACGCCACGCCGGCAACCGTCACAACATCGGCTTCATGGCGGTCCAGGCGATCGCCGATCGTCACGGTCTGCGCCCGTGGCGCCGCCGCTTCCAAGGTGTTTCAGTCGATGGCCCGCTCGGCGGCGAACGCGTGGTGCTGCTCTTGCCCGGCACGTATATGAACGACTCCGGCCTCGCGGTCGCGGCGGCGGCGCAGTTTTATAAGATCGCGCCGCACGAGATCGTGGCGTTTCACGACGAGGTCGACCTGGCGCCGGGCAAGCTGCGGGTGAAGACCGGCGGCGGCAACGCCGGTCACAACGGGCTGCGCTCGATCAGCGCCCACGTGGGCAACGATTATCGCCGCGTGCGCATCGGCGTCGGACATCCAGGCGTCAAGGATCTGGTCTACGGCCACGTGCTCGGCGACTTCGCCAAGGGCGAGCGGCCGTGGGTCGAGGCGCTGTGCGAAATCATCGCCGACAACGTCGAACTTCTGGTGCGCGGTCAGGACGCGACGTTCCAGAACAAAGTGCACCTCGCCATGGACGCCAAAGGCTTCGTCGAGCCGAAACCAGCCGACAAGGCTTGACACGAACATCGTGGTGCACGAGATTAGTGGAACACGAACCTTGCGAACCACATGAAAAACGTCACCATAACCCTCGAAGAACAGGTAGCCGCTTGGATTCGCGTCGAAGCAGCTAAGGCGGGGAAAAGCGTGTCCCGTTATGTCGGCGACCGCTTGGCTGAAGACATGCGCCAAGGGACCGATCAATTAGCCGCGCTCGACCGCTTCCTTTCCGGTCCCGGGTGGCGCGGCGTGGCCAAAGACTTACCGAAGCGGGATGAGCTGTATGACAGACCTGCTGTTCGTCGACACGAACGTGCTGATCTACAGCCTCGATCCAGGAGACCCGGCAAAAAGGGCTAAGGCCGCAGCGCTAATCAAAGCCGGAGTGCAAAGGCGAGCGCTTGTTACAAGTCCCCAGACACTTACCGAAAGCTACCGTATTCTGACCCAAAAACGACAGGTCATGCCCGTTGAAGCGGCACGCGAGTATCTCTCGGCGCTCGCGCCAACCTGCACCGCACCTCTCGACCCCGACACCATCGTACTTGCATGGCAAATCGAAGATCGGGCGAATTACTCGTGGTGGGATTGTCTGATGCTTGCGGCTGCCTTGCGCGCCGGCTGTCGGTTTTTTGCGTCCGAGGACTTGTCTGATGGCCACGAGCTAGTAGGGATGCGGATCGTCAATCCATTCGGAAACGCTATCGAAGCCTTCTTTCCGAGTTAAACAGAGAAATCCATCTCATGGGCTTTCGCTGCGGCATCCTCGGCCTGCCGAACGTGGGCAAGTCGACCATCTTCAACGCGTTGACCGCGACCGCGGCGGCGGAGGCCGCCAATTATGCGTTCTCGACGGTCGAGCCGAACATCGGCGAGGTCGCGGTGCCCGACCCGCGCCTCGCCGAACTCGCGCGGCTCGCGAAGTCCGCCGAGATCGTGCCGACGCGGCTGAGTTTCGTGGATATCGCCGGCCTGGTGCGCGGCGCCTCAAGGGGTGAAGGGCTCGGCAACCAGTTCCTCGCCCATATCCGCGAGGTCGACGCCATCGCCCACGTGGTGCGCTGCTTTGCCGACGACGACATCACCCATGTGGAAGACCGGATCGATCCGATCGCCGACATCGAAACGATCGAGACCGAGCTGATGCTCGCCGATCTCGAAAGCCTGGAGAGGCGTGTCGAGGGATTGGAAAAGCGCGTGCGCGGCGGCGACAAGGAGTCGGTCGACATGCTCGATCTCGTCAATCGCGCGCTCGTGCCGCTGCGCGACGGCAAGCCGGCGCGTTCGATCGAGCGCCGGCCGGAAGAGGAAAAGACGTTCCATACGCTCGGGCTGCTGACCTCCATGCCGGTGCTCTACGTTTGCAACGTCGACGAGGCCTCCGCGGCCTCGGGCAACCCATTCTCCGCCGCCGTCGAGGCCCGCGCCGCGCAAGAGGGGGCCGCGGCGGTGACGATCTCGGCCAAGATCGAGGCGGAAATCGCGCTGCTGCCGCGGGAGGAGCGCGGCGAATATTTGAGTGCGATCGGACTGAGCGAGCCCGGACTCGATCGGCTGATCCGCGCCGGCTACCGGCTGCTCGACCTCGTCACCTTCTTCACCGCCGGACCTAAAGAAGCGCGCGCCTGGACGGTGACGCGCGGCAGCCGCGCGCCCAAGGCGGCCGGGGTCATCCATACCGACTTCGAGCGCGGCTTCATCCGCGCCGAGACCATCGCGTATGACGATTACGTTACGCTCGGGGGCGAAGTGGGCGCGCGCGACGCCGGCAAGATGCGGCTCGAAGGCAAGGAGTACGTCGTCGCCGACGGCGACGTGATGCATTTCCGCTTCGCGACGTAAGTTCCCCGGTCGTCATCGCCCGGGAAGGCGGGCTTCGTAGGGTGGGCTAAGCGGCGAAGCCGTAGCCGACGCTTGCGTCGGCGTTCTTTAACACTAAGAACGGCGGCCGTAGGCCGCCTATGCCCACGGAATATTTGCTGATCCTTCCGCGTGGGCACGCGCGCCCATCGGGCGCTTAGCCCACCCTACATGCCCCGCTTTCGCGGGGCATGACGAATCAGAGAGGTTCGCCGCGATTGCGGATCGCGCCGAGGTGCTCGTTGATGCGGAACACGATCAGGACGAACTCGGCGACGATGCGCGCGAACACGACGCCCGCCACCATCCCGGCGATGCACAGCACCGCCATGATCAAGCCGGCAATCGGACTGTACGCCATCAGCGCCAACGACGAAATCACGCCGTAAAGGCCGCCGAGAATCGCAATCGCGACGCACAGCCAGTAGAACAGCTTGATGATCGACGGCGTAATGAACCGCTCCCACTGAAACAGCTCGCCGGCGTTGAACATGGGGCCTCCCTTCTCGACCGCTCGTCGTTCCACCCCTGCGCGCGGAGCGTGCACGCGTGGCGGCAGGGCGTCAACGCGCGCGCGAACCCGCGTGATATCGCAAGCGCGGGAGCAATAGCCCAGACCATGCCGCTCCATTTCGAAGATTTCGCCGCCGGCAACGTCGCCTGCTACGGCCCGCGCACGATCACGCGCGATGAGATCCTGGCGTTTGCGCTCGAGTTCGACCCGCAGCCGATGCACGCCGACGAGGAAGCCGCGCGCGCCACCATGCTGGGGGGCCTCGTCGCCTCGGGCTGGCACACCTGCGCGCTGTTGATGCGCTTGATTGCCGATGGCTTCGTGCTCGCCTCGGCCTCGATGGGCTCGCCCGGCGTCGATGAAGTGCGCTGGCTCAAGCCGGTGCGGCCCGGCGACAGTCTCACGGTGCGATCGACGGTGCTCGACATGCGCCCGTCCGGCAGCCGGCCCGGCATGGGCTTCATCAAGTTCCGCCACGAGATGCTCAATCAGACGGACAATTGCGTGTTGACCCTGGTGAGTTCGATGATGATCGCGCGGCGCGGTTTCACGCCCGCCTCGGCAATGGCGTCGGGGCGAGCGCAATGAAATATTTCGAAGACATCGCGGTCGGCGAGCGTGCGTCGCTCGGTCATCACACATTCACGGCGGAGGAGATCAAATCGTTCGCCGCGCAGTTCGATCCGCAGCCGTTCCACATGGACGAAGCGGCGGCCGCCGCCTCGCCTTACGGCGCGCTCATGGCCTCGGGCTGGCACACCATCGCGCTGTGGATGCGCCACGCCATGCGCTACCGGCAGGCCGAGGATGAAGCGGCTCGCGCGCGCGGCGAGCCGCTCGCCGAACTCGGCCCCTCCCCCGGCTTCCGCGATCTCAAATGGCTCAAGCCGGTCTATGTCGGCGACACGATCACCTTCGCGAGCGAGGTCGTGGAGTTGCGTCCGTCGAAAAGCCGGCCGAAGTGGGGGCTCATGTTCAGCCGCAATACCGGGACCAACCAGGCCGGCGACCTGGTCATCTCGTTCATCGGCTCCGCCCTCGTCGAGCGCCGGCCGGGCGGGTAAACTCTGCGCATGCGGCGGATCGGAACGATTGCGTTTCTCATCGTTGCGGTGCTGATCGCGCTTGGCGCGCGGCATGGCGCCTGGGGCGAAGAGGCCGGCGCCCCGAAGGCCGCCGGCGCGACCTGCGACCGCGCCGCGTTTGGCCTCGTCCTCGACGTCGGGCACACGGCGCAAGTCCCGGGAGCGAAGAGCGCGCGCGGCGCGCTCGAGTTTGATTTCAACCTGCGGCTGGCCAAGCTGATCGAGCAACAGCTCATCGAAGCCGGTTTCGCCAAAACGGTTCTGCTGGTGACCGAAGGGCCGGCCTTGGCCGGCCTCGCCCGCCGGGTGGCGCGCGCAAACGCCGCGCACGCCGACCTGCTGCTGTCGATCCATCACGACTCGGTGCCGGATTCGATGTTGGAGAAATGGGACTACAACGGCGAACCGCATATCTTCAGCGACCGCTTCAAGGGCCATTCGCTGTTCGTCTCGTATGAGAACCGCGACCGCAAGGACAGCCTGCGGTTTGCGCGGCTGCTCGGGCTGGCGCTCAAATCGCGCGGGCTGCAGTACACGCCGCATTACACCGACAAGATCATGGGCCACCGCCGCCGCGAGCTGATCGACGCCGAGGCGGGCGTCTACCGCTTCGATCGGCTGGTCGTGCTCAAATATCCGCAGATGCCCGCCGTCCTGCTGGAAGCCGGCTCGATCATCAACCGCGACGAAGAATTGCTGATGGGCACACCGGAGCATCAGGCGGTGATCGCCGCGGCGGTGGTCGAGGCGGCCGAAGGTTTTTGCCGGGAACGAAAGCCGGTGAAGCCGGACCGGATCGCGCGGCCGGATGCGGGCGCCAAGGCGAAGCTGCGCCCGGCCGCCGTGAGGGGCCCCGCGGGCAACGCGATCAAACGGTAGCCCGGATGGAGCGCGTCAGCGCGCAATCCCGGTCCCCGCTACCGTACATCGCGCCGGCAAGTTGGCTTTGTCTGGTAGTAGCACAACCCAAGAGACATTATTTCGATAGCCTCGTATAAGATTTGCGCAGCTCCCGCAGGGCGACCTGCCGGCGCCTCATGGCTGACCGTTCGTATCGGTCGAGCCTTACGAGAGTGGCCAATGAAGAAACGATCGGGTCGGTTTCGCCCTCACCCGCGTTGGCAGCCGCCCCGAGGTCGATCAGCTTGGTGCGCGTGCTGCGAATGCGCAGCATATCGGCTTGCGCTTCCGCAATCGGCCTGATGAGCGCGCGCAAGTGGGGCGACGCATCGGGACCGGCCAGCACAGCGGCGATCCGCGCTACTACGCCGCTCGTTTCCGGATCTGCGTCTATGCTCGCACGCAAGCCGTGCCGCAGCGCGTTTGTGGCGACCTTGCGTTTGCCTGCGGCGGTGCGCGGCCCGGTGCTGCGGGCCGCGTTACCCCGGTTCGCGGCGATCCTGTCGGGTGAGGTCATCGGCGATTTGCCGATAATCTCGCCGGCTGAGCTTCGGCGCCGTCCGCGACCGGCGCGTCCTCGCTCTCGGCATCGACGACATCGGGCGCGTCGCGCAGGCGCGTGGCGAGCCCGCCACGGTGGTAGTCGATCTCGCGCAGCATGGCGTTGCGGCGCTGCTCGGCGGACTTGATCATCGCGTCGAGCAACGCGAGTTCGTCGCAACACGCCACGACCGCTTCGGCCGTGACCACCCCTTCGTCGAGACCATGCAAGGCGAGCTGCTCGAGGATCGCGGCCTTGGCCTCCTGATTCTTGTGAAATAGCAGCGCGGGCCTGGGCTCCAGCGCGAGCTTCTTGAGCACCTCGACCAGCGCATTCTTGTGCATCGTGTTGACGAACCCCGCCTTGGCGCGGCGCAGACGGAAAATCTCCCACGCCAGGTCGGCATAGTCCTTGAGCAGCATCCACTCGAAGGGATCGCGCGGACGCGCCGCGGCGACGACGCGCGAGAACAGCGCGTCATAGAGATTGGCATCCTCGTCACGCAGCAGCGCGGGCTTGCCGAACACGTCGGTCATGGCAGGCGCGGCGACGGCCGAGGCCGCGGGGACCGACGCTGCGGGCACCGGCGGGGGTTGATGGTGGGGATTGGTTTCAGTGGTAACAACGGCAGTGTTATTCATGACTGTTTCTCCTCGGGGCCGGACGCCTGCGGTCGAGACGGCAGCCAATTGGGACATGCATTCCCCCCTTCCCGGACGCGTTCTCGCGCGCCCGCGACGGAGTGGCCGCGATGGGGGTGGATTAGATCATATCTTTGGGTATTGTCAACATCTAAACGTATAACCAAATGTTATAAAACACCTTCGTCGAATTCCCGAGGCGGCGCTGAGTGCGTTTCAAAGTCCGCCTCTAAAAAATCTCGACGGTCTCCTCGCTCGCATTAACCTCGACCCATATCGACGAGTCACCGAAGTCCACTTCGTATCGCCGACCGGACTTTTCCTCGGACAATCGCGTGCAGCATTTCTTTCTACGTCCGACCCTGTTTCTTGAGCTTCTTCACTCGATGCTTCTGATAGACGGCAACGGCGCCCGCAAGCGGCATTGAACGCGGCACGTGCACATGCGTCAGCGAGACGACGAGTGCTTGTCCGGTTTCATCTGAGCGGGACAGATGACACACGATACCACCCTCGTCGCCAGCATACGATAAATCTGAGACCGTTTGGCGCGTCCGAGTTGCGACGCTAAGATTTTCAGCTCGGAGATAGTTGATTAGCGCTGGCAACAATTCGACTTCGAACGGCACGGCTACTTTGAGCGCAGCGAGAAGGCGAGCAGTTTTCTCAGGATGATCGAGCATCGGCACCTCCTACGGCGCGAATCGCCGGCGGCACAGAGCAGAGAATATGGCTCAACGGAGCGTTTCCTCAAGGCCGGCGCAAGCTCGGAAGCAACCGGCTCCGGCGCCGACGCCCCGCAACGTGTTTGATGATCTTTCCGCGTGGGCACGGCGCTGCGCGCCTTAGTTGCCCACCCTACATCCCCGCTTCGCATCGCCTTCGCGCGGCATGACGAGTCAGAGATTAGTACCGGAGCCCGGATGGAGCGCGTGCGCGCGCAATCCGGGATTCCCGCATTCCGATACGCTCCATGCGGGGTACTCGCGCCGCACCGCTCATGCCATCCAGCGGTCGAGACGGTCGCGCGGTTTCCAATGTGTTGCGGAAGCTGCTGGAGCGCGCGTTGCCGCTCACTTTTTTGTGACGACGAAGAGATTGCGCGGGCGGCATTCCCCGATTGCGCGCCGCTTCGTTCGGTTTAAGTGGCGCTATGCTGCGTCGCGGTGCGTGCTATCTGACCACCGGCTGCGTGGCTGTCGGCGACGGAACACGCGCGCACGCAAGGGTTGACGCACATGAGACGATCGCCCGTCGTTCGTATTGTCGATTTCAGCACGGCGCATCCGTGGTGGGTGCTTATAAGCGCAGCGGTGATTGCCGCCGCTGCCGCGTATTATGCGACCATGCACTTCGCGATCACCACCGATATAAACGATCTGTTGTCGAGCAGCCTGCCGTGGCGTCAGCGCGACATAGAGTATCAAAAGGTATTTTCCAATCGCACGATCGTAGCGGTCGTCACCGCGCCCACGCAGGAACAGGCGGAGCAGGCCGCGGACCGGCTCACCGTGCGGCTCGCGCAAAGCCACGGTCCGATCCGCGACGCCTGGCAGGCGGATGGCGGCACGTTTTTCGAACGCAACGGGCTGCTGTTCCTGGCGCCTGATCAGCTTGAGCAGTCGGTGCATGGGCTCGCCCGCGCGCAGCCGTTCGTCGCACAGCTCGCCGGCGACCCGAGCCTGCGCGGCGCCGCCAAGGCGCTGGGCTTTGCAGCGGCGGGGGTCAAGCAGGGCCGCGCTCAACTCGACGACCTGCACTGGCCCCTCACGCTCGCCGCGGCGACCCTCGACGACGTGTTGGCAGGACGACCCGCGAGTTTCTCCTGGCGCACGCTCGAAGAGCGGCGCGCGCCCGATCCCGCCCAACTGCGCCGCATCGTCGTGGTCGATCCGGTGCTCGATTATTCGGCGCTGCAGCCCGGCGCGGCCGCGAGCGCGGCGATCCGCCAGGCGGCCGCCGATCTCAACCTTGCCGAGGGCTATCGCGCGACCGTCCGGTTGACCGGCGCCGTCCCGATGTCGGACGCCGAATTTGCGGTCATCCGCGAGGGCGCGTTCCTCAACACGCTCATCACCATCGTGGCAGTGCTCGTCATCCTGTGGCTGGCGTTGCGCTCGCTGCGCATCATTCTTGCGGTGTTCTTCGCCTTGATGGCCGGCTTGGCGATCACCGCCGGCACCGGCCTGTTGCTGGTCGGCGCGCTTAACCTCGTGTCGGTCGCCTTCGCAGTGCTGTTCGTCGGATTGGGCGTCGACTTCGGAATTCAGTTCAGCGTGCGCTATCGCGCGGAGCGTCACGACTATCCCGACCTGCGCGAGGCGCTCGGCAGCGCGGCAAGAAAGTCCGGCGGGCCGCTGGCGCTTGCGGCCGCAGCGACCGCGGTGGGCTTCTTCTCGTTCCTGCCCAGCCACTATCGCGGCCTCTCGGAACTCGGAGAGATCGGCGGGTTGGGCATGCTCATCGCCTTTGTATGCAGCATCACGCTGGTGCCGGCGGCGCTGGCAATCGTCAACCCGCCCGGAGAACCGCAGCCGATGGGGTTTGCCTGGCTCGCGCCGCTCGATCATTTCTTCGAGCGCCGTCGCATTCCGGTGCTCGTCGGCACTTTGGCGCTGGTGCTGATCGGAACCCCGCTATTGCTGCACGTCCCGTTCGACTTCAACCCGAACGACCTGCAGAACCCAAACGAGCCCGCGGTCGCCACTTATCGCGAACTCAAAAAAGACCCGCAGGTGGGCGCGAACGCGATCGACATTCTCGCGCCCTCGCTCGATGCCGCCGACGCGATGGCGCGACGCGTCGCGGCGCTGCCGACCGTGGGGCGGACGCTGACCTTGAGCAACTTCGTGCCGATCGATCAGGAGCAAAAACGCGCGGCGATCGCCGGGGCCGCGGCGGCGCTCGATCCGGCGCTCAACCCGCCCCAGGTGGCGCCGCCCCCCTCGGACGCCGAAACCGTGGCAGCGCTGCGTGCGACCGCGGCCGCGCTTCTCCAGGCGGCGCAAGAAGAAAGGGGACCAGGCGCCAATGACGCGCGGCGCGTTGCCGGGCTACTCGATCGGCTCGCGAGCGCGGACACGGCGACGCGCGAGCGCGCCGAGGCCGCGGTGGTGACGCCGCTCCGCGTTGCGCTTGACGACCTGCGGCTCAGCCTGCATCCGGAGCCCGTCAGCCTGCAGACGCTGCCTGCCGCCCTTAAGCGCGACTGGTTCGCGCCGGACGGACGAGCGCGCGTGCAGGTTCTGCCCAAAGGCGATGCCGACGACCACGCCGTGCTGGTCGACTTCGCTACATCCGTGCTGGCGGTGGCGCCGACCGCGATCGGACAGGGCATCATCTATTACGAGGCGGGCCGGTTGGTCCTGAACGCCTTCGTGGAGGCCGGGGTCCTGGCGTTCCTCGCCATCGCGGCGCTGCTATGGCTTGCCCTGCGCCGGCTCAGTGACGTGCTGCTCACGCTCGTTCCGCTGCTCGTCGCCGGAGCCGTCACGCTGGAGATTTGCGCGCTGACCGGCTTGGCGCTGAACTTTGCCAATATCATCGCGCTGCCGCTGCTGCTCGGGGTCGGGGTCGCATTCAAGATCTATTACATCATGGCCTGGCGCGCCGGAAAGACGCAGCTGCTGCAGTCGACGCTTACCCGCGCGGTGATCTTCAGCGCGATGACGACGGCGACGGCATTCGGCAGCCTGTGGTCGTCGCAATCCCCGGGCATGTCGAGCATGGGGAAGCTGATGGCACTCGCGCTGGTCTGCACCATGGCAGCTGCCGTTCTGTTCCAGCCTGTCCTCATGGGACCGCCGCGCAACGCTGCTCCGTCGGAGTGAGTGGCTTCGCATCGCTGGCCATTTTGCAATTCATTGCGCTTTATCGACGCGTTCTTGAGGAATGCAAGGTGATATGACGCCATGCCTGAGATAGAGAGCAAATATGCGGCGTCAGGGCGCTAGAGGCACGGTCTACGCTGCCCTTGCACCGCTCGCCCGCAACGGCCTCGCCGCCGTTCACGCCATCCATCGATCGAGCCGGTCGCGCAGGCGATAGTAGCCGCCGACCACAGGCAGGAACCACGGATTGCCGTTGTAGAGCGGCATGGTCGGGAACTCGCGCTCGTCGAGCGCCGACACCCGGTTGGCGCCGCCGAGAATCTTGCGCGCGGTCTGCGTGCCCAAATAGGTCATCATCGCAATGCCGCTGCCGTTGCAGCCGAGCAGATAGTGCATGCCGTCGTGTCGGCCCATGTGCGGCAGAAAATCGAACGTGAAGGCGACGCTGCCGGTCCACGCATGGGTGACGCGCGCGCGCGCAAGCTGCGGGAAGCGCGCCGTCATCATGCGGTGGAGCGCCGGCACGCTCACCTGCGGCTGAACTTGAGTGAACCGGGTACGCCCGCCAAACAGCATTCGTTTGCCGTCCGGCGACATGCGGTAATAAGTGAGCACGCGCGGCGTGTCGCTGATGGTTCTGCCGTTGGGGATGACGCTTGCGGCAAGCTCGGGCGCAAGCTCCTCGGTGGCGATGATGTGGCTCGCGACCGGCACCACGCGCCGCTTGAGCGCGGGGGTGACGTCGCCGGTGTAGCCGTTGGTCGCGATGACGACCTCGCGCACTAGAACGTGATGACTTTTCTTTGAATCGTCATCACGTTCTAGATTTTTCTTGGAGCATGATCTTTTTCCGAAAACCGGGTTCCACTTTTCGGGATCATGCTCTATCTCTCCGCGTTGCGTTCTCACCAGGAATCCCTGCGGCCGGCGCGCGATTGCGGTCACGCGCGTCCGGGCGCAGAGCGTAACTCCGTGGCGCCGGCAGGCATCGAGGAGACCCTGGCAGTAGAGGGCCGGATGCAGCTTGCCGGAGCGCCGCACCACCATGCCGCCATGGTAGAAGTCGCTCGCGATCTCCTCGTGCTGGCGCGCCTTGGTCAGCATGGAGGCCTCGGCAGCGGAGTCGCGGTTGAGCGCATCGAGCTTGCGGGCAAGATCGTCATAGTGTTTGGGCGTAAAGGCCCCGACGAAGCGGCCCCTGCGTTCGTAAAAGCATTCGATGTTCTCGCGGGCGATGATTTCCTCGAGCAGGGAGAGCGAGTCCGCCGCATCGCGTCGCATGGACGCGGCCTCCCGCGCCGCCCCGTCTTGATCGGTGCTCCGGCGGCCCGACAGGCCTTTGCCGAGATTGATGCCGCCGCTGACCGCGCCGCCGTTGCGCGTCGAGGCGCCGAAGCCGAAATCCTCGGCCTCCATGACGACGCACTCGACGCCGCCGCGCGCCAGTTCCAGCGCCGCGTTCAGTCCGGCATAGCCGCCGCCGATGATCGCGACCGAAATCCGGGCCGGCAGATCGGCCGGCGCTTCCTCCCGCGGCCGCCACGCCTCCCACCAATAGGGCAGCGGCTTGAACTCCGCGTGGAAGATGCCGCCCTTGACGGCCGCCGCGGGCGCGTTCAGGGGCCGCTCCGCGCGGCCTCGGTCGCCGCCTCGTCGACCCGTCCGTCGGCCCCCAGCATCACCCGGTAGACATCCCGCGCCATATCCGGCGAGACCAGTCCATAGGCGACGTCGCGCGCCACCTTGGCGGGATCGCGGCGCGACGGGTCGCCCTGGCCGCCGCCCCCCGGCATGCTGATGATCAGCCGGTCGCCGGGCGGGATGCTCTGATGCGCCTTGGGTTCGAGGATTTTGCCGGAGGCGAGCTCGACGCGGCCGGTCATGCCGGCAAGTCCGCCCGTCCGGCCCTGTGGCGGAAACCGCACCCGGTCGAACGAGGTGGCGATCGCGAACGGCATGTTCTCGGCGCTCTCGATTTCCAATACCTGGCCGAGGCCGCCGCGATGCTCCCCCGGGCCGCCGCTGTCGGTGCGGTACTCCTTGCGCCGCACCAGCACCGGCGCCAATGTCTCGGTGACCTCCACCGGTACGTTGCGGACGCCGCTCGGGAAGGCGGTGGCCGAGAGCCCGTCCTGGCGCGGCCGCGCGCCGGTGCCGCCGGAATGAAAGCTGGTGACGTTGAACGGCGTCGCCTTCAGCAATACCGCCGGGTCTGCATCGACGCGGCCCGGCCCGCCCATCAGCCGCACATTCCACAGACAGGAGGTTCCCTCGGCCGGGACGCCGCCGGGCATCGCCTGCTGCAGGCAGCCGAACACGACATCCGGCAGCATCTGGCCGATCGTGCCGCGCCCGGCGACCGGCGCCGGGTGCTGCGCGTTCAGGATCGAATCGACGGGGGCGGTGACCCGGATCGTCGCCAGCGAGGCGGCGTTGTTCGGCACATCAGGCGCCACGATGCATTTGACGCCGAAGCTGGTATAGGCCTCGGTGTAGCACAGCGGCACGTTGATCCCGAGCCGGACGATCCCCGAGGTGCCGGCGAAATCGACATCGATGCCGTCCTCGCCGATGGTCAGCGCGGCCGTCAAATCGATCGGCTGGTTGTCGATCCCGTCCACCCGCATCGTGTGGCGATACGTGCCGAACGGCAGTCTGCGGATCGCCGCCAGGCTCGCCTGGCGCGAATGGTCGAGAATATGGGTCGCCAGCGCGTCGAGGTTTTCGAGGCCGAAC
>JAFAUQ010000193.1 GCA_019243195.1 Hyphomicrobiales bacterium
GAGCGTCTGGCCTTCCTGCGGTGTGCCGCTGACCGTCACCGACAGCGTCGGCGCGATGTCGATCACAGCGGTGGTCGCCGCACTGGTGGCCGTGGTGCCGCTGGCGTCCGCATCGCTCGAGGTCGCAATGACGCGGAGCTGATGGCCCTCGTCGCCTTCAACCGCGGTGTACGTTGAGCCGGTTGCGCCGGAAATATTCGACCATGTCGCCCCGCTCAGCGATTGCCACTGGTACGTGATAATGGCGTCGGCATCATTGGCGACGGGCGTGGCCGTGAGCGTCTGCCCTTCCTGCGCCGTGCCGCTGACCGTTACTGACAACGTCGGCGGGATATCGATCACCGCGGCAGTCGCTGCACTCGTTGCCGTGGTGCCGCTGCCATCGGCATCGTTCGAAGTCGCAACGACGCGAAGCTGATATCCCTCGTCCCCTTCGACTGCGGTATAGGTCGAGTTCGTGGCGCCGGAGATGTTCGACCAGGTCGAGCCGCTCAGCGATTGCCACTGGTACGTGATAATGGCGTCGGCATCATTGGCGACGGGCGTGGCCGTCAGCGTCTGCCCTTCCTGCGCCGTGCCGCTGACCGTGACGGAAAGCGTCGGGGCGATGTCGGTCACCGCCACCGTGGCCGCACTGGTCGCGCTGGTGCTGCTGCCGTCGCTGTCAGTCGAGGTCGCGATCACGCGGAGCTGATGGCTCTCGTCTGCTTCGACGGCAGTATAAGTCAAGCCTGTCGCCCCTGAGATGTTGGACCACGTGGAACCGTTCAGGAACTGCCACTGATATGTGACGACGGCGTCCGCATCATTGGCCACAGCACTCGCCGTGAGCGTCTGTCCTTCCTGCGCGGTGCCGTTGACGCTGACGGAAAGCGTCGGCGTGATGTCGATCACCGCCGCCGTGGCCGCACTGGTCGCGTTTGTGCCGCTGCCGTCCGCGTCAGTCGACGTTGCAACGACGCGAAGCTGATGCCCTTCATCCGCTTCGACCGCGGTGTAGGCCGAACCGGTCGCGCCGGAAATGTTCGACCATGTCGAGCCGCTCAACGACTGCCACTGATATGTGACGACGGCCTCCGCATCATTGGCCACAGCACTCGCCGTGAGCGTCTGCCCTTCCTGCGCCGTGCCGCTGACGGTGACGGAAAGCGTCGGCGTAATGTCGATGACAGCGATGGTCGGAGCGCTCGTCACCGCCGCGCTGTTGCCTTCCGAATCCGTCGCCGTACCCGCGACGCGAATCTGAAGCGCTTCGTCGGCTTCCGCCACCGTGTAGGTTGAAGCGGTTGCGCCGGAGATGTTGCTCCAGCTCTGGCCGTCGCTCGAGCTTTGCCACTGGTAAACCGTCGTTACGCCGGAACCGGTGACCTGTGCGTTCGCGGTGAGCGTCTGACCTTCCTGCGCGGTGCCGCTGATCGTGAGCGCGAGCGCGAGCGACGCGACCGCAACCTGGATCGTCTGCGTTGTCGAAGCGGAGCTGGTGCCGTCCTGCGCCGTCGCCGTCACGTTCAGAGCGAAGCTCGGCTCGTCCGCCGCGGTCGGCGTCACCGCAAGGCCGTTGAGCGCGCCGGCCGCCAATTGCGCCGGCGTGAACGTGATGCTCCCGTTGGCAAAGGTCAGGGCGCCCTGGCTGTTGCTCAACGCCGCATCGGCCGGAATGCCGCTGATGGTCAGCGCAAGCGAAGCGTCCGGATCGGCCGCGCCGCTTTCCGCCAGGGCGGGGCCGATCGACAGGGCGATCGGCTGGCCCTCGATGCCGGCGGCGTTCTGGACCGTCAGCGTCGGCGCGTCGGCGTGCGGGGAAACTGTAACGTTAACGGTCGCGCTTGTCGAACCTCTCAGCGTTCCGTCGGTCGTCGTCGCCGTCACGTTGAGGGCGAAGCTCGGATCGTCCGCCGAGCCCGGCGTGATGGCGAGACCAGTGAGCGCGCCGGCTGCCAATTGGGCGGAACTAAACGTGATGCTGCCGTTGGCGACGCTGAGGGCACCCTGGCTGTTTTTGAGCGTGGCATCCGCGGGAATGCCGCTGATGGTGAGCGAGAGCGACCCGTTGGGATCGATCTCGGTCGGAGAAATGCTAAGCGCGATCGGCTGATCCTCGGTGCCGCTCGCGTTTTGCACGCTGAGCGCCGGCGGGCGCGCCCCGGCGTTGGCGGCGATGTCGGAAGCTTGCCAGACGGTGCCATTGGCGAAAGTGACGGAAGCGACGCCGTCGGAGGAATTCTGAAATTCGCTGTGAAAGGTGAGCGTGGCGCCGGTCGCGTTGTTGGCAATGGTCAGATCGGTGAAATTGGATCCCGAGCGATAGACCGAAACGTCCGATTGGTTGAGGCCGTTGAGGATCAGCGAACCGCTGTTCTGGGAACTGCTGTTGCCGTCGATCGTAAACTGCTGGCTCGAATCCCCGGCCCCCCAGATGACCTTGACGGCCGCATCGTCGTGCGCGGTGACGTTGCCGAACGTTCCGGTGCCGAGGTCGTAGATGATGGAGCTGGTGAAGAAGAAGGCATCATACAAGCCCGAGCTGGACGAGGCCGCGGTGATGTAGGTGTTGGCGGGGATGTCGGAAGCCTGCCAAACGGTGCCGTTGGCGAAAGTGATGGAGGCGACGCCGTCCCAGAAATTTTGCAGTTGGTAATACAGCGTGAGTGTGGCGCCGGTGGCCTTGTTGGCGATGGTCAGGTCCTTGAGATTGGGTCCCGAACGATAGAACGACACGTCCGACGGATTGAGGCCCTGGAGGACCAACGACCCGCTGTTCTGGCCGCTGGTAGTGCCGTCGATGGTGAACTGCTGGCTCGAATCGCCGGAACCCCAGATGACCTCGACCACCGAATCGCCATGCGCATTGACGTTGCCGAAGGTTCCGGTGCCGAGATCGTAGATCACCGGATAATTGAAGATGAAAGCGGTGTCGTACGAGCCCGCGTTTATCGAGGCCGCCGTGATGTAGCTGTTGGCGCCGATCGTGGACTGCTGCCACGTCGTGCCGTTGGCGAAGGTGATCGAGGCGACGCCGTCCCAGGAATTCAGGAACTGGAAGTGCAGCGTGAGCGTCTTCCCGGTCGTGTTGTTGGCGATGGTCAGATCGCTGAAGTTCGATCCCGAGCGATAGAACGAAACGTCCGACGGGTTGAGGTTGGCAAGCACCAGTGAGCCGCTGTTCTGGCCGCTGGTAGTGCCGTCGATGGTGAATTGCTCGCTTGAATCGCTGGCGCCCCAGATGACCTCGACGGTTGAATCGCCGTGCGCATTGACGTTGCCGAAGGTTCCGGTGCCGAGATCGTAGATGACCGGATAATTGAAGATGAAAGCGGTGTCATACGAGCCCGATGTGGACGAGGCCGCGGTGATGGCGCTGTTGGCCGCGATGGTGGCTTGCTGCCGCGTCGTTCCATTGGCGAAAGTGACGGAAGCGACGCCGTCCTGGGAATTTTGAAATTGGAAGTGAAACGTGAGCGTCTTGCCGGTCGTGTTGTTCGCAATCGTCAGATCGTTGAAATTAGGACCCGAGCGATAGAACGAAACGTCCGAGGGGTTCAGGTTGGGCAGCACCAGCGAGCCGCTGTTCTGACCGCTCGTAGTACCGTCGATGGTGAATTGTTCGCTCGAATCGCCGGCCCCCCAAATGACCGCGACCGCCGAATCGCCGTGCGCATTGACGTTGCCGAAGGTTCCGGTGCCGAGATCGTAGATGACCGGATAATTGAAGATGAAGGCGCTGTCATACGAGCCTGCGTTTATCGAAGCCGCGGTGATGTAGGCATTGGCGCCGATCGTTGACTGCTGCCACGTCAGGCCGCCCGCGAAGGTGATCGAGGCGACGCCTTGCCAGGAAGCGAGGAATTGGTTGTAGAGCGTGAAGGTGTTTCCGGTCGTGTTGTTCTTGATGGTGAGGTCGCCGAAGTTCGAGCCGGTCCGGTAGAAGGTGACGTCGCTCGGGCTGAGATTGTTGAGCGCCAGTGCGCCGATATTCTGGTTGCCCTCGATGGTGAAGGCTTGGCTCGAATCCGTGGCGCCCCAGATGAGCTGGACCTTGACGTCGAAGCGGGCGTTGACGTTGCCGAACGTGCCGGTGCCGAGGTCGTAGATCACCTCGCCGGGGAGGGCAAAGGTGTCATAGGGGGTCGGCGATGCTCCGGTGATAAACGCAACGACCGGCGGCGGCGACGCCGCGGCTGCCGCGTTGATGGTGGCGCGATTCCACACCGTGCCGTCGTCGAACACGATCTGATCGATTCCGGCGCCCGTCGCCGCGGCCGGAAATTCGGACTCCACGGTCGTGACGTTGCCGGTGTCGAGGCGGGTGACCAGTAGATTATTGCCGAGCTGCTGAAGCTCGACGGCGGCCGGGTTCACTCCGGCCTCGCGCAGCGTGTCGAGGGCGCCGGCCTTGCCGGGATCGTCGATCGTGTCGTTGCCGTCGCCCGGCTGCCACACGAAGGTGTCGCCGCCGATCCCGTCGAGCAGGGTTACGCCAGGGCTCGCGTCCACCGGCAAGGTCCCGTCGGCAAGGTCGGCATTGAAGACCCGCGTACTGCCGGGCGCGGCGACGTAGCTCGAGTTTCTGATGATCTGCTCGGTGTTCCACTCGGTGCCGTTGGCAAAGACGACTTTTTCGATGCCGTAGCCCAATCCTGAAAAGGCATCGCTGCCGTCGTTCGAGGCGCCGAAAAACTGCGCCTCGACCGTGAGCGTTTCGCCGGTCTTCTTGTTGGTGATGCGCAGATCCGGCCCGTTGTTTTCCACGACCTGGAAAGTCACGTCGCCGGGGTTGAGTCCGACGAGCCGCAGGGCGTCGGACTTGGTCCACGGGTTGACCGCGGATTCGGCGATGGTGTCGCTGCCGTCACCCGCGCCCCAGAAATAAGTGTCGTTGCTCGACGTCCCCACGAGCGTGGTGGTCGCCGGCGTGCCGTCGAACGCCCGCGCGGTCGTGCCGTTGGGCGTCGTCGCAATGCCGCCGCCGGCCGCCAGCACCAGGTCGGAATAGTCCCACGTCGTGCCGTCATCGAACACGACCTGATGGATCAGGCTCGCGAAGTTGCTTCCGTCGGTCTGGTCTTCCAGGATGACGGGAGCCTGGCCCGGTGCCGTGAGCACCAGGTTATGATTGTCTTTGCCGGGCGTCGGATCGAACGAAACGCTCACGTTCGCTGGCGACACGCCATGGATGTCGAGCGTGTTGGAGCCGAGGTTGCGCGGCGCAACCGCTTGCCCATCGATGATCGTCGGGCCGTCGCCGGCCGCCCACACGTAGGTGTCGTGGCCGGAGATGCCGGTCAGCACCTCGGCGCCGGTTCCTGCGGTCAGGGTCCGCAGGTCGTTCGAGCCGTAGATGATGCCGCCGTCGCCGTTCTCGCTCTCTTCCTGGGCGAGCACGTGGGATGCGATATCGGCCTGTGTCCACACCACGCCGTCGGAGAAGACGATTTTCCCGATCGGCTGGTGCGGCGTGTATCCTCCGCCAACGTCAATGTTGATCCCGGCGTTGGCATTGGGGTCGAACTGGTCGAGGACGGTGATCTTCCCACCCGGCTGGCCGTTGGCCGCGTTGATGTAAATAATCAGATCATCGAATTTATTAGGGTTACTCGCGAGATTGGCGTTGGGCGTAGCGGGAAAGCGCGAGAACGTGACGTCCGTCGAGGCGATGCCCTGCAGGACCAGCGTGTCCCCGGCGTTCGGCTCGATCTGGGTCACCGGATTTGTTTGGATCTCGGTGTCGCCGTCGCCGCGCGCATAGACGAAGGTCTCCGCGCCCGACCCGGCGGTCAAAAGGTCGGTGCCCACGCCGGCCGAGAGCGTCTCGTCGTCGCCATAGCCATAGATGGCTTTGCCGCCCGTCGCCGCCGATTGCTGGTCGACCAGCATCTGTTCGACCTCGCTCCGCGTCCACACGGTGCCATCGTCGAACACGAGCTGATCGAACGGCAGAATCGTCCCGCCGGTGGACTCGAGCAGCAGGCCGGCGGCGGTGGAATCCTTGGCCGAGAGGAGGACGCCGGCGGCGTTCGCGCTTTCCGATCCGGGAACGCCGATCGCCTGCAACTCGACGTCCGCGGGATCGATACCCGACACCCGGACGGTCGTGATGTTGCCCGCCGTGTCGGTGAAATCCTTTTGCTGGGCCCAGCAGAAACCGTCGGCGATGTCGTAGTCGTATTCGGTGGTGTTGCCGTTTTGGATCGGCTGCAAGGCCTGATCGGCCTGCGCCTGACCCAGCAGAGCCGCCGTGTTCCAGGAAGTGCCGTCGGTGAAAATGACTTGCCCGATCGCCGAGAACGGCGCGCCCGTGCCGCCGCCGTAGGTCGTGTCGGAAAAGACGATCTGATCCTGCGATCCCGGGAAGCTGAAGACCACGGTCGAGCCGAGCAGGTCGACCCGCACCATGCTGGCGGTGATGCCGGCGCCGAACGCAATGGTGTTGTTGCCCTGGTCGAGGATGACGTTGCGGCCGTCGCCCGGATTGAAGTCGTAGGTCTCGCCGCCGCTCGCCTGCACCGACTGCCCGCCGTCGCCGATCATGGTGTCGCCGGGACCGAGCTTGATGACCTTCGCCGGCGCGTTCTTGTATCCGATGTCCTCGACCAGCAGGGTCTCGCCGCCGCCCGAAGCGTCGAGGACCAGGTTGAGCACGTCCGAATTGCTCAGCGTGGTTCCATCGGCGAATTGGAACGTGTTGATGGGGGTAGTGCCCAGGCCGCCGAGGACGGTGATGGAATCGCCCGAATCCTTGAGCCGCACGACGAGATCGTTGCCCATCGCCGACCAGATGACGTCAGCGGGGGTGACGTCGGGCTTGAAGCTGACGATCGACGTCGAGGTGAATCCGCCGTCGATTGTCTCCTGGCCGTAGCCGTGGCCGAACACGTAGGCGTTGGTGTTGCTGAAGCCTCGACCGACGAAAAACGTGTTGAGGCCGGACAGGTACTCATTGCCGGCGGCGCCGTCGAGCGTTTCATTCCACTCGGACCCGGAGACGATCTGGTTGGGCGCCGCCGCTTCCTGGCTGAGGAGCTGCTGCAGAACCTGACCGGCGGTCAGCGTCGCGCCGTCGGCGAATTGGAATGTATTGATGGTGTTGTCGACGACGCTGACATCGTATTCGTTGTCGACCACCATGGTCGAGCCGTCGGAAAGCGTGATGACAAGGTCGCTGATGTCGCCGGGAAACCGCGAGAAGGTGACGTCCTGCCGGGTGACGTTCGGGCCGAACAGGAGCGTCGCATCCGCCGGGAAATTTGAGTTGCCGGCGTTGTTCAGCACCACCTCGTAGGCGTGGTTGAAGTCGAAAACGTAATCGTGCAGGCCGCTCCCGCCGGAGAGGTAGTGAACGCCGGGGCCGCCATCGAGTGTGTCGTCAACGAACCCGTCGTTGGTCAGGTTGGGGATGAGGAAGCCGTAGATCTGCGTCAGGCCGCTGGTCGGCTCCTGGGCTTCGAGAGTTTGGATGATATCGCTCCAGGAGAGCGTCGATCCGTCGGCGAACTTGAACTCGTCGATGCGATTGAACCAGGCCGGCGGGCCGAAAATATTCGGCGAAGCATCGAACTGGCCGAGGATCGTCAGGGCGTCGCCGGTGCCGTTGACCGTGATGTTGAGGTCGAGGGAAGGGCCTTGCCGGCTGAACGTCAGGTCGGAGGGCGTGATGCCGGGGCCGAACTCCACGACGTCGGGGTCGAGCGCGAGCACGTCGGTGCGGGCCGCATTGATGGTGACGTGGCCGTCGCCCAGGCCGAACAGATAAATGTCGCCGCCGTCGCCACCCGAGAGATAATGCGCGAACCGGCCGTCGAGCACGTCCATGGCGCCGGTGCCGAGCAGCGTGTCGTTGGTGGCCTGGGTGTTCTCGGCCACCGCAAAGGCGATGTCGGCCATGTCCCACACGACGCCGTCCGAGAAGTCGATCTCGGTGGCACCGCGCATGTCGTTGAGATTTCCGGTGCCGATGAAGCCCGGCCGCACGCCGGTGAACTCGCCCGGTAGGAAGACCGACTGGCCGGTGGCGTTGACGGTCAACGTGAGATCGATGCCGCTGCGCGAGGCGGTGACGTCGGTCGATTTGATGGTGGTGAAGCGCAGGACGTCCTGCTGTTGCGGGCCGGACTGGTCGGCGTTGATCACGTCATGGCCGAAGTTCGCCCCCATCACGAAGTTCTGGGCTTCGTGGGTATCGTTGATCGTCTGGTCGCCGCTCGACACATAGAACAGCTGTGTGTCGTCGGTGCCGGTCAGCGTCGAGCCGCCGCTGACCACCTCGCCGTCCGGCACGCCGAGCGCGACCGCCGCGTCGGCGATGCTCAGCGGCAGGTTCGAGGCCTCGTAGGCGTGCACCATGCTGGCGAACTGGTAGGCATAGGAGACCGGCACTCCTTGGGCGCGGTCGAAGTCGCCGAGCACGATGTCGATGATCGGCTTCCAGGCGGTAAGCCACGCGGTGGCGCCGGCCGCGTCCGCCGGCGCGGCCTGGAAGATCGCCTCGTACATGGGCGCGAGCTGCGCGTCGGTGGTTGCGTGGAAATGATCGGTGGTCGGGTCGTAGACGATGGTCGGGAAATATTGTTTGAGCGGGCCCTGCATGGCGAGGCGCACCGCCTCGAGGTCCATTGCCTGGTATGAGGCGGTGATGAACGAGGACATCACGTCGATCAACGCGCCGGAGTCGCTCCCCGTGCTGTCGATCGGCAACGGGTGGCCGAGGTAACGCTCCATGAAACCGATCTGGTCGGCGGTGAAATCGGTCCACGTGCCTTTGGTCGGCGTCTGCGCCATCACGTCGGCGAAGGTCGGCCGGGCGATGACGTTGCCCTGCGCGTCCTTGACGGCGTTGCCGCTGGCGAGCTGGTAGTAGATGCCTTGCGCGTCGCTGACCTGATAGCCGAAATCGTCGACGACCGTTGCCCCGCTCGAATCCGTGTCGAGCAGCACCGGCACGTCGGAATGGTTGGAGGCGGGATCGATTGTTTGCAGGTGGCCGTTGGCGTCGGGCAGCTGCACCGCGCGCGCCCAGGCGTCGAAGATCGGCATCGCCGCCTTGCGCAGCGCCGTGAGGTCGAGCGTGTCGAGGTTGGGCAGGGTCTCGTTGATGACGTCGATCAGCGTGGCACCCGGCGCCGGGTTGCTCAGCGCCGGATCGTTGGTCATCGCGACCTGCAGGTCGGTGAGCGTGCCGTGGCCCTTGATGTTGGGCAGCGCCGCCGCTGCCGCGCTCACCGTGGTGTTGCCGAGATAGCGCGAGTTGAACGGATCGATGCTGAAGGAGACGTCGGCGATGGTGCCGGTGGTGCCGTTCGCAAAGGTGAAGGTGCCGGTGGCGTTGACCGTGTTGCCGGCGATGCTGTCGCCGGTCTGCGCGGTCGAGGCGATGTTGATCGAGGTGATGCCGGCCTGGGCCAGGGTCTCCAGCTCGCCCGGATCGACCACGCCATTGCCGTTGGTATCCTGCCAGATGCGCAGTTGCGCATAGATCGGGTCGTTGGCGTCGATCACGCCGTCGTGGTTGGTGTCGAACTGCGCCAGCGCCGTGAAGCCGGAACTGTTCTCCCCGCCGACGAGCTGATGGATGTTCGTAACGTTCCCGTTGGCGTCCGGCAGCACCAGCAAGCCCGTGCCCGGCTGCGTCCAGCCGGTGTGCACGACAAAGCCGGTGCCGTTCATGTCGAACATCGGCGCGGCGCTGCTCTCGCCGGTGAGGTTGACGCCGTTGCCGGTCAGATCGAGCACCAGCGGATCGTCATTGCCCGGGAACTCCGGATGGCCGAGGCGAATAAACGCGATCTCGTTGGCGAACTTGAAGATGTTCGAGTCTTCCTCGGTCGACGGGCGAGTGAGATCGATCAGCTTCGACGATTTGAACCCGCCGCGGCCGACGAAAATGCCGTCGGTCTGCTGCGACAGCGGTACAGTGGGGCCGCCCTGGTAGTCGGCGACGAAGGCCACGGCGCCGGTCGTGTCCTTGATGCCGAGCTGGCCTAAGCTGTTGAGGCCGTAGCTGATGCCGTTGTAGATCGAGGTGATCCACGGGCTGTCGGAATTGAGCGGGCCGACGAAGCCGTGGACGATCTGGCCGTCCGCCACGATCTCATCCTGAGTATTGTTGCCGGTGTCGTTGATGAGAATGTCGTCCGATACCGTGAAAATAGTTTTGCCCTTGCCGGCGTTGATTACCGTGCCAGGACCCATCGGACCGATCGTGTCGTTGCCGTTGCCGAGGTTTACCGTGAGGTTGACGACATTGCTGGTGATGGTGTCGTTGCCGTTGCCGAGGTCGACTTCCTGGAAAGAACTGTCATCGGGCGTGTTCAAATCGATTGTATCGTTCCCGGGATCGGCCTTCAGGACGTTGAAGTTCTGGAATTTGGTGTCGTAACCGGCGATTTGGTCGTTACTGAATTTGATCGATTGGCCGATCTGCCTGAGGTCGAGCACGTCCTGGACGCCGCCGGGGTGCTGGCCGCCGGCGATCGTGTCGATGAACTGAAGCGCCGTCAGCCCAGTCGAGCCGATGCTCACCGTATTGCTGGCGACCGTGGACAGATCGATCGTCTTGATCGCGTGCAGCCAGTCCTGGCCGCCGGCGTTCTTGGACACCTGGATCAGGTCGTTGTTGAGATTTTGCGCATCCTGATCGGTGAGGTCGATGGTCACGCCGCCCGGCAATTTCGAATAGTCGACCGTGTCGTTGCCGACTTGGCTTCCACCGAAAACGATATTTCCGCCGTCGAGGATGTCGTTGCCGGTGCCGGGAATGAGGGTGTCGTTTCCCGCGCCCCCGCGCAGGATGTCGTTTTGATTGCCGGCAATGAGCGTATCGTTGCCCGAACCGCCCCAGATGATGTTGTCGCCGTCCTCCCCGCCTTGCAGCACCTGGGCCGAGGTGCCGGTCCCGAGAATGACGTTGTCACCGCTGCCGCCGGTCGCGTTGCCGGTGGTGATGATCAGGTTGTCAGTGCCGTCGGAAGAGTCACCCGTCGTGAACGCGTACGCCGGATCTCCCGACACCGGCATCGCAGTTTGCGGATTCACATCGCCGTTATAGCCGGGGTAGGTTTGGGTAAAGTTCGCTCTGTTCGCCGCTGGGCCGAGCAAACCTTGCAGCACCGCGAGGCTCGGCGGATTGACCTCAATGCTGGAGCCGCTGGCGACGGCGACGAGCGCGTCGGCGGCAGTCGAAGCAAAAACAGCCTGAATGCGTCCGCTGCTGTCGACCGCAACTTTGACGCCATTGGCGATTGTGTAGATTTGGTCGCCAGGGAAATCACTTGGGGACTTGCCGACGCCCAGCGCATAGGCAGTTGCAACGAATGCGGCACCGGCACCAGGCGTGTTCGCGCTACCCAGTGGGACACCCGAAAATGGAAGAAGCCCGTACAAATTTCCGGGAAAGAGGTCGGCAGCGTCCGCGTCTGCCCAGGCCTGCGCGGCGCTTTGGAACATTGCATTCGCGTCGATAAAGCCCGTCGTGCTTTTGTCGATGGCAGCGTTTGCCGCGCGTGCTACTTGTTGTGACAAATAATATATTCCGCGGTATCGATCTGGCGTTATTGTCCCCGTCTGCCCATATTCGTCCTGCAGGAAACGATTGGCGGCGAAGGCCGCGCCGCCCGCCAAGCCGCTGAACGTCGTTATTTCCGCTTGCTCCAGCGCCTGGACGTTGCCGGTCATCGCATAGTAAGCAAGGTAGAATCCCGCTCTATCGTAAGTGTTCAACATCCCGGTGAGCGCATCTTCCTCTTCCTGCGTCAGGACGAGGATGTTCTGTGTGACGGTCGGGGCCGACATGCGCGTTCTCCCTGTCAGCGATGCAACTCGGACGCGGCACGCCGCACTGCGGCGTTACCGTCCGACTTTCGACGTCGAAGAGACAAGCGTCCGCTTGGCGCAGCGCCTGAAGCTTTCGCCCGAGCGGCGGATTGAAAAATTGTCTGATTGGTCGCGCGGCGAGCGCCGCGCTGGCGAAAGACCTTTATCAGGAGGAACAAACGCCGGTTGACGACCGCACAGGCGGGCGACCGGTCCACGCGCGTTTCGCCGGCCGGTCCGCTGGGCCGGACGTCGGCTGCCATCGGATGGTCGCCCCTCCCCGGGCGGGTTCAACCCGAGGCTACATCGGCTACTGAGCGGTTGCAAACCTTAACTTGCGCCCATGTCCCATAACGACTTATTATACACGATAACGTCCGGAACTCTTTCGAAGGTTGCGCGGTCTCGCTCCGCGGCGGTCTAAGCCCTTGAGGGGCCTGTCACATTTTGTGTGTGGGGTGTTTGGCAGCGGCCGAACGGCCAGCTAAGTAAAGTCGGGATGGATGCATTGACCGCACTCGCAGCACCCGCATCGGCAAGTCCGGCGGCGCCCGATCACGCGGCTCACTTCTGGGGCGCCGAGGACTCCTGATGCCGGTTGTTCAGCGATATTCTATGGACTTCAGGACGGCCGCCAACTTCCTCAGCGGTGTTCCTTCGATTTGAGGAAATCAATGGCGCCGTCGACCATCGCACGCCATTTTGGCAACTGCTCATGATTGAAGTTGAGCTCGGCACCGAAGCCGCGGAACGGAAACTGAACTTCGCAATCAATGCTCGGAATAGGGTCGTTCCGACAAGTGATAATCAACGAAAGGTTTTGATCGAAGGGCGCTATGTAACGGCGCATCGGGGGCTAGCTAGGTGAGACGCACGGCCCGCCGCCGGCTGAATTGTTCGCGAACAGTCCGGACTCGAGCTGTCGCCCGCGACATTGTGCGATCGTTCGGCTCTTGTCCTCCAACGGCTTAGTAGAGATATTGCTATAAAGAGGGATGAGCAGCGCGCGCTGTACTTGCTCCGATTGTGACAAGATCGGAACGCTGGGGATGTCGCGATGGCTCGGCCCTTCGTCCACACAGCCAGGAGCAGCGAATCCGGCAGCCCCGTGTCGATATCGAAACTGAACCTTACGATCTCGAATCCCGGCTCCTTCGTCAGCAGCGAGCTCAAGCGTTCGAGCCGAAAGCGCAGCACCCGCTCGGGATCGAGCTTGCGGGACTGGGGCGTGACCTCGGTAGAGCCGACGATTTCGATGTCGACAACATCGCGGTCCGTGTTCCAGGCGATGGCAAAATTTCCTCGCAGCGGATTGAATCGCTGCGCACCTCCGGCCATGCTGTCTGACATCAATCTCCAGACAAACAGGCCCGCGACAGCGGTGACTATTACTGCCGCGGCGAGGATCCAGGGCGGCGTCCTGCCATCAGCGGTATTCCTTCGATTTGAGGAAATCGATGGCGCCGTCGACCATTGCACGCCATTTTGGCAACTGCGCATGATTGAATCTGAGTTCGGTACCGAAGCCACGGAACGGAAATTGAAGTTCGCAATCGATGCCCGGACTGGGCTCCTCCCAGCAGGTGATAATCAGCGACAGATCGGCATCGAAGGGAGCTATGTACCGGCGCAGTCCCGGGCGATACTTCGGCAAGGCGCACGGCTTGCCGCCGGCGGAATTGTTTTCAAATAGTCCCGACTCGAGTTGTTGCCCGCGACATTGCGCGATCGTTCGGCTCTTATTCTCTAACGAGTCAGGTGAGATGTTGCTATGAAAAATGATGAACAAGCTGCGCTGTAGTCGCTCCGATTGCGACAAGATCGGAAGGCCAGGGATGTCGCGATGGCTCGGCCCCTTCGTCCACACGGCCAGGAGCAGCGATTCCGGCAGCCTCGTGTCGATATCGAAGTTGAAGCCCACGATCTCGAATCCCGGCTCCTTCGTCAACAGCGAGCTCACATAGGCGCGTTCGAGGCGAAACCGCAGCACCCGCTCGGGATCGAGCTTGCGGGACTGGGGCGTGACCTCGGTAGAGCCGACGATTTCGATGTCCACGAGATCGCGGTCGGTGTTCCAGACGGTATAAAAGTTCCCCCGCAACGGATGGAAAGGTTGCGCGTCGCCGGCCAGGCTGTCTGACATCAATCTCCAGACAAACAGGCCCGCAACAGCGGTGACCATTACTGCCGCGGCGAGCATCCAGGGGCGGCGTCCTGCCATCAGCGGTATTCTTTCGAGTTGAGAAAATCGATTGCTTGTTCGACGACGACGCGCCACTCGGATAGCTGATGATGATTGAACGTTAGTGAGACGGCAAACCCATGGAACGGGAATTGGACTTCGCAGTCGATGGTGGGAAGGGGATAGTCGTGACACGTAATGATCAGCGACAGATCGTGAGTATATGGCGCGATGTAGCGGCTTTGAGGCGGATAGCTTGGCAAATGGCATGCGTCGCCATTCGTGGGATTGTTCTCGAACAAGCCAGACTCGAGCTGTCGACCGTGACACGGTATAATCTTTCGACTCACCCGTTCCAACGCTGTCGTCGGCCAATCGCTGCGAAGTTCAATGAGCATAGTTCGCTCGATTTGCTGGGATAACGACAGCACCGGCACGCCCGGAATGTCGCGCGACCCAGGCCCCTTCGTAGCGACCGCTTGAAAGAACGACTCCGGGAGACCGGTGTTGCGATCAACGCTGAATTCGACGATTTCGTATCCCGCCTCTCTTTCGGTGAGTAGGGCGATCACGTACGCCTTCTCGAGACGAAAGCGCAGCACCCGCCCCGGTTCGATTTGATGAGCGTTTGGAATCCGGCTCGTCGAGCCGACAATCTCAAGGTCGACCAGATCACGATCCGTGTTCGAGACCGTCGCAAACATCCCCCGCAGCGGATTGAACGGCTCCGCGCCGCCGGCCAGGCTGCTCGACGCGAAGCGCCACGCACACACGGCCGCGAGGGCTGCGGCAAGCGCTGCGGCGACGATGATCCCGCGCCGAATCCCGATCATGTTCATGCCCTCCCAAAGGGCCAAAACTCTCGCAATCTAGGTCAATCGGTTTAAGGAATTGCTTGATTTTGGTACCGTCCGGTCGCTCCCGGTGTCGGCAGCGATGCGGATCGTTTTTTAAACCTCACCGGCGTTGCGCCAATGCGACTTTAATTCGCAAATAATTCTTCAACCAAGTCGTCTAGACTGGGGTCTCGTATCCGGACGGGAAGCGCCATGCCTCGACTGCCCGCCGCCCTGGCGTTGGCGTTGCTGGCTGCCTTGGCCACGCGCGCCGCGGCGGGCGACCCGGACGACCTCGCCGCCGCGCGCGAGGCCGCGCGCCGGGAAACCGCGGGCGTCCTGCGGCAATTCCAGGCATGCGTGGCGGCGCCGGTGCCGCGCGATGAGGAGTTTATCGCCGCGACGGTGTTCACTGGCGAAACCTTGGGCAACGTTGTCATCGCGCCCGATCTGCTCACCAGGATTGTCCGCGTCGACGTCGCGCCGGGCGCAAGGCCGCTCACTCTGTTCCTTGCCGGAAACGCGCTGATCTGGGATTTCGAAGGCGATGTCGCGCGGGTGCGCCGCGTTGTGGTGATTCCCGCTCAGGCGGCGGTGCGCGGCCTTCCGGCAGACCGAGTGGACTTCTCGCTCGACGGCTGTAGCGGCTTTTACATGCAGCGGCGCAGCGGATCCCACGAAGACCAGAGCCTCTCGGCGTACGAGTTGTCCGCGAGCTTCGGACGCCTGCCTGACCGTGATGTTTATCAGCATTCGGCGGATGTCTTGCATGTGCCGTCGGCGATGTTTTCCTCACAACGTGCGAGCGGGCCGCGGACGATCAAAATCGGCTCTGACCCGACGCTCGATTTCACCGATTATTACCCGGCTGGATTTCGTGAACTCGACCAGCACACTCTGGTGTCACCGTCCGAGCTCACTGTGCCGGCTACCTTTCCGGAAAAGGCGGGCCTCGTTGAGCTCCTGCGCACTGGCGCGATCTGGCGCGCGCGTCCCGACGAGGTCATCGCCTGGATAGAGGGAGCGAGCGCTCCGTTCCGTTCGAAACTATCGCCCGATTTCGCGCTGAGCATGAGTTTCCGCTATGTGATCACCCGCGAGATCGAGCTGCCCGTGCACGGCGGCGACTCGTTTTTGTTGCCCGCCGGCGTCTCGAAGCCGCACGGGCTCGCCAACAGCGGCGCCTGCGTCGGCTATATGGACGGCTTCCGTATCAGCAGCGAAGACTGCCTCGGCCAGCGGGGGGAACTGCGGGACTGGCGCAAGCTCGAGTCCGTGCCGGACAACGCGCGCTGCCACCTCCTGGCCGTCGCGCCGAACGCTTCGATGCAGGCGGTATCCATCTCCAGGCCCGAGGTGTCGGCGAACGAAACCGGCGATCCGGCGCCGGTACCGGTCGACGTGCGGGTCGAGCGGGCCGGTGAGGTGTTCCTGGTGCTCAACACCGCGCGCGCGACCCTCTGGCGAATTTCGGCCGGCCCGCAGACGATGGTTACCGGCGTGCTGCTGACCGGCCACGCACGCAGCGCGGTCGAAGGGCTGCCGGCCGACACGCCGGTCGTAGCCGTGGATCGCGAGAGCAACCGCAGTCGCCCGAAGCCGGACCCGGCGTGCGCACCGTTTTTCGCCTACACCAGCAGCGCGTTCCAAGGCGGCCCGGCCGCGGCCGCGCTCGACCGCCAGGTGCAGGGGCTGACCGGGCGCAGCCTCGATGGCCTGCAGGCCGCCTATCATTTGCGCAGCGTGACAATTCGCTGAGTGGACCGTGCCCGGCTGCGTCCAGCCCGTGTGCACGGCAAAGCCGGTACCGTTCATGTCGAACATCGCCGCGGCGCTGCTTTCGCCGGTGAGGTTGACGCCGTTTGCCCGGGTACTCCGGATGGCCGAGGCGAACGAACGCGATCTCTTTGGCGAATTGAAAAACCGTCCGGTTCTCCTCGATCGACGAACGGGTCGGGTCGGCGAGACGCGAGGCTTTGAACGAGCCGCAGCCGACGAAAATGCCGTTAACCGCCGCATTACGGGAATGGAGGGGACCACATTGCAAATGGAAGGTATGAGTCGCCCGTTTCCGTGAGCCCAAAACTTACCGCTACTCCCTGGCGATCCGAAGTTTCGCTGCTCAGGGCGAATACGTGCGTCCGTCCATTCATTCCGATCGACTGAAAATATTTCGATTCCTTGAAGATGCCGGAAGCTACGTCGATCGTGCAGCCATGAAGCGGGAAATGCCGGTCCAGAACATCGTATATGATGAAGATGTCGCGGGGATTCACCGCCAACACACGATCGACGTCCATTACAAATGCTTTGAGCTTTGTTGCGCAATTGGGCTCGGGTTCCCGAGAGTCATTGGCGGTGATCAAGAGATGACGTTCAAGGACGTTCGCTACGGCTATATTGTCATATCGGCAAGCAATAGGGTCAAAATTGTACACGACTGCGTAGCCGCTCCCGGAGATTGTTCCGGTACAAAACCCGCGTCCCCCGGCTCCCGAGAACAGATTGGTGCACATTGCGGACGATATCCGACCTTGCCTGATAGGGCATAACCTTCATGGGTGGGCAGCTGCGCTGCCTCGCTCGGTGATAATAAGCCGGTACTTGCCTTCGCCCGAAATTCTTCGGAATTCCACCCGCTGCCAATAAAGCCAACGAAGTCTGCCGCATTCACGTTTGTCTTAATTGATTTGGCACATGGCGAAGTGACTTCAGGCGGTGCGAAACCGAATTCAAAGCGAGGACCAATGCCCTTTGCTTTGTCGAGGTAATAAGGCTTTATGCGTTGAAGCGGGATCAAGGCCGTGACATCAAGCTCGTGGCTGATGGCCGGCGTCTGCAGCCCGCTCAGAGACAACATCATCAGGGTGATCGCACCAAGCCGCGGAGCGAACTCTTGCACGCGCATGCTTATCGGGCCTCTTCGCTACCCCTGTTCAATGCGGACGTCCGTTCATTTCGGCTATTTCGTCCTTCTGAAATTCAGTATTGGCGGTCGTAAACGCGTCGCCCCGGGCAATATACACATCCTCGGTCGCCGGATCGATCAATGCACCGGTCGTTTTGCTTAGCCCGGAGGGGCGGGGGAGAATATCGGCGCACCCGGTGTGTAGAATACATACGATGGGTGCCCATTGCTCAACCGGATTGGCCGGGTTCCGGCGTTTCACACGTTCTCTCTGTACGAACAAAGTGGGCGCTACAGTTGGCTTATCGTCCACTAAAAGCGTGATGGTTCCGAAATCCGAGGAGTATCGAACGTCGATAGGTTCGACCTCGGTTACGAGCGACCACATCCCGCCGCCCGAGAACCGATCGGTCGCATCAACCCACTTGGTCTGGTGTGTCTCCTCGCTAAGGACGACTTCCTTTGTCTCATCAAGGGGATTTGGGTTTTTGAGCCTGGCGCGGACCGCATCAAAGCCGAACCAGACATCTTCGTCGCCGGGGATCATCTGTTGCCGGTTCTTACGCCGATCGACGACGACCCGCGGCACAGCCTTGCCGAGATCGAACGTCGGCGGGTCACGCGTAGGCGTCATGTCGAAGCGGGCGATCCGGGCACCGCGTCCGAGCGTCCGCTCCGGATGCAGCCAGTCGAATCGCCACCCCTGGCTAGGAGCCACCGCGTCATCGAAGACGACGGCCTGAGGCGGTCCCGAACCTACCGGACGCAAATCGATGGGAAATGACTTCTGTTCGGAGGCAAACCGGAGCACAACATCTTTGTCGTAAGGTTTGTAATCCGGGGGCGTCTTAAGAGACCGGAGTTTGACGGCAATTGCGCGACCGTCATCCAATCGGATTCCCAGTCCTTCTCCCCGATGGCGATAGACGTACTTCTGGCCGATTTCGAACGCCCACTCTGATTTTTCATACACATATGTCTGAACGACGCTCGTTGCGGTGTAGCGCTTCCCCTGTACCTCGATTTCCAGCGTATAACGGATTGAGGAAATGACCGGCTCGGGGCCAGCGAACATCCCAGTCAGGGTGTTGGCGAAATGTGTTCGGATGGTCAGCGCCCCGGCGCCGATCATTGCCGCAAGTACGAGAAGACACGCGCGTTTCATGGGAGAACTGTCGGAATTTTATGTTCCCCATCATCTGACCGATGGCCGGTCTCTGCCATGTTAGGTTCTTTCCGTGTGCCGCGATTATAGGCAGGGATGCTTGAAAATGCGTGAAGCAAATACCGAGAATGTAGGCGGTCGATCCGCCAATCGGCATACTCGAGCAACTTGGCGCCCTGGCACGAACCAGTACCGGCGAGAGTAGCGGCGATGTTATAGCGAAGGCTTTATCGCCCATCGATTTTGGGCCGAAGCTTTACGATTTGTGATTACCCGCAAGGTGACGTAGCGTGTTGCCATAGAAGCAATGCAGTGAGGCCGGATATGGCAGAGGAAGCACGGGCGAGCGAAACGGCAGAAACTCGCAAGATGGATCCGGCCACGGCGCGCGCGGGCATGGCGCTGCCGAAGCTGCGCTATCAGGACATTCCCGACCTGTCCGAGACGTTCGCGGATTCGATCGGCCAGTGGATTTTCGACGGGCAGAATCTGCGCATCGAGTTCACGGTGACCCGGCTCGACCCGGGCGGAGCACGCGATCAGCCGACCGGCCGGCGGCTTCCCGCCGCGCGCATGGTGCTCACACCGCTGTGCGCGGTGGAATTGATCCGGCAATGCCAGCAGCTGATGGCCGCCCTGGAAAAGGCGGCAGCGACCGCGCAGCAGGCGGCGACCGCGAAAGCGCCGGCGTCGTCCGGCTAGGACAAGTTCAGCTCCGTGCGAATATAACAAAAAGTGCCGGCCGCGAGGCCGGCACTTTTAATCAACGTCCGCGACGTCGAGTTATTTCTTCTCCGGCACCCACCGCGTGGCGTTGCGGTCGTAGGTCAGTCCGGGCGCGTTCTTGAGTTCGTCCTTGTCCGCGTTCATCGTCAGGTACCATTTGTCGTTCTTCTTGGTGCCCTTGACGTCCGAGAACGGAACGGCCACGTCCTTGGCGCCGGCGCCGATGAAGCCGCCGACCTCGATGATGAAAGCCACCACCTTGCCGTCGCTGCCGATCAGCACGTCCTTGATCTCGCCGATCTTCTGATCGGAGGGATCGTAGACGTTCTGCTTGTAATAGTCCGTTACCGTCACGGCTTCCGGTACCGACGTCATAGGCTTGCCGAACGCAGCGGAGCCGATGAGCGCGGCGGCGGCCGCAATCACGAGTGTCTTGCGCATGCTGTTCTCCAAGCTTTGGTTGG
>JAFAUQ010000069.1 GCA_019243195.1 Hyphomicrobiales bacterium
ACGACGTGCTCACCGGCCTGCCCAACCGAGACGTCCTGCAGGCGCGCCTCGCGCAATGCGTCGAGGAAGGCCGGCCGTGCGCGATCATCTGGGTCGACCTCGACCGCTTCAAGCAGATGAACGACGTCCACGGCCATGCCATGGGCGACCGTATTCTGCGCACCGTCGCCGAAAAACTGAAGTTCGAGCTACCGCACGGGACCGTCGTCGCGCGCTTCGGCGGCGACGAATTCGTCGTGCTCTACGAAAATCTCCAGGACTCGCTCGAAGCGCGCCTGGTCGGGCAGCAGCTGCGCCGCTTGCTCAACCGCTCGATCGACCTCGGCGAGCGCTCGACTACGGTCGGCGCGTCGGTCGGCGTCGCGGTCTACCCGCATGACGCCGCGACTGCCGACGACCTGCTGAAGAACGCGGACCTCGCCTTGCATTACGCCAAGGCCGGCGGCCGCGGCAAATGCCGCCAATATAACGAAGCGCTGGGGCAGGAGCGCCAACGCCGCATGGCGCTCAGCGCGCAGTTGCGCACGGCGATCGACAACGGCGACATCCAGGCGTTCTTCCAGCCGCTGGTTCACACCAGCGATTTGCGCGTGTGCGGCTTCGAGACACTCGGCCGCTGGTTCCACCCCGACTTCGGGCCGATTCCTCCGCCGGAATTCGTGCGGCTGGCGGAAGAAAACGGGCTGATCGACGGGCTGACGGATTTGATGATCCGCCGCGCCGTCGATGCGGCGCGTCAATGGCCGGCCGACGTGCGCGTGTCGGTGAACGTGTCGCCGATCCAGCTCAACAGCGAATTGGTCGATCGGGTTCGCGAGGTCATCAAATCGTCCGGTCTCGATCCGCGCCGGCTCGAGCTGGAGGTCACCGAGGACGTCCTGATCAAGGACTTCGAGCAGACCGCCAGCATGTTCGCGCGCCTGCGTGCACTCGGCATCCAGGTGGCGATGGACGACTTCGGCGCCGGCTACACCTCCATGGGCAACCTGCGCCAGCTCAACTTCGAGCGTATCAAGATCGACCGCATCTTCACGATGGACCTGCCGAACCATCGCCGCTCGGCGGCGATCGTGCGGTCGATGTTCGTGCTCGCCCGCCAGCTCAATCTCGATGTCACGGTCGAAGGAGTCGAGACCGAGGAACAATTCGCGTTCCTGCGCGATCAGGGCTGCACCGAAGTGCAGGGATTCCTGTTCAGCAAGCCCAAGCCGCTCGCCGCCTTTACCGACCCGAACAGCCTTAGCTTCGCCGCGCCTGCGCCCGCGGAATTGGCCACGCCTTCGGCTGCCCTGATCGAACTGGGCGAGCACCGGAAACGGGCGTGAGTAGAAAGTGAGTGGGTGGTTGAGTAGTGAATGGTGAGTAGTGAGTGGCAAGGACCTACTTCACACTCACTACTCACTACTCACTACTCACCACTCACCATTCGCCTATCTTCACGGCATCTGCGCGGCACGTTGCCCCGCCGAGTTCCCGGCGATGCGTCCGAATACGGATCCCGCCATCAAGCCGCTGCCGCCCGGATAGTTGAAATAGAACAACCCGCCGACCAGTTCGCCCGCGGCAAAGAGCCCGGGGATGACCTCGCCGTCGGTGTCGATCACGCGCGCGCCCGTGTCGATCCGCACCCCGCCGAAAGTGAAGGTGAGCCCGCAGGTCACCGCATAAGCCTCGAACGGCGGCTCGTCGATCGTGTTGGCCCAATTCGATTTGGGGATGGCCAATCCGCGCGTGCCGCGCCCATCCTTGACGTTGGGATTGAACGGCACGTCGGTCATCACGGCCGCGTTATAGGCCTTGATGTTTTCGAGCGCGCGGGCGGCATTCACGTCGTCGAGCTTTGTCACCAATTCCTCGAGCGTGTCCGCGCGCGCCTTCGTCACCCGCTTGATGCGGTACTCGTCGCGCAGCAGGTGCAGCACCTTGCGGTCGAAAATCTGCCAAGCGAATTGGCTCGGCTGCTCCAGGATCACGCGGCCGTATTTGGCATAGGTGTAGTTGCGGAAATCGGCGCCCTCGTCGACGAAGCGCTCGCCGCGGGCGTTGATCATGATCCCCCACGGATAGCTGTGCTTCTGAAAATTGTCGCCGACGGCGAGGTCGCCGAACTCCGGCGCGTTCCGGTCCCAGCCGACCGCGTGGCCGCCCGACCAGTTGCCGGTCGGCTGCGCGCCGATGTCGAGCGCCATCTTGATGCCGTCGCCGGTGTTGAAACGCGTGCCGCGCACCTTGGCAAGCTCCCAGCCTGGTCCAAGATAACGCGTACGCCACTCGGTGTTCGCCTGAAAGCCGCCGGCCGCGAGCACGATGCACTTCGCCTTGACGTCGGTGGTCTTGCCGGCATGGCGCACGCGAATGCCCTTCACGCCGTCGTCGTCGGCGAGGAGGCTGAGCCCACGCGCCTGATAGACCAGTGTGACCCCGTTCTTGCGCGCGATCTCGGTCCAGGCGGCAATCAGCCCAGGACCGCCGCCCCAGCTCTCGACGGTGAGGCCGCCCCAGAATTTGAACTTGCCGTCCACCTTGAAGGCCTGGCGGCCATAGATCGGCGCAAACCTGACGCCCTTGCCGCGCATCCACCGCATCGTCTCGCGGCTCTTCTTGACCAGCAGCTCGGCAAGATCCGGATCGGCGCGAAACTCGGTGACGCGACCGATATCGTCGAAGAACATGTCTTCCGTATATTTGCCGAAGTCGGTGTTGCGGATTTCCTCCTCGGTCAGATCGGGCATCAGCGCCTTGAGATCGTCGACGCCGTCGTAGACACAGCGCATTGCGCCCGCGGTGAAGCGGCTGTTGCCGCCCGCCTCGTCCTCCGGCGCCCGCTCCAGCATGAGCACCGAGACGCCGCTTTCGGCGGCCGCGAGTGCCGCCGAGAATGCCGCATTCCCGGCCCCGACGACGACAACATCCACTGACGATGGCAACATGTACCTGAACCCCGAGTTTTTCCGGATGGCGGGACCGACGCGGAGGACCCGGTCGACCGCAATGCCATCGGATCATATACACGGGCAAGAATGACCGCGACCACCCATTCGCTCCTAAAGATCAACGCCATGCCGGCCGCACAGTTTGTCGCGGTGCTCGGCGAGGTGTTCGAGCATGCGCCGTGGGTGGCCGAACGCGCCGCGGCCGGCCGGCCGTATCCCACGGTGGCGGCGCTGCACGCGGCCTTGATGCAAGCGGTGCATGATGCGCCGACGGGAACGCAATTCGCGTTCGTGCGCGGCCATCCCGAACTCGGCGGCAAGCTCGCCCGTGCGGGCGCCATGACCGAGGCATCGAAATCCGAGCAAGGCGGCCTCGGTCTCGACCGCCTGAGCGATGAGGAATTTGCCCGGTTCGAGCGGCTCAATGCGGCCTATCGCGAGCGGTTCGGATTCCCCTTCATCATCTGTGTGCGCCGGCATACGCGCGCGTCGATCCTCGCGGAATTCGAGCGACGCCTGAAGAACGATCCGGCCGCCGAGCTTGCGACTGCGCTCGCGGAAATCGGTCACATCACCCGATTGCGGCTCGACGCCAAAGTCAGCGCCTAGTTCTCGGCCTGTCGAACACGCCGTATGGCGGCGGCATGTATCTGACTTATCTGAAAAATTTAGTCGTTATCGAACATCGAGTTTTAACAGCTGAACGATACTGTCGTGCCGTGTGGCCGACCACGGTGGGGGTAGGCAACCCAAGCCATGCGTGGAGGTTTCCAATGATCCGAATATTCATCGCTGCCGTAGTAGGGGTAATGGTTCCTGCATTAGCCAGCGCGCAGGAGGCGAAGACGGCGCGGCTCGCCGACTATGTTTCGTTCTGCTTGGCAATTTGGGAAGACGCCCGCGATCTGCCGTCCAAGGCAAGCGCTCTGGGACTGACCGACGCAGCTGGATCGACAGGTGCGTCCATGACTGTTGGAAAGACGACCTTGAAGGTGTACAAATCAATGCAACCCAATCAAAACGTCGGTGCGAGCTTCACGAATTTCAAGGATGGAAAGGATTGGTCTTGCGACATCAATTTGCCGATGACCGTGGAACGCGGCGATCTCGATACCATGGAGCAAGCCGCCGATCTTGACGGGCAGATCATGACGTTTGGCCCGGTCATGATGGCACGATGGAAAATGCGCCAGCCGCGCCCTCCGGTGCTGATCAAAGCGTTCGTCAACAAAACCACAACGGTGTTGATGGTTCAGAAGTACGAACCAACGCCGATTGGCGCAAATGCCAAGGCCTCGCGTTAACTCAGAGGCTGGCCGAGCAGCATGTCCGACTCGCCACTACTCTCCCCTCAGTCCGGCCGCGCGCAGAACCTTGCCCCACTTCTCGGTATCGTCGGCGATGAGCTTGCCGAACTCGGCCGGCGTCAGCGGCGTCGGCTCGACGCCGATATCGACGAGACGCGCGTTGAGCTTGGCGTCCGCCAGGCCGGCGTTGGTCTCGGCGTTGAGCTTGTCGATGACGTCGCCCGGCGTTTTGGTGGGCGCGCTGATGCCGTACCACCCGATCGCCTCGTAGCCGGGCACGAAGTCGCCGATGACCGGCAGGTCCGGCAGCGTCGCCGAGCGCCTTGCGGAGGTGACTGCGAGGGCGCGCAGCTTTCCGGTCCGAATGTAGGGGATCGAGAACGTTATCGTCGTGAATGCGACCTGCGTCTGTCCGGCGAGGAGGTCCGGCATGAAATTGGCGCGATATGGCACGTGCAGCAGGTCGACGCCGGCCATGATCGTGAACAGCGCGCCGGACACGTGCGAAAAGCTTCCCACCCCCGCCGAGGCCATGTTCACCTTGCTTGCGTTTGCCTTCGCGTAGGCGATGAATTCGGCAACGCTGTTGGCTGGCAGCGACGGGTGGACCACCATGACGAACGGGATGTCGCCGATGCGCGCGACCGGCGCGGTATCGCGCACGAAATTGAAGCTGAGATTGTCATAGAGCGAGGCGTTGACAGCGTTGGCCGCGCTGGAGCTCAGCAGGGTGTAGCCGTCCGGAGCCGCGCGCACGACGGCTTCGGTCGCAAGGGTGCCGCCGGCGCCCGGCCGGTCCTCGACGACGAACGACTGACCGAGCCTATCCGATAACCAAGCCGCCAGCAGGCGTGCCGCGACGTCGGGTCCGCCACCGGCGGGAAAGGGGACTATGACGCGCACCGACCGCGTCGGATACGCCAGCGCCGCAGCCATTCGCGTCAGAGCCGGCAGTGCGGCGGTACCCGCCATGAGACGAAGAAATTGTCGGCGGACGAGCTTCATGGCGCCACCTCTCCGAATGAGGTTGCATGCATTAGAGCGTGATGACTTATCTTCGAATCGTCATCACGCTCTAGCCTTTTCTTGGAGCATGATCTTTTCCGAAAACCGGTTTCCACTTTTCGGGATCATGCTCTGACGCATGTGGATCCGTTTTCCTGCGGATGCCGGGCGGCATCTGCAAAACCGGGTCAACTTGATGCTTAGAGTGCGAGCCCGCCGACGGCACTAGCGCTGCCGCTCAAAATAGGGATTTCGGCACTGTCGCCAGGCAGCTCGACGACAGGCTACATCAGCCCCGCGAGGTTATACAATCTGATTCTTCAGTTCGGTCTCGCCGCGCCACAGGCGTTCGAGATTCTCGAGCAGAATGTCGAGCACGTTGTCTTCGTAGCGCCGCGTCTCGCCGGCCGTATGCGGGCTGATCAATACGTTGTCAAAGCCCCACAGCGGCGAGGCTTCCGGCAGCGGTTCTTCGACCGTGCAATCGAGCGCGGCCCCGGCGATCCGTTTTGCTTCGAGCGCGGCAATGAGCGCAGGCTCGTCCACCACGCGCCCGCGCGCGACGTTGATCAGATAAGCTGATGGTTTCATCGCCGCGAGCGCGGCCGCGTCAATCAGCTTCTCGGTCTGCGGCGTGAGCGGACAGGTGAGCGCGACGACGTCGGCCTGGGGCAGCACCTCGCGCAAGTGCGCATCGGAGACCACGGCGTCGGCGGCGTCGGCGCCTTTCGACGGGTCGCGCTTGGTCGCGATCACCCGCAGCCCGAAAGCGCGCGCGAGCGTCGCGAGGCGCGAGCCGATGCGGCCGAGGCCGACGATCAGCAGCGTCTTGCCGCCGAGTTCGTCCTCGCGCTGCGTGAGATCGGAAATCATGCCGCGCCAATGCCGGCGCTGCTGATTGTCACGCGCCGCCGGAATGTGCCGCATCAGCGCAAGCATCAGCGCCATCGCATGCTGCGAGACCGCGCGCTCGTTGACGCCCTGGGCGCTGGCGAGACGGATGCCGCGCGCGCTCAAAGTATCGCGGTCGAACTGATCGACGCCGGCGCCGATCGATTGAATGAACCGCAGCTTCGTCGCGCGTGCGATCAGGTCGTTGCGCCACAGCCCGGAGACCACGACAACGTCCGCCTCGGGAATGCGCGCGGAGAAATCATCGAGGCTGCGCACCTCGAGGGCGCGCAGGCCGGTATTGCGCACGGCAAAGCGCTCACCCAGCCGATAGGCGACGTGGGCGAAACAAATCGTGAGACTGGACCGATCGGGGAACGGACGTGCCGTCATCACGTCTACTCTACTGGCAACACAGCGACGTGGAGCGGCGGCCGCGCGGCGGCCTGCATCACAAACCAAGCTACCGCGCCTGCGTATTCATTCAGGCGCGGCAGCTTAGCTGGTCGAGTACCTCAAACAGCTTCTTTGAGTTCCTTGGCGGCGCGGAACGCGACTTTCTTGCTCGCCTTGATCTTGATCGGCTCGCCGGTCGCCGGATTGCGTCCCATGCGGGCCGCGCGCTTGCGCACCTGGAGAATGCCGAGGCCGCTCATGCGGATGCGCTCGCCCTTCTTGAGGTGTTTGACGAGGAGCCCCACCAGGTCGTTGAGGATCGTCTCGGCCTGCTTTTTCGGGACCTCGTGGGATTCCGCGAGGGACGCGGCGAGGTGCTTGATGGTGACTGTGGTAGGTGTGGCTGCCTTTGCCATGTCGTTAGGACTCCCGGTGTTGAACCACATCGTGTTTGGAGACGCCGAATCACGCCCGGCGCATTGATACTAGATTCGTGGCCGCTGGCCACCGCAAAAACCGCTATTTATCGAGGAAACTTGTCGATAACAGCGATTCCGGCGCTGTCTTTTGCACCTCGCATTGAGGCGATAAAATGGTGACTTATGCCGATTTTCCGGGCATTTCCGCTCTATCCATACCGCCAGGCGCCGGCCGTAAGGGCAAGAAACCCGCTATTTACCGAGGAAACCGATAGATAGCCACGGCACCGCGGCGACGATGGCGAGCCCCACCAGGAGGGCCACCAGATACCCCCAGATCGGCCGAACCCCCTCGTCCGGGCTCACCCGCCCGATGGCGCAGGCGGCATAATAGCCCACCCCGAAGGGCGGGGCGAACAGGCCGATACCCATGGCGAGCACAACCACCATGGCGTAGTGCACCTCGTTGATGCCGACCTGCCGGGCGATCGGAAACAGCAGCGGACCGAACAGGACGATCGCCGGAATCCCTTCCAGCACGCTGCCGAGCACGATGAATGCCACGATCGACACGACCAGAAAGGTGGCGCCGCCGCCGGGCAGGCCAGTCATCGCCGCGGCGAGATCGCGCGAGAAGCCCGACTGCGTGAGGGCCCACGCCATCGCGGTCGCCGCGCCGATGATGAAGAGAATGGCGCCGCATAAGGAAGCGGTATCGATCAGCATCGGCATGAGGCGGCCCCACGGAAATTTGCCCAGGAGCACAAGCCCTACAACGAACGTGTAGACGATGCCGATGGTGGAAACCTCCGTCGCGGTGGCGACGCCCTCGACGACGGCCGCGCGGATGAGGAAGGGCAGCGCAAGGCCGGGCAATGCCAGCTCGAATGTTTTGAGAATCTCTGTTGCCGGGGCGCGCCGCACGTGGGAGAGATCGTCGTTGCGATAGCGCCGCCACACGACGCCACACAGCGCCAGCGCCAGCACCAGCGCCGGCAGCAATCCGCCGGTGAACAACGCGGCGATCGACACGCCGGTCACCGAGCCGATCGTTATCAGCACGAGGCTCGGCGGGATCGTCTCCGACATGGCGCCCGACGTCGAGAGCAGCGCCACAAGATCGCCGGGCCGTGCGCCGCGCGCCTTCATCTCGGGAAACAATACCGGCGCGACCGCTGCCATGTCGGCCGCCTTCGAACCGGAAATGCCGGAGACGAGGTACATGGCGCCCAGCAACACGTAGGAGAGGCCACCGCGCAAATGCCCAAGCAGCGCGCTGAGAAAATCGACCATCGCTTTGGCCATGCCGGTCGCCTCGATCAGCAGCCCGAGGAAGACGAACAGCGGAACGGCGAGCAGAATGATGTGCGACATGCCTTCGTCGATGCGGCTGACCACGACGCTCAGCGGCGTGCGGGTGGTGATCGCAAGGAAAGCGAAGGTCGCGAGCGCAAATACGAAGGCGATGGGCGCGCCGGCGAGCACGCCGGCGCCGACGAGAAACACGAAGAACACGAGCAGCTTGTAATTGCCGATTGCCATCAGGACCGGCTTGAGCAGCCATAACGCCGCGCCGATCGCGACGATCAACCCAAGCGCCAGCACGACATCGAGAAACCCGCCGACCCGAGCGAGGCGCAGCGCCGCGAACAGCAGCATCAGGCCGCAGCCGACCGGCAGGGCGGCGGCGCGCCACACGCTGGGAATTTCCAGCGCCGGCGTCACCACCATCGCCTCGTCGGCCGCATGTTCGATCGCCGGCCCGAGGATCAGCACCAGGAAGGCGATCGTGGTCGCGACCGCCAGTGCCTCGAGAAAAGCGCGCAGCCGCGGGCCGGCGCGCGTGACGAGCATCGCCATGCGCATGTGCTCCATGCGGCGGAACGCCACCACGGTGCCGAGCATGGCGAGCCACAGGAATAGGATCGAGGCGAGTTCGTCCGACCAGGTGAACGGCCGGCGAAAGCCGTAGCGCGCTACCACGCCGGCAAACAGGATGACGATCTCGACCGCGGTCAGCAGCGCGACCGGAATTTCAACCGCGCGGCCGAGGACGGAGTCGATGCGGGCGAGGATAGAACGAACCGCACCAACCGGAACGTCGGCGGACGCGGCAGATTCGGATTTCATTCACAACCCCCCACCCGGCCGCGCGCTCCGCGCGCGTCCACCCTCCCCGCTTCGCGGGGAGGGATTTTCACGAGATCGGGCCGGTGAATTTTTCCAGCACCGCCCAGGCGTCGTCGCCGTACTTGCCGCGCCACTCTTTGTAGAAGCCGGCGGCCTGGAGCTTGGCGCGGAAGGGCGCCGGGTCGACCTTGATGAACTCCATGCCTTTGGAGGTCAGATCCGCCTGCAAGGTGTCGTTGGCTTTCTTCACGTCATCGCGCTGGTCGAGCGCCGATTGATTGAGGTTCTTGGCGATCACGTCGCGCACGTCGGCGTGGAGCCCCTGCCACGCCTTGCCGTTCGCGAGGAACCAGAAGCCGTCCCACATGTGATTGGTTTGCGAGAGATACTTCTGCACCTCGTAGAGCTTGGCAAAGAAAATCACCGCGAGCGGATTTTCCTGTCCCTCGACCACCTTGGTCTGCAGCGCCGAATAGACTTCCGAGAAATTGATCGACGTGGGCGCCGCGTCGAACGCCTTGAACATCGAGGTCCACAGCGGGCTCGGCGGCACGCGGATTTTGAACCCGCTCAGATCGTCGGGCGTCTTGATCGGCCGGGTCGACGAGGTGATCTGGCGAAAGCCGTTGTCCCACGCCTGCTCCATGGCGTGCAGGCCAGCCTTGTCGATCTGCGCGCGGATGTAGGCGCCGAGGCCGCCGTCCATGGCGGGCCAGACCTGATCGTAGCTTCCCCACGCGAAGCCGATGCCGTTGATCGAAGCGACCGGCACGAGGGTGGAAAGGATCAGTCCCGACAGCGTGAAAAACTCGATCGCACCCGAGCGCAGCTGGCTTAGCATATCGGTATCCGAGCCGAGCTGATTGTTGGGGAAGATTTCGATCTCCACGCGCCCGTTGGTCTGCGCCTTGATGCGGTCCATCGCCTCCTTGGCGCGCACATTCAGCGGATGTGTGGTCGGAACGTTGTTGGCATATTTGAGGGAAAATTCCGGGGCGGCCCGCGCGACCCACGGCATCGTGATGGTGGCGCCAGCGGCGGCGCCGGCCAGCAGGACACTGCGCCGGCTTCTCAAGATCGTCATTATGCTTCCTCCCTTATTTACGGAGCATGATCTTTTTCCGAAAACAGGTACCCACTTTTCGGGATCTGCTCTACGGCCGATTGCGCCGTTCTGAGATCATCATGGGCAAGCGCCGCGAGGGCGGCAAGGGTTAGGCAGAAAAACGAGGGGGGGAGCGATGGCGAAAGCAAAATCCGCGGTCAAGACGACGGGAAAGCGCAGTCGCCAAAATGGGCGCGCCGCGATCGTGACCGGCGGCGCCTCGGGAATCGGGCTCGCCTGTGTCGAGGCGCTGCTCGGCGCCGGCTGGCAGGTCGGCGTCCTCGACCGCGACGAAAAGGCGCTCGAACGCGTGCGCCGGCGGTTCCGCGGCAACCGCGCCGTGCGCATCGGTGAACTCGACGTGACTGACGAACCGGCTGCAGTTGCGGCCATCAACGCGATGGCGAAAGCATTCGGCCGCCTCGACGGCGTCCTCAACTCGGCCGGCATCGGCGCCGACGTGCACGTGCTCGATACGCCGGTCGATTTGTTCCGGAGAATTCTCGACATCAACGTGACCGGCACCTTCATCGTCGCCCGCGCGGCGGCGCGCATCATGAAGCAACAGGGCGGCGGCGCCATCGTGAACGTCGGCTCGATTGCCGGCGTGCGCGGTTCGAAGGGCCGCGTCGCCTATGGCCCGTCCAAGGGCGCGGTTCACACGCTCACCCAGGTGATGGCGGTCGACCTCGCCCGCTTCAACATCCGCGTCAACGCGATTGCGCCGGGGCCGGTGGAAACGCCGCTGGTCAAGGCGGTGCACACGCCCGAGGTGCGCCAGGGATGGATTCGTCACGTGCCGATGCGCCGCTACGCCGCGCCGGAAGAGATGACCGGCACCGTGCTGTTTCTGCTTGATCCGGCGCAGTCGGGCTACCTCACCGGCGAAATCATCGCGATCGACGGCGGCTTCCGCGGCGCCGGCATGATGCTGCTGGAAGATTGATCATGCTGCGAGGCTTCTTGCACACCGTGGATCAGCATGGTTCAACCCTTTGAGCACGAACCGCCTTCCACACAGATGAGTACAACCCCAACCAGTTCGCCGCTCGTCACCGACAGCGTCACCATGCTGGGCACCGACGCGCGCGGCCGCGCCGCCATCGCCGCCTCGCACGGGGGGATCTACGCGGCGTATGTCGCGGCCAAGGCCGGCCTGAAGGCGGTGATCCTGAGCGACGCGGGCGTCGGGCGCGAACGCGCGGGCATCAGCGGGCTTGCCTATCTCGCCAGCATGGCCGTGCCGGCGGCCGCCATCGGCCACCGTTCGGCCCGCATCGGCGACGGCGTCGATTGCGCCAAGCGCGGCATTATCACTTATGTCAACGATCCGGCGGCCGCCGCCGGCATTCGCGCCGGCATGCATGCGAACGTGGCCCTCGATCTCTTCGCCGCGAGCGATCTTCCCGCCGCACCCATGCCGGCGCCGCAGGAAGAAACACGGCATCGCGTGTCGGAGGCCGAAGCCGACGGCATTACCGTACTGGCGCTCGACTCCGCGTCGCTGGTCACGCCGCAGGATGTCGGCTCGATCGTGCTGACCGGCTCGCACGGCGCGCTGCTCGGCGGGCGCCCGGAGACCGCGATCAAGATCGCGGTGTTTGCGGCGGTGTATAACGACGCCGATCGCGGCATCGACGATTGCGGGATCGCCCGCCTCCCCGCGCTCGACGCACGCAATATCGCGGGCGCGACGGTGAGCGCCTGGAGCGCGCGTATCGGCGACGGCCTTTCGATCTATCAGGACGGCATCGTCACGGCCGTGAACGAGACCGCGGCGCGCCACGGCGGCGAAATCGGAATTCCCGCCGCCGAACTCGTCGCGCGGCTGGTCGCTGCCCGTCGTAAGGAGACCGCATGAACGACGTTGCCTCCAACTCCGCGCGCAAGCTCAACGGCGGCCAGGCGCTTGCCGAGATGTTGCGCATCGCCAACGCGGGCCCGATGTTCGGCATGGGCGGCTTTCAGCTGCTGCCGTTCTACGAGGCGGTGCGCGCGCTCGGCCTCAAGCACTTTCTCATCAACGACGAGCGCTGCGGTGCGTTCGCGGCCGACGCCTACGCGCGCGTTACCAACCGTCCGGGCGTGTGCGACGCCACGCTCGGCCCGGGGGCAACCAATCTCGTCACCGGACTGGTCGAGAGCTTCAACGCCGGGATTCCGCAAGTGGTGCTGATCGGCGGCGCCAACCGCGATCACGCCGGGAAGAACATGACCCAGGAAGCGCGCCAAGCCGACATTCTGCGGCCGGCGGTCAAAGAGGTGATCCGCATCGAGGCGGTCAAGCGCGTGCCGGAGTTGCTACGCCGCGCTTTCGCGGTGGCGACGAGCGGCCGGCCCGGCCCCGTGGTGCTCGATGTGCCCGAGGATATTTGTCACGGCGATTACGTGTTCGACGCGGTGGATTTCTGGATCGACCCGGCAACCTTGCAGGCGCAGGCGCGGCGAACGCGGCCCGATCCTGCCGACGTCGAGCGCGCGGCGGCGATTATCAGCAAGGCGCAGCGGCCGCTGCTGCTCGCGGGCGGCGGCATTCACGTTTCGCAGGCATATGAGGCGCTACAGGCATTCGCGGAAGGTCACGCTATTCCGGTTGCGCATACCATGTCGGGCAAGGGCGCGATCGCCTGCACGCATCCGCTTTCGGCCGGATTGTTTGGTCGCTATTCGCGCATCGCCAACGAGCTGATCGCCGCGTCCGACGCGCTGATCGTGGTCGGCTGCAAGCTCGGCGAGATCGCAACGCGCCGGTTCCAGCTGCTTCCGACCGGCACGCCGCTCATCCACATCGACGTGCTGCCGGAAGAAATCGGCCGCACCACGCGCGCGGAGGTGGCGCTCGCCGGCGACGCACGGCTCGCGCTCAACGATCTCGCCGCCGCGCTCGGTGATGGGAGTGCGGCGCGGGCGCGACGAAAAGCGTATGCGGACGAGGTGCCCGCGCGCATGAGCAAATGGCGCGCGGGCGCGGCGGACCGCCTCAAATCGAGCGAGAAGCCGATCAACGTGGGCCGCCTGATCGACGAACTCAACACGGTGATGCCGGAAGATGCGATCCTGGTGGCCGACGGCGGGTTTGCCGGCCATTGGGGCGGCCTGTTGTTCGACACCAAGCGCGCCGGGCGCCACTTCATCGCCGACCGCGGGCTCGCTTCGATCGGCTACGGCGTGCCCGGCAGCATGGGGGCGCAGATCGCCGCCGGCCGCCGCCGCGTCGTCGGCCTCACCGGCGACGGCGGCTTCAATATGACGATCGGGGAACTGGAGACCGCGCGCCGCGCCGGCACGCCGTTTGTGCTGTGCGTGTTCAACAACGCGGCCTCCGGCTACGTGAAGGCGCTGCAGCACTCGATGTTCGGCAAGGGGAATTATCAGTCGTCGGATCTGGTCGAGATGGACTACGCCGCGGTCACGCGGGCGATGGGCTGCCACGGCATCCGCGTCGAAGATCCGGGCCAGATCGGCGCCGCCTTGCGTGAGGGCCTCGCCAACACCGCAAGCCCGACCGTGCTCGACGTGGTCGTCACGCGCGATCCCGCCCGCATGCTGCCGGGCGTCGATGCCCGCGCGCTCACCGTCGAGAAGGGCGACCGGCCGGTGTGATGCACGGTGAGTGGTGAATGGTGAATGGTGAGGACTAGTTCACTACTCACCACTCACCACTCACCATTCACCCCCTCCTCACGCCGTCTGCGGCACGCGTTCCTCTCCCCGCGGTCGCGCCAGCGCGTCGGCTTCCGGCAGCGGCTGTCCCTTGGTCTCGGGCAGGAACGGCGCGGCGATCAGGCCGAGAATATAGAACAAGGCGATGTAGGTTGCCGACCAGGAGTAGCCGCCGAGGCCGACGATCAGGGTGCCCGCGATCAGCGGCGCGACCGCGGATATCAACCGCGGCGCATTGAAGATGAAGCCGGCGGCCGTCGCACGCATGCGCGTCGGGAACAGTTCCGGCAACCAAATCGGCGTCCACGAGAAAGTGCCTTGGATGAAGAATCCAAAAACTGCAAAAGAGAACAACAGCACATGGATTTCGTGAATCCATAAATACACGACGGGCGTTAATACCAGGCACATCAGATAGAAGAATATCGTCGTCGGTTTGCGGCCGACGGCATCGGCAAGGAAGCCGAAGCAGACGAAACCGATCAGGGCGCCGATATTCTGCACCAGCCCGGCCAACGCCGCCCAGCGCGGGGCCGCGAGGCCCGCGGCGGCGGCAACCGATCCGACGTAGCTCGGGACGAAGGTCGAAACGCCCCAATAGCCGATCGTCACCGAGAGCGACATCACGAACGTCAGGAACAGTCGCGAGCGCACGGCGGGTTCGGCAAACATGTCGACGAGGGTGAAGCGCACCAGCGCCGCGTCTTCGCCGCTCAGCGCCGCGCCCCGCCGGCGCAGGTCGTAAGCGGCGCGCCGGCGTTTGTTCGAGGCCTCCCAGTGGGGCGACTCGGGAATGTTGCGCCGGATCCAGAACACGATCAGGGCCGGCAGCACGCCAATCAGATACATGTAACGCCACGCGCCGGGACCGGAGGTACCGATGGCGAGCCACACGCCGGAGGCAAGGATGCTGCCGATCGGATAGCCCGCTTGCAGAAAGGCGCCGCCCTTGCCGCGCGCCTTGTCGGGCCACAGCTCGGCGGTGATCGAGGCGCCGGTCGCCCATTCCGACCCGATCGCGAGGCCGACGAGGAAGCGAAGCGCGGCGAACGACACCCAATCCCAGGCGAACGCGCTCAGGCCGGTCAGCAGCGAATAGGCCAGGATCGTCAGCGTCATCGACCGCTTGCGGCCGAGATAATCGGCGAGCACGCCGCCGAGCAGGCCGCCCAGCCCCCAGCCGAATACGGTGATCGCAATGACCGCGCCGGCATAGGCGGGAATGAGCGGGTATTGCGACGGGTCGAGGAGCTGATGCAGCGCCACGCCGACGGTGAGGATCAGGGCGAAGACTTCGAATCCGTCGAACGTCCAGCCGAGGTTCGACGCCAGCAGCGCCTTCCACTGGGCCTTCGTGAGCGACCGATACCATGGCGAAGGCGCGACCGACCCAAGCGTGCTCATGCTCCCTCCCAGGATTTGCGTGGGCACCAAAAGCCTAAGCTAATCTCCCACGCGCCCGGAAGACAACTCGATAGAATGAAGAGCGCGGCCTAGTGCCCCGATTCCGAAGTTCGCATCATTTTGCGGCACGTTCGTTTGCGAACTTCGGAATCGAAGGGCACTAGCAATTCTATGATTCTAGTGCCGCTTTGAACCCGAAGTTCGCAATCGGACTCGCGGCAATTATGATGCGAACTTCGGGTTCGCGGCACTAGTGCCGCGACAGGGGAAACAAAATGAGCGGGCAGTCTTACGCGGATCTCCGCGATTTCATCGACCAGGTGGAGCGGCTTGGCGCGCTACGCCGGATCGACGGCGCCGATCCGGTCTGCGAGATCGGCGGCATCACCGAAGTTGCGGCCGGCTTGCCCAAATGTCCGGCGCTGCTGTTCGACGCGATCAAAGGCCATTCCCGCGGATTTCGCGTATTCACCAACGCGACGGTGAGTCCGCAGCGCGCGGCACTCGCGCTCGGTATTGATCCTGCGCTTGAGCCCCTCGACGCGCTCAAGGAATGGAAAACCCGCCGGACGACGCTGAAGATGCAAGCGCCGGTGACGGCGAAGCATGCCTTGTTCCTGGAGAACTCGCGCGCGGGTGCCGACGCCGATCTCACCCTTTTCCCCGCGCCGCTCTGGCACAAACAGGACGGCGGCTCCTACATCGGATCGGGCAGCATCGTCGTCATGCGCGATCCCGACAGCGGTTGGATCAACGCCTCGATCTACCGTGTTCAGGTGCATGGCCGCGACCGCGTCACCATTCAGTTCGATCATGAGGGACGGCATGGCGCCATCATCGCGCGCAAATATCGCGAGCGGGGCAAGCCGTGTCCGATCGCGGTCGTCAACGGGCCCGACCCGGCCCTGTTCGTGGCCGGGTTCGAGTATTTGCCGGAAGGCGTTTGCGAATATGATTTCGCCGGCGCCATCAAACGGCAGCCGATCGAGGTCGTGCCCGGGCCGGTCACCGGCCTCCCCCTCCCCGCGCGCGCCGAAAGCGTGCTCGAGGGCACGCTCCTGCCGATCACCGAGACGAGCCTGCCGGAAGGCCCGTTCGGCGAGTTCACCGGCTATTACGCGGCAGAGAAACGGCCGGCGCCGGTGATGCAGGTCGAGGCCATGCACTGGCGTAACGATCCGATCCTGCTCGGATCGCCGCCCATGAAGCCGCCGCGCTTTCATTTCGGCTTGCCGCTCCGCGCCGCCGGCATCTGGAGCAACCTTGAGAATGCCGGGGTCACCGACGTGGTCGGGGCATGGCAGCACGTCGCCCAGCTCATGACCGTGATCGCGGTGAAGCAGCGCTATGCCGGGCATTCAAAACGAGCGGGCCTCATCGCGGCGGCGCAAAGCTACATGGGCCGCGTGGTGGTGACCGTCGACGATGACGTCGATCCGTCCGATCTCGCCGACGTCATGTGGGCGATAACGACGCGCTGCGAGCCGTCGGAATCGGTCGATATCGTGCGGAATGCCTGGAGCTCGGCGCTCGATCCCCGCCTCACCGTGGAGGCCCGCACGCACGGGCAGACCTCGCACTCGAAGATGATCATCGATGCGTGCAAGCCGTTTGGGTGGAAAGACGAGTTCCCGCAAACCTCCGCGCTCTCGTTCGACGACGCGCGTGCGATCAAGGATAAATGGATGCCGGCCTTGCGCGGCTGAGCTGCGCGAGCGACCAGCCGCGCCTCGCGCGTTCAATGCGTCGATGCGCATTCATTTATCGAGTTGGATATCCAGCTTCTTCACGATCTCGGCGTAGCGCTCGATGTCGCGCTTTATGAATGCCGCGTAGTTCGCAGTGCCGTTCTCCTCCATCACCATGCCGAGCTGCTGCATGCGCGCCGCCATTGCGGGCTCCCGCATGATCGTCGCCACTTCGTCTTGCAGGCGCGCGATGATCCGCGGCGGCGTACCGGCGGGCGCCTGCAGCCCCATGACGGTCGCGACGTCAAAGCCGCGCTGGCCGAGTTCGTCGCACGTCGGAATCGCCGGCGTCGATGGCGAGCGCTGCAGCACGCTGACGCAATAGCCGCGCAGCTTTCCGGCCCCGATCAGCTCCATGACGTTGGGGATGCCGGACCAGCCGACCTCGATCTCGCCGGTGAGCAAACCATGCACCATCGCCGAGCCGCCGCGGTAGGGCACGTGCAGCAGGTCGATCCCGGTCCGCTCGGCGAAAATCGCCATGGTGAGATGGTGGATCGAGCCGGCGCCGGCCGACCCATAGGTCATCTTGCCGGGCTGCTTTTTGGCGAGCGCGATGAACTCCTCGAGGTTGACCGCCGGCAC
>JAFAUQ010000082.1 GCA_019243195.1 Hyphomicrobiales bacterium
CACGGCCCGGACCATCAGCTCTCGACCTTTCGGCGTGAGAGGGGCATTCTTGTGCGTGTCCATTCGGTTCCCCCGCGAATCGCTGTTGTCTGGCGACCTCAGCGTTCCTCGTCGGGACCGAATGGACAACCTCCTGAAAGTTCACACTTAGCCCACCCTGCGGCGCCTTTGAGCGTGCCGGGACGGCGTGCTATGATTCGCATCAGCGCAGGGGTCTCTGATAATGACGGTATTTAAGAACCAATCGATGCTGACGGGACTTGCCGCCTGCCTTTTCCTCGCCGGCGTCGTGCTGCTGTTTGTCGTGCTCTTTCACGAGGCCATGCGCGGCGGCCCGCTGCCGTGGGTCACCGGTGCGCTGCTGGTCGCGGCCGGCGCCTGCTGGGCCGCCTCCGCGCGCGCGGGGAAGTTCGCGGCGTAACGGCAAGGCCGCGATCGGAAACGCAAAAAAAAATTACGCGTCGTCGGCGTGGCGCTCGGGATTGTGCTCGGCGCTGCGGTGGGCGGTGCCGTGGTGGTACCGTTCGGCGACGTGGCGGGCCAAGGCCATGTAGCCGCCCGCGATCTCGAGAAGTTTTCCGCGCTCGGCCGGGTCGTGCAGGCGCTCGGCCATCCGCAGGCACCCCGTCGCCATCCGCTGGTATTTTTCTCGCGCGGGCACCGCGTCCCTTTAAAGGTTGTGTCGGATTTTAGACTTGCAATGCGCCACCGGCACAATGGTTCCTTAGCCGTGCGGCTGAAATTTTCGTTCTTTTCGTCCCGCGGAACGGCGCGCGCAAGATTGTCGAATGATTACAGCGACTAAGGTCCCAGCCGCACGGCCGTCTGTCGACCAACCGGCGGCGGATTGGCTCGTTTGGGCTTCCCGCGTCGGGAACCCGACCTGCGGACGCGCATTGAGGCTCCATCCATCCACTTTGCAGGGCAGGCAAATGGACATCATCACGGAATTCCGGAAGCACGCCGACGAATGCCGCCGCATGGCCCGCTCGACCCGGGACTTCGAGACCAAGGTCGTCTGGAACAGGATGGCCGAGCGCTGGCAGAGCCTACTGGCGACCGAAGAGACGCGGGCGCGGCAGCGTACCGACACCCGGCCGCGCCGGCGCCAGGCGCATGGGTGGACGGACGAATCTCGCGCCGCGTAACCGCTTGGCCGTAGGGTCGGCTAAGCCGGAGCGAAAGCGACGGCGTGGCCACCACGGAGCAGCAACAAACAATCATCGTTGGTGGGCACGGCGGCGGCGCAGCAGCGCCTCCGCCTTAGCCCCACCCTACGCCTTTGGCTCCATAAGATTCTAACGAAATCTTTGGCAGCTTTTACATATCCGTGCGCTAGCCTGAGAATGCACGAACAGGTTAGCGGCCGATGTCTGCCAACGAGCATAAGCTGATTCACATCGCCCACGTGCTGGCGTTGATGCCGGAGCGGGCCCGCCTTGTCGTCATCCAGGAACTATTGCCGAGCGGCTATGTGCTGGCGCCGCGGCAGCCGAGTGCCGCCGTTCAGGAAGCCTTCCACGTGACCGCTCGCCGGTTGCACGAGGGCCTCAAAACGAAACTCGCTTTCGAAGCGAGCGCGCTGGTGCCGTGCTGGCACGCCATGATGGAACGCGCGGAACGCGAAGTCGCGCGCGCGACCGAGCGCGAATCACCGGTCCGCGGGCAGGCACTGCCGCCAGTTCACGTTGCGAAATGATCTGCAACAACAAAAACTGAGCGGATCGCCGGATACTACCGCAAGCCGAGCCGCTGCTCGATACCAACAAATAATAACATAATTTTCTATCTCAGGCCGCAAATCTACGCTGGAATCATTTATCGACCCGTCTCGCCCGGTCGTAATCGATGCTTAACTCGGCGCAAATAAAATCGCCAAACTTGGAAGCATTGCTCGATCGTTTGCATAGCGTTCGGGGCGCAATCCGGGTGAACGGCAGAACCGCCGAGGGCCGAATGCCGCGGACCGAACTCACCGCGATCGTCGACCGGGTAGGGCGCGCCGCGCTTGCGAAGGAGATGAGTCACGGCTGCACGGTCATCGACGCGCGGGACGTGGACGCCCTCTCGATGGTTCGCCGCGGTGCGCTCCTCATCGACGTCGACCTGCGCGACATCGACCAGGTGCGGCTGATCAAGGACAACCTGCCGAAGGCCGACGACGACCGGATCAGGATCGTGGCGGTCGAGCGCGGCAGCCATCGGTGCGAGATTCAGGCTCGCGGCCTGGGCGCTTCCGACCTGCTCAAGCGGCCTTGGAGCTTCGCCGATCTCAGCAGGTGCCTGCAACGGCATGCGAACCGCCACACCGAAGCGATCTCCCTCGAGGCGGAGGAAATCCAGCGAGAGCCGGGCGGTTCCTCGATTCTGTCGGCAGCGATCGAACTGGACCGCCTGTTCACCGCCCTCACCGCCAACGGCGCATTGGATCTGGCCTCGGTGGAGCAAGCGGGCGACCAAGTCGTCGGCGCGGTGGCGGAAGTCGGTTTGGCCAAATGGCTCGACAGCGTCCGGCGCTATCACAAAAGCACATTCCAGCACTGCCTGCTGGTGACTGGGGTCTTGACCACGTTCGGGCATAAGACCGGCATGCGAAAGCAAGACGTTTTGACTTTGACGGTCGGCGGCCTGCTGCACGACATCGGCAAGGCGCAGGTGTCGACCGATATCCTCGACAAGCCGGGGAAACTGACCGACGAGGAATTCGCGGAAATCAAAAAGCACCCGCTTATCGGCTACGACTACCTGCGTAAGCAAAACCTGATCGCCGCGGAAACGTTGGCGGCCGTGCGACATCATCACGAATATCTCGACGGGAGCGGCTACCCTGATGGGTTGACGGGGCAACAGATCGGCGACCTGACCAGGATCATGACCATTTGCGACATCTATGGCGCGCTGGTGGAACGGCGTTCGTACAAGGAACCGAAATCGCCCGCCGCTGCGATCGAGATTCTCACTCGCATGGCGCGAGACGGAAAGGTCGAGTACGAGCTCGTCAAGGCACTGGAACGTTCCGTGGCGGCGTAGGGTGGGCTAAGCCGCAGGTGGCCTAAGGCCGCGGAGCGCCAGCGAAGCGGCCGTGCCCACCAACGATGGTTATTTGTTTGATGCCCGATGGTGGGCACGCGGCGCGAAGCCGCGCCGCTTAGCTGTGAACTTTCAGGAGGTTGTCCATTCGGTCCCGACGAGGAACGCTGAGGTCGCCAGACAACAGCGATTCGCGGGGGAACCGAATGGACACGCACAAGAATGCCCCTCTCACGCCGAAAGGTCGAGAGCTGATGGTCCGG
>JAFAUQ010000157.1 GCA_019243195.1 Hyphomicrobiales bacterium
CACGACGCGGACTCTCACCACGCCGACAGAGCGACATCACAGACGCACTCATGCCCGCGAAAGCGGGCATCCAGTAAACACCGGCCACAGTTTTATTTGAAAGGTCTGTGTTTACTGGATCGCCCGCTTTCGCGGGCGATGACGAGGGATGGGATTTACTCCCCCTGCTCCAGCCGCCGTGCAAATTCCGCCACCGTCTTCGAATAAACCTCCGATTTGTTCCACTCGCGCAGCACGTCGAAATTCGCCGTGCCCGGATCCCACGGCTGGTTGCGCTTCCAGCCGTAGCCTTGCAGATAATTCGCCGTCGAGGCGAGCACGTCGGGCGCCGAGTGGATGAGATCGCGCTTGCCGTTGCCGTCGAAATCGACCGCGAATTTCAGATACGACGACGGCAGAAACTGCGTCTGGCCGATCTCGCCCGCCCAGGCGCCGCGCATTTCCGCCGGCGACAGGTCGCCGCGGTCGACGATGCGCAGCGCATCCATCAGCTCGGCCTGGAATTTGTCCGTGCGGCGGCAATCGTAGGCGAGGCTCGCGAGCGCGCGGATGGTCGGGAAGTTGCCCTGGTTGACGCCGAAGTCGGTCTCCAGCCCCCAGATCGCGGTGATGACCGCGCCCGGCACCCCGAAGCGCTGCTCGATGCGGTCGAACGTGCCGGCGTATTGCTTGAGCTTGCGCGCGCCGACGCGCATGCGGTCGGGCGAGATCATGCGCGCGGAGAACTGCTCGAACGTCTGGTGGAACACGCCCTGATGCCGGTCGCGCGCGATGACGTTGGGATCGGGCGTGAGGCCGTTGAGCGCCGCGAGCCCGCGCGCGCCGACGCCGTTCGCCGCCGCCTCGCGCTTGAAGCCGTCGAGCCACGCCTCGAAGCTGCCGCCGCACTGCACGGCGTACGCCGGCGCCGCGACAAGCAGGGCGATGGTAATGATGCACGCACCTGCTCGATGGCTCAGTGTCATTGGCATTGCCCTGTCAACAACCACAAGTCTCGTCATCACCCGCGAAAGCGGGTGATCCAGTAATCACCGGCGGAGATATTACGGCAATTGCGGCGATTACTGGATTGCCCGCTTTCGCGGGCAATGACGAGACCGTGAATAACATCACCCGCCCGCAATCGTCACGCCGCCGTCGGCGACGATCACCTGGCCGGTGATGTAGCTCGCCGCCGGCGTGGCGAGGAAGGCGGCGACGCCGCCGATTTCCTCCGGCGTGCCGAGCCGGCGCAGCGGCGTGCGCGCATTGCGCGCGGCGACCGCCGTCTCGTTCTCCCACAGCGCGCGCGCGAAGTCGGTCTTGATCAGCCCCGGCGCCACGCAATTGACGCGGATGTTCTTCGGCCCCCATTCGACCGCGAGGCTGCGCGCCAAGGAAAAATCCGCCGCCTTGGAGATGCCGTAGGCGCCCAGCATTTCGCTGCCGCGCATCCCGCCGATCGAGGAAATAATAATCAGCGCGCCGCCGCCGCGCGCCGCCATGCCCGGGCACGCGAGGTTGGCGAACCAGATGGTCGCCTTGACGTTGGCGATCATGATATTGTCGAAAGCTTCATCTGTAAGCTTGGCAAGAGGTCCGAACACCGGGTTCACCGCCGCGTTGCACACCATGATGTCGATGCCGCCGTACTGTTTGTTGGTGCCGTCGATCAGCGCCTCGACCTCCTCGCGCCGCGACACGTTGCAGGTGATGACGGCCGCCTCGCCTCCCCTCTCCCGGATGCCGGCCGCCACCGCCTCGCACGGCTCCTTCTTGCGGCTCGACACCACCACCTTGGCGCCCATGCCGGCGAGGCATTCGACGATGGCGCGGCCGATGCCCTTGCTCGACCCGGTCACCACCGCAACCTTGCCGGCGAGATCGAAGGGTGACGGCATGGCTTCCTCCTCAGCGATCTTCGTTGCGCGCGCTACACTATCCACTCGTCATTGCCCGCGAAAGCGGGCAATCCAGTAATCAGCACTGTATCAGAATTGCACCGGCGCTGGTTACTGGATCGCCCGCTTAAAGCGGGCGATGACGAGCGCGGAGCGGGACGCTATAGCGTGCCGGCAACGACAAAAAGGAATCCCCCTGTGACAACCGGCCTGCGCAAAGGTTTGACCAGCTACGGCGACCCCGGCTTCTCGCTGTTCCTGCGCAAGGCCTTCATCAAGGCCAAGGGCTATTCCGACGACGCGCTCGACCGGCCGATCGTCGGCATCACCGACACCTACAGCGACTTCAACCCGTGCCACGGCAACGTCCCGCAGCTGATCGAAGCGGTGAAACGCGGCGTCATGCTGGCGGGCGGCCTGCCGATGGAATTTCCCACCATCTCGATCCACGAGTCGTTCTCGCATCCGACCAGCATGTTCCTGCGCAACTTGATGGCGATGGACACCGAGGAGATGATCCGCGCTCAGCCGATGGACGCGGTGGTGCTGATCGGCGGCTGCGACAAGACCCTGCCCGCGCAGGTGATGGCGGCGGCGAGCGTCGATCTGCCGGCGATCGT
>JAFAUQ010000184.1 GCA_019243195.1 Hyphomicrobiales bacterium
CAGCCAAAAACGAAATTTTTCGATGAAAGATACGAAGAAACAGCGATTTCGGTGCGTATCACCGGCTCTGCGCCGCAAGCGGGATGACGTGTCGCCGAATGGTCATCCCGCTCGAGGTTCTGGCTGGCGATGATGCATCAGGACGCCAGCAGCTTCTTCTCCAGCATCACGTGGATGCCCTTGTTGCCGTTGACCACCTGCGTGACGCGCAGGTCGGCCGCGAGGCTGCACAGTGCGTAGGCCTGCTCGCGCGACAGATTGGTGCGGCGGCAGACCAGCTTGATCATGTCGCGCAGCGCGATCACGACGCAATCGTCGAGATCGGGGTCGAACGCCATGGTGATGGCGTGGGTCGGCGTCTCGGCATAGGGCAGCTCGAGCTTCATGTCGTCGCGCACGATCAGCTCGAACGTGCCGACGAGGCCGGTCTCGATCGCGGTGAGGCAAACTTCGCCGTCGCCCTGCACGCCGTGCCCGTCGCCGACCGAGAACAGCGCGCCGTCCACCTGGATCGGCAGATAGAGCGTGCTGCCGGCGGTGAGCTCTTTGTTGTCGAGGTTGCCGCCGTTTCGCCGCGGCGGCAAGGTCGAGACCGTGCCCCAGTTGGGTGGCGGCGCCACCGCCATCACGCCGAAGAACGGCCGCAGCGGGATTTCCAGGCCCCATGGCATCAGCCCGATCATGCGCTTGGGGTCGAGCGTGATGTGGAACACGCGCACCGCGTGAAAATCGTCCGGCAGCGCGCCGGCCAGCGGACGGATGGCGTTGTAGCCCCAGTCGTAGTTGAGGTCGATCGACTTGATGCGGACTTCGAGCACCTGCCCGGCCTTGGCGCCGCGCACCTTCACCGGTCCAGTGCAGATGTGGCCGGGCACCACCTTGCGGCTGACGTGACGGTGGATGGCGGCAAGCGCCGGCGGCACGACGAGCGGCGGGCGCGGCATCACGTCGGGCGTGCCGGACACGGTCGAAATCGTCACGGTCTCGCCGCTGTCGATCTCGGCGACCGGCGGCAGCGCCGCATCGAAGAAGCCCCAATGCACCGTCTCGGGCGACGCATCGACGCGATGATGGGCCATGAATGAAATGCTCCGTGTGGAAAGTCGCAGGAACGCGATTGGCGAAAATCGCCGTTAGCGGAGCGCAGAGTCAAGCGCAGTCGGGCCAATCATCTCCGCGCGCACGACATAGCGCAGCGGACCGCTGAATTTGCCGTCGAGCGGCCAGCAGGTCGCGAGCACCAGCCGCCGTCCCGGCGCCAGCGGATCGATGCCCGAGGTGTCCCAGCGCACGACATCGGTGCCGGTGACGCGGAAGCGAAATGTCGCGCCGTCGCGGCGCGTGACCCGGATCTCGTCGCCGATCGCGACATCGCCGAGAAAAGCAAAATGCGTGTCGCGGTGGGCGGCGTAGATCGCGGTGCCGTGATCGCCCGCATCGGGCGTACGCTCGACGTGGCCAGGACCGAACGCGAGCGCCTGTCCGCTGCTGCCGTGCAGCACGATCGCCGTCTTGCCCAGGCGCGGAACCTCGATGCGCGCCTCTGGCCAAGTGTCGGCCCAGGACCAAGGCTTGACCGGCTTGCCCGTCGTCAAGGTCTGCGCGAAGGCTTGCTCGAGCAGCACCTGCGCCAGGATCGCTTTGGCGTGGATCCACAGCCCTTGCCCGCACAGCACGATCCCGGCGAGCGCAAGCAGCGCGGCAATCGCGAGCCGGCTTTGTTGCAAGGACCAAACAAACAAACGAGCGGACATTTTCCCTCGCTGGTCAGTGCATGATCCCGAAAAGTGGGAACCGGTTTTCGGAAAAGATCATGCACAAAAATGAAAGAAGGCGAGCCGCAGGGGGGCTACGGCTCGCCGGGTGAGGGGGGGACAGCCTCACCATTCTGCTTCGGCTCCTCGGGGGACGGGGCAGAGCAACGAAGCAGATCGGAGATCTTTTTCTTGGAGCATGATCTTTTCCGAAAACCGGTTTCCACTTTTCGGGATCATGCTCTTAGAAACCGGCCATCGGGCGCCCTCCCCGACGGCGCAGCGCCAGCAGCACCAGACTCAGCAGACAAAGCGCGAGGCCGGCGAGGAAGCGCAACTCCGCATCGGTCGCGCCCTTGGGCAGAACGGCACCCGTGGCGATCGGTGCGCCCGCCTGCGTCGGCAGCGGGTTGGCGGAGGGCGCGAGCGCTGCCGCGAGTTGCACGCGCGCATCGCTTTGATCGGCGCGCCGGGTGTCCGGCTGGATCGCCGGGGCGCGCTCGCCGCCGAACACCTTGTCGAAGTCCCAGCCGGCCGGAAGGTTGAGCGGCAGCTCGCTGCGGGAGAGATGCGCGCCCTCCGGCCGGCTCGGCGTTTGGTCGACCGCGATCAGGCTGGTGAGCCGGGTGACCAGATGATGCTCAAGGGCGAGCGCGAGGATGCGATGGTCCGTGTCGTCGGGGCCGATCTCTTGCAAGGTCCGCGCGACCTCCGCATCGGCGATCTTGCGCCGCGCCCATAGCTTCGCGAGCCCCTGCCCTTCCGCCGCGCCGGCGAGCGGCAGCGTCACCTTCCAGGGCTGCGCGCCGATGGTTCCGGTGATGTCCAACGTGCCGGCAAAGCGGTCGAGCTTGGCGACCATCACCAGCGGCTCGCCGCGATAGAGATCGGGGATCGTTGCCGGCGTAATGTCGCCGCGGCCGGCGGAGAACGCCGCCGATACATTCGTGACGGCCGGGCTTTCCAGCTTGTCGAACAAGGTGCGCATGCGCTCCTCGACCTGCTCGACCGAGCCGATGTGGGTAAAGGTGCCGCGCCCGAGTTCGGCGGCGCGGGTCATCAGGAAGATGTTGGGCGCCGAGCCGATGCCGACCATGAAGACGCGCGAGCGTCCGCGCATGCGCGCGATGGTGTCGAACAATTGCTGCTCGTTGCCGATCTCGCCGTCGGTGAGGAACACCACCTGACGCAGGTAGTTCTCGTTCGCGTCGCGCCGGTCGGTCAGCGCAGCCTGCATAGGCGGGACCATTTCGGTGCCGCCGTGCGCTTCGATCGCCGACACGAAAGCACGCGCGCGGCCGAGATGCTCGGCGTGGGCAGGAACCGTGTCGGGGAACAGCACGTCCATGGTGTTATCGAAGCGGATCACATTGAAACGGTCGGACGGCTGCAGGCGGCCGAGCGCGTAGAGCAAGCTCGCCTTCGCCTGCACGATCGAGGTGCCGCCCATCGACCCGGAATTGTCAATGACAAAGACGATCTCGCGCGGGCGCTTGTCGTCGGCCTGCGGCACCGCCGGCGGCGTGACGAAAGCGAGCGCGTAGTCGGCATCGCCGACCTTCTCGTGGAACAGGCCGACCGATGGCGCCTTCGTTTCCGCCGGCCGCCAGGTCAATTCGAAGTCGCGGTCGGCCGGCACCGGGCCGTCTAGCTTGATGAGACGCGCGTCCGCCGCCACCTCCTCGACGCGCACCGCGTGATGGTGGCTCTTGACCTCGCCGAGCGGGAAGCCGGCGTTGAGGTGCACGGTGATCGCCACCGGGTTGACCGGCAGGTTGTCGCGCGGATCGAGCACCGGCGACTCGATGCGTGCGCGGTCGGGCACCGGATCGGACACCGTGCCCCAGCCGCCCCCCGTGCCGCCGAAATCGACGGTCTGCACCACGGGCGCGGGATTATAACGCGGGGCCACCACCAGCGGCACGCGCAGGGAAAACTCGCCGCCCGACTGGCGCACCGGCTCCTGATATTCGATCTGCACCAGCACCGTTTCGCCGGGGCCGATGTTGGCGACGGAGCTGGTGAAAATATTCGGCCGCTCCTGCTCAAGCAGGCCCGCCTTCACGCCGGCCGCGCGGGCGCGCTCGTAATCCTGGCGCGCCTGCTCGCGTGCCTTCACCTCGCCGACGACGATGCGCTCGCCGACGATCATCTTGAGCGTATCGACCGCGGCGCCGTCGGGAAGCGGATGCACGTAGACCGCCTCGAGCCAGCCGTCGGTCGGATTGCGGAAAATCTGGGTGACACGGGCGCGGGCGGTCGGGCCGCTCACGATGAGATCGACGTCGGTGCCGAGCCGCGGCGCCTCGACGTAACGGTCCTGCCCGGTGCTCTTGAGCAGCAGCGCGCCGGAGTGCATGTCACCCGGCGACACGAACACCGGAACGCTGGTTGCCGCGCGTGCGGCCGGCGCTGCCGCAAAGGCTGCCGCCATCGCGGCGGCGAGCGAAATCATTCGGGCAAATTGGATCGCGATTTCCCGGGCGCCGCAGAACGCATCGACGGATTGTTTTGGTGCTGCGAGCGATGTTGCGCGCATGTGGTCCTCCCGTGTCGGCCGCATCGAAACGCGCAAAACCTTTGGTCCAACCTTTGCCGGATATCGAGCGTCATGTTCGCGCTTGTTCGGCAACGGCCCGCCTTGCCAAGGACGGGACGGTGCGGATATGTGAGGAATTGTGCGCACCGCGGCGGGATGGGAGCCCTGATGCCGCTCACGGAAGAGCAGCTTTCCGCCGACCAGAGCCGAGCGATCGCGGCGCTGATCCGTGAGGAACTGGCACGCCGCCGTATCTCACGTCAGCATCTCGCGCATCAGGCCCGCATCAGCATCTCGACGTTGGAGAAGGCGTTGGCGGGACGCCGGCCGTTCACGCTGGCGACCACCATCAGGTTGGAAGAGGCGCTCGGGGTTTCGCTCCGCAAGAACAATGTCGACGCCAACGGCCCGACCGCGTCCGCGCCGGGCCTGGCGCCCGGCGACCTCGGCTTCTACTCGCGGCCGGCGGTGAAATGGATCGAAGGCGCCTATCTCACATTGCGGCCGTCGTTCGGCGAGCGTGGCGCGATCTACGCCTATCAGACCGATATCGTTTGGGACGAGGGCCGCTCCAGCCTCATCTTTCGCGAATCAGGGCGGATCGATGCCGCTTTCACGCAGCAGGGCCTGGTATCGGTGCCGCACCAGTCCGGCCACATTTATTTGGTCACCAACATTCAGGGCCAGTACCGGCTGATCATCGTCGCGCGGCCGACCATCAACGGCGAGATGTATGGCATCCTCACCACCCTGCAGGCCGGGCGTGGCTCGCAGCTCATTCCCATCGCCGCGCCGATCGCGCTGGTGCCGCTGCATTCGGTCAAAAACGCGCAATTCGGCCAGATCGGCGCCGGCCACCCGTGCTACGAAACCTACCGCGGCTACCTGCAGCGCAACGTCGAAGAGCCGTTCGCGGTGTTCATGCCGGCGTAAGTCATGGTCGTCATTGCGACCCTCGCGAAAGCGAGGGGAAGCAATCCAGGAGGACATACGGTTCGTGCCGTGGTCCTGGATTGCTTCGTCGCCCTGCGGGCTCCTCGCAATGACAAGTTAATAAGGAGGATATTCGATGGCTCTTGCCGAAGCCGCTGCGAAGACCTTCGCGCCGCGCCCGTTCCTGGCGGCGAGCAAACAATTCGCTGCCGGCGCCGAGACGCCGCGCGCGTATCTCGAGCGCTGCCTCGCCGCGATCGACGAGCACGAGCCGGCGGTCGGCGCCTTCGTGACGACCGACATTGCGGGCGCGCGCAAGTCAGCCGATGCCGCGTCCGAGCGCTGGCGCGCCGGCAAGCCGCGCTCGGCAATCGACGGCATGCCGGTCGGCATCAAGGACATCATCGAAACCCATGACATGCCGACCCAGATGGGTTCGCCGTTGTTCGAGGGTTGGCGCGGCGAGCGCGACGCGGCGGCGGTCTATGCGCTGCGCGCCGCGGGCGCGGTGATTGTCGGCAAGACCGTCACGACCGAGTTCGCGGCGACGCATCCGCGCGGCACCCGCAACCCGCACGACCCGCGCCGCACGCCCGGCGGATCGAGCAGCGGCTCGGCCGCGGCGGTCGCAACCGGCATGGTGTCGGCGGCGCTCGGCACGCAGGTGGTCGGCTCGATCCTGCGGCCGTCGAGCTTCTGCGGTGCCGTCGGGTTCAAGCCGACGGTCGGCGCCATCAATCGCGGCGGCAGCCACGATTTCTTGAGCCAAAGCTGCACCGGGCCGATCGCCGCGACGCTCGAAGACGCCTGGGTAGCGGCGCGCGAGATCGCGCGCCGGGTCGGCGGCGATCCCGGCTTCCCGCGGCTCGCCGGCCCGATGACGCCACCGCCCGCGAAGAAGCCACGCGCGCTCGCGCTGCTGGAAACGCCCGGCTGGCCGGTCGCGACCGACGGCGCGCGAAAGGAACTCGAGCGGGCGGTCGCGCGGCTGCGCGCGGCCGGCATCGCGATCCTCACCCGCCGCGACACGCCGCTCGTCGAAAAAATCGAGCGCGCGCTCACCGAGGCCATGCCCATCACCCGCGCGATCAACGAATGGGAGTTCGTCTGGCCGCTCAACGATTATCACCGCCGCGACGCGAGCGCGCTGAGCGAGAGCATGCGCGAGCGGCTCAAAACCGCGGAGGCGATGGACGAAGGCAAATATGAGGAACTGATCGCCGAGCGCGCGCGCATCCGCGCGCTCCATGCCGAGCTTGCGGCGGTCGCCGACGCGGCCGTCACCTTGTCGGCGCCCGGCGCGGCACCGGTCGGACTCGGCTGGACCGGCGATCCGATTTTCGTCGTCTCCGGCTCGCTGCTGGGTGTGCCGGCCGTGTCGCTGCCGCTGCTCGAAGACGAAGGGCTGCCGCTCGGGCTGCAGGTGCTCGGGTTCGCGCAACGCGACGCCGAGCTCGTCGCCACCGCCGCCGCGATCCGCGACACGGTCGGCAGCAAATAAACGATGGCGTGGTCATGAAGCTCGCCGTCCCCGACCTGATATCAAACTCGTACTTTCCGGCCGCGGCCGCGGTCGAGCTGGGCTTCTTCAAACAAGAGGGGCTCGACGTCGACCTTGAGCTGATTTTCCCGGTCGACAAATGTTACGAGGCGCTGCGCGAAGGCACGATCGATTTCGTCGGTGGCTCGGCCCACTCCGCGCTGGCGGCGTTTCCCGGTTGGCGCGGCGTGAAGCTCCTGTGCGCCCAGGCGCAGGGCATGTACTGGTTCCTGGTAATGCACGCGGATTTCAAAGCCGCGCGCGGCGACGTGAACGCGGTCAAGGGCCGCAGCATCGGCGCCGCGCCCTGGGTCGATATGGGGCTGCGTCGTCTGCTGATCGACGCCGGCATCGATTTGAAAGCCGACGATGTGCGGATCGCGCCGGTGCCGGGCGCGGTGGGCGCCGGCGTCAACTTCGGACTCACCGCGGCGCGCGCGCTTGAGGAGCGCAAGATCGACGGCTTCTGGGCGAACGGCATGGGGACCGAGGTCGCGGTGCGGCGCGGCGTCGGCACCGTGGTGCTCGACGTGCGCCGCGGCGACGGCCCGAAAGGCGCGTTCGACTACACCTTTTCCAGCATCGCCGCGACCGACGCGCTGATTGCGCGCAATCCCGACGCGGCGGCCGGCGCGGTGCGGGCGCTGGTGAAGACCCAGCAGGCACTCAAGAACGACGTGAGCCTCGCAACGCAGGCGGGCGAAAGGCTGTTCCCGGCCGATCAAGCGGGCCTGATCGCTCACATCATCCGGCGCGACCTGCCCTATTACGACGCGGCGATTTCGCCGCGCACGGTGACCGCGGTCAACCGCTTCGCCCAGGATCTCGGGCTGCTCGCCGGGCCGGTGCCCTACGAATCCGTCGTCGCCGCCGATCTCGCTGCGCTATGGTAGGCGGCAGGAGGCTCACTATGCCCAGCACCCGCGTTGCAATCGCCGGTCTCGGCGCCATAGGCCGCGCACTTGCACGCGCGCTTGACGACGACGTGCCCGGGCTCGAACTTGGCGCGGTCGCCGCGCGCGATCACGCCAAGGCGCAGGCCTGGCTCGAGGAGCACGAAATCGACTGTCCCGTCGTGCCGCTCGACGAAATGCCGGAGCATGCCGACCTCGCGGTCGAATGCGCGCCGGCAGCGCTGATCGCCGACATCTGCGTGCCGATGCTCGAAGCCGGCAAGCAGGTCATGGTGCTCAGCTGCGGCGCGCTGCTGCCGCGTCCGGAGCTGATCGACCTCGCCAAGGCGCACGGTGGGCGCATCATGGTGCCGACCGGCGCGCTGCTCGGGCTCGACGCGGTCGCGGCGGCGGCGCAAGGCACCATCCATTCGGTGCGCATGACCACGCGCAAGCCGCCCAACGGGCTATCCGGCGCGCCTTATCTCGTCGCCAACAAAATTTCCGTCGAGGGATTGAACGAGGCGAAGCGCGTGTTCTCCGGCACCGCGCGCGAAGCCGCCGCCGGGTTCCCCGCCAACGTCAACGTGGCGGCGGCGCTCTCGCTCGCCGGCGTCGGGCCGGACCGCACCATGATCGATATTTGGGCCGACCCGGCGGTCACGCGCAATTGTCACACGATCGAGGTCGATGCGGATAGCGCGCGCTTCACCCTCTCGATCGAAAACATCCCGTCCGAAGAAAATCCCAAGACCGGCAGGATTACTGCGCTCTCGGTACTCGCCGCGCTGCGCAAGCTGCACGCGCCGCTCGCGGTCGGGACGTGATATCGCGATGAACGCGCCCTTCGACGCCGAGAAAGTCGCGCGTTTTGTGCTCGGCGAGCACGAGCGCCGCGCCGATTACCGCAACCTGCCGTCAGAGATTGCGCCCGCGAACGTCGCACAGGCCTACGCGGCGCAACTCGCGCTGGTTCCCTTGCTGGTGCCGCGCAAGGGCAAGGTCGCCGGGCTCAAGATCGCGACCACCACCAAGATCATGCAGCAGCTCATGGGCATCGATCACCCGTGCGGCGGCACCATTTTCGAGAAGACCGTCCATACTTCTCCCGCGCAGCTGCGCCTCGACGATTATCAGCACGTGGTAATCGAGTGCGAGCTGGCGGTGAAGCTTAAGGGCGACCTGCCGGCCTCAGGCGCACCCTACAAGGCACAATCGGTCGCGCCGGCGGTCGGCGCCGCAATGCCGGCCTTCGAGCTGATCGAGGACCGCAACGCCGACTACAAACAAACGAACGTCGTCACCCTCATCGCGGACAATTGCTGGAACGCGGGCATTGTGGTCGCGGCCCCGGTTTCGTTTGATCCCGCGCGCTCGCTCGCCGGCCTCGCCGGCCGGCTCACCATCAACAATTCCCGCATTCACGATGGCCGCACCGAGGATCCGCTCGATACGCTCGCCTGGATCGCCAACCTCGCGGCCGGCCAGGAGCGTCCGCTCGCCGCCGGCATGGTGGTGATCACCGGCAGCGTCATCCCCACCCTGCCGATCGCCCCCGGCGATCGCTTCGTGTTCACCCTCGACGGGCTGGGCAGCGTCGAGGTGAACGCGACTTAGATTTTCCCACGACTGTCATTCCGGGGCGGCCCGCAGGGCCGAGCCCGGAATCCATGAACACAGGCTCAGCAAAATTGGCCCGCTTGGTGTTCATGGATTCCGGACTCGCGGGCTTCGCCCGCGATCCGGAACGACGAAGAAGCTAAGCCGGCTCCAGACCCTTCGACTTGATCACCGGGGCGGCGGCGGGCGAGGTGAGGAATTTGATCAACGCCTGCACGGCCTCCGACGCCTTCGCTTGCGGCGTGAGCCCGGCCGAGAACACCGTGATGTTCTGGATTTCCGCCGGCATCGGCAGCACATCCACTCCCGGCACCGATCTCAGCTCGCTGACCTGCTGCACGCCGATCTCGGCCTCGCCCTTGACGAGCGCGTCGCCGACGAGACGGCCGCGTACCACGACGGTCTTGCCTTTCATTTGCTCGGCAATGCCCATGCGCTCGAGCAGGGCCGCGATGTAGGTGCCGCTCGGGCCCTCGCTGCGCGCGAAGGATTTCGCCGCGAGCAGCGTGCGCTTGAACGCCTCGGCGGAGCTCAAGTCCGGGCGCGGCGCGCCGGCGGGCACGCCGACGCCGACTCCCGACCGCACCAAATCGACCTTCGCGGCGAGCTTGCCTTGGCGCACCACGTCCTCGACCGCCGGGGCGGCGAAGATCACGAGATCGCCGGCGTCACCGGCAAGCGCGCGCTCGCGGATGGTGTTGGTGCTGCCGTAGGTGATCGCGAGCTTGTGCCCGCTCGCGCGCTCGAACTGCGACGCCAGCTCTTCGAGGGCCGGCCGCATCGCGCCCGAGCACATGATCTTGATTTCGGCGGCTTTGGCTGCGGTTGCGGTCATGACGGCTGATCCTGCGATCGACGCGATGATGATGGCGCGTGCGAGCATGGCGGTAATCTTCCCCGGATCTACCGTCAACGTCCAGGCGGCGCCGCCACAAAAACGCGCGAGTCGGCTTTGATAACTGCCGCACCGGTGGCGAGGGGAAGCTTGCCAATGAGGTTTGGTACTGCCGTCGTGGCGGCGTTGTTGACGCTCGCCGGCGCCGATGCGGCGTTGGCCGATATGCACATTCGCCTCGATACGGGCGGGCGGATCGACACGTATCTGCACAGGTACGCGAGCGTGCGGAAATCCGGCCAGCGGGTGATCGTCGATGGGCCGTGTCTGTCGGCTTGCACAGTCCTGCTCGGTACCATCCCGAGGGACCATATCTGCGTGACCGGCCGCGCCTCCTTCGGGTTTCACGCCGCCTGGGTACCGGACGGACGCGGCAGGCAGGCGCCGAGCGCGCTTGGCGACCGCATGCTGTGGGCAAGTTATCCGGCGCCGGTGCGCGAGTGGATCACGCGGCACGGCGGCCTCACCCGGCACGTCATCTACCTGCGCGGCCGCGAACTCAACGCGATGTATCCGGCGTGTAATGAGTTGTAGGGCGGGTTAGGCGCGAAGCGCCGTAACCCGCCGCCTTCCTCGGATTGAGCAAACAAACGGCGGGTTACGCACCGCTGCGCGGCGCTAACCCGCCCTACGGCGCCTCCACCTCCACCCACCTTCGCTCGGCCATGCTGCGGTAGCAGGCTTCGGCGAAGGCGACGTCCCGAATGCCGGCGGAAAGATCGCTGTCGAGCGGCGTGCCGGCGACGAGGTGGCGCAGGAATTTTTCCCAGCCGGCGCGGTAGGAGTTGATCATCGGGCCGAGCGCCGCGACCTCGCTCCATCCGGCGCGGTAGTCGAACTCCGCATCGCGGTCGAGCCGAAAGTTTGCGACGCGCGGCGTCTGCGCCTTGGTTTGCACGCGGCAGCGGTGCAGCCCGGCGATCGCCGAGCCGTCGGTGCCGTCGACGTGCAGCATGAGAAGATCGTCGCGGCGCACCCGCGTCGCCCACGAGCTCAGGATCGTGCCGAAGGCGCCGCTCTCGAGTTCCACCAGCGCGGAGGCGCTGTCCTCCACATCGACGCGATAGCGCTCGCCGCGCTCGTCGACCCGTTCGGGAACGGCGGTCGAGGTCGCGGCTGTCACCCGGCGGATACGGCCGAACAGGCCTTCGATCACGTAACGCCAGTGAGGAAACATATCGAGCACGAGGCCGCCGCCGGTGGCGCGGCGGTAATTCCAGCTCGGCCGCTGCGTCGGCGCCTCGACGCCGTCGAACACCCACCAGCCGAAATCGAGCTTGAAGCCGACGATGCGGCCGAGTGTGCCCTCGCTGATGACGTGCGCGAGCTTCCGAAACCCCGGCAGGTAGAGTTTGTCCTCGACGGCGCCGTGCTTGAGTCCGCGCGCCTGCACCGCGGCCAGCAAGGCGCGGCCGTCGGCGACGCTCGGCACCACCGGCTTTTCCGAATAGATGTGCTTGCCGGCCGCGACCGCCTGCTTGAGCAGCGCGAGGCGCCCGCCGGTGGCGGCGGCATCGAAGAACACCGGGAATGACGTATTGGCGAGAGCTGCGTCGAGATCGGTCGTGAAGTCGGCAATGCCGTAAGTGCGCGCGACCTCGGCGAGCCGCGCGGCATCGCGGCCGACCAGCATCGGGCGCGGGACCACCTGCTTGTCTCCGACCGCGAGCCCGCCTTCGTTGCGGATGGCGACAAGCGAGTTCTTCAGGTGCTGGGTCGAGCAGATGCGCCCGGTGGCGCCGTTGACGATGATGCCGAGGGTATGGGTGGGCATGCTGTTCCTGTCATTGCAAGCAACGCGAAGCAATCCAGCGTAACACGCCGGATCGCTGTGCGGTTGTTGTCCCTGGATTGCTTCGGCGCTGCGCGCCTCGCAATGACAGTCTACTGCGAGGGTGCGCCGTAGAAGGCCTTTGCGTCGGCGGTGAAAGCCGCGCGGGCGGCGGGGTTGGTGTAGAACATGTGGCCGCCGCGGTAGAGCTTGAGCGTCGTGCGGCCGGGCGCGCCGATCGGCGGGATGTGGTCGAGCGTGTAGCGGTTGACCGCATAGGGCACGACCAAGTCCGTGTAGCCGCCAGCGACCAGCAGCTTGAACGACGGACTCAACGCGAGCAGCTCGCGCAGGTCGCCGCTGGCGTCGGGGGCGGAGCGCCGGCCGCCCCAGTTCCATTTGCTCGTGACCTCGTGCGAGAGCAGTTCGTAGGTCATCTCCGTCTTGAACCCGAGTTCGTCTCGCGCGTAGCCGACGAAGGCGCCGCCATAGGCGCGCGTGATGCCGTCGAGGATGGGATCGGCGCCGGTTTCGCTGAGCGAATCCGGGAACGGCTCGGGCACGGCAAAATTGGCATCGTAGTTGCTGACGACCTCGCCCTGCGCTTGGCGCACCCGTTTGATGTAGGCGTCGCGCACGAAACCGCGGGTTTTTTCGACCACGTCGAAGGAAAGCCCGGTGAGCTGCTCGACCTTGCCGTAGAAGGCGCGCGCTTTGTCTCCCTCCGGCGCCGGCCCGGCGAGCGTGGTGAGATAATCGGTGAGCGCGAAGTGCTCGGCCTCGGCCAACGCTTCCGGCGTGAACGCGTGCCGCCGCTCGAGCTCGGCTGCCGCCATCGACGGAAGCTGCAACGCGGCCTTGAGCGCGAGATGGTTGCCGCCGAACACCATCGAGCCATCGATCAGCGGCGACACCATGAGGATGCCCGAGATCGCGATACCCTGATTTTCCTGCACCGCACGCGCCACTTTGAGCGCACGGAAGCCGCCGTAGCTTTCGCCCAGCAGATATTTGGGCGAGGCGGTGCGCCCGGCGTGGGCAAGGTAGAGCGCGATCGCCTTGGCCATCACCTGCGCGTCCGGACCGACGCCATAGAAGCTCGTGTTGTCGGGCTTGGCGGTGCGGCTCCAGCCGGTGCCGATCGGATCGATCAGCACGAGGTCGGTGAACGTGAGCCACGTCTGCGGATTATCGCGCAGGCGCGCGGTCGCGGCGTCCTGCCTGCCCGGCCCGAAATCGAGGATTTTCGGGCCGACGAGCCCGAGATGCAGATACGCCGATGCGGCGCCCGGTCCGCCGTTGAAGACGAATGTGACCGGCCGGTCCGGCCCACCGCCCTTGAGCACATAGGCGGTGTAGAAAAGGGCGGCCGTGCGCTCGCCGCTCTGCTCGAAAAGATTAAGGGTGCCGGCGGTCGCCGTGTAGGCGAGCTTCACGCCGTCCGCTTCAAGCGTGTGCTCGGTCGTCGAGTCGGGCGGGAGCAGCGCGAGGACGCCGGGCCCTTGCGCGTGCTGCTCGCCGCGCGGATTGGCGCGCTCAGCATGCTCGGCGCGGTCCGGACGGTTGGGGTGATCCTGATGTTCCTGCGCCAACGCGGCGGGTATCAGCAGCAACGTCAATGCAACAGCAAGCACGCGCGATAAGGTCATGGGCAACTCCAGGCGGTGAACATAGGAACGCGCCTGCGCAAAAGCCAGATGACCCAGGGGAACGCAGAATGACGAATATGTAATCTGGAAAAAATAGACTATAATGATCCGGACTTCCCGGCCTCTGACAGCCGATCTCCGTCGTCCGACTTGGAGAGCCCAATGAAAACCTACCGTGGCTGCCTTGTAATTGCCGGCGCGCTCGTCGCCTTCGCCATCGCGCCGGCCGCCGCCGGGCCTGTGCGCATCTATATCACCGACAGCGCCGCCGACACGGTGCACGTCATCGACGCGGCGACCAACAAAGTCGTCCAGGTGATCCGCGGCATCGAGGCGCCGCACGGCGTCACCTTCTCGCCCGACGGCGCGCGCGTCTACGTGAGCAACGAGTCGACCGACACGCTCGACGTGGTCGATCGCAAGAGCGGCAAGGTCATCAAGAAAATCGCGCTGAGCGGCCATCCCAACAACATCGCGGTCAGCAAGGACGGCGGCCGGGTGGTGGTGTGCATTCGCGACGATCCCGGCACCCTCGATGTCGTCGACGTGAATGCGCTCACGCTCAAGAAGAGCATTCCGGTCAAGGGCGGGCTGCACAACGTCTACGTGACGCCGGACGGCAAATACGCGGCCGCCGGATCGGTGCGCAAGAACCGGCTCACCATCGTCGATATGGCGAGCGAAGAAATCGCCTGGGACCTGCCGTTCGACAACGGACTCCGCCCGATGGCGATCGAGGCGGCGCCGGACGGCTCGACCAGCCGGCTGTTCATTCAGCTCTCCGGCCTCAACGGCTTCGCGGTCGTCGATTTCGCCCAGCGGAAAGAGGTTTCACGCGTCGTGTTCCCGGATGTCGCAAGCGATACCGATCCGAACGGCCGCGGCTCGACCCCGGCGCACGGGATCGGCGTCGCGCCCGACGGCAAAACCGTGTGGGCGGACAGCGCCGATGCAAACGCGGTATTTGCTTATTCTCTGCCCGACCTCAAGCTGATCGGCCACGTGGCGTTGCCCGAGTTGAAGCTCCCCGGCCGCGTGCCGATCGGCGCGGTGCCGAACTGGATCACCTTCACGCCCGACAGCAAGACGCTGTACGTGTCGAACTCGACGCTCAACTCCGTCTCGGCCATCGACGTCGCGAGCCTGAAAATCGTCGCCACGATTCCGGTCGGCCAGGTGCCGAAGCGCAACGGGACGCTCGTGCTGCACGAGCAGACGGCGGAGCGATGAATTAACTCGACGTCACCCCCCGGGCACTTCGTCCCGGGGGTCGCGCGCTTGCGCGCGACCGTCTCGAAGGGTGGAACGAAGCTCCGTGCGTGCGTCCATCCTTCGAGACGCGCACGCGGCTTTGCCGCGTGCGCCCTCAGGATGACGGTTGAGAACAGTCGAGCGCAGTTCAGGTCGTTTATTTTTTCCTCCCCCTCACCCACGCTTCAAGCGTCTTCCAGTCGGGATCGTTCTTCGAGGCGAACTGCCAACCGCCGGAGTGGTAGGCGTTGCCGCCCGCGTGAGGGGCGAGCGGCTGGAGCAGCAGCCGGCTTTGCGCCGGATCGCCCGGCACCACCAGACTCGAGACCGTCGCGAAATTATTCTTCGACTGTTCCTCGGTCCAGAATGAAGCGCCGTCGGGCAGCTTTTCCAGCCGGAAGGCGTTGTTGCTTTGCTGGTGGCACACGGCGCAACGGACGTGGTCGGCGCGCTTCTTCAAGAAGATCGGTTCGACCTTGCGCTTGAAGAAATCATAGTCGAGCGTCGTCTCGGCGCTCGCGGCCGATGCGGCGAACGCGACAACAAGCGCGAGCGCAAGACGGCGCATAATAACCCTCCCCAAGTTTCAATGTCATTGTGAGGAGCGTAGCGACGAAGCAATCCAGGAGTCCAGCGGCAACGCGTGCAAAGACAAAGGGGGCTCATTGCGGTACCAGCCACACCACAATACGGTTCATTGAAATCGAGGAGGAAACCCGCATGCGCCTTGCAGGAAAAATCGCCGTCGTGATTGGGGCCGGCCAGGGGCCCGGCACCGGCATGGGCAACGGCCGCGCCACCAGCATTCGGTTCGCGCAGGAAGGCGCCAACGTGCTCGCCGTGGACCGCGACCTCGCCTCGGCCGAAGAAACGGCCGCGATGGTACGCGAGAAGGGCGGCGACTGCATCGCGTTTGCCGCCGACGTGACCAAGGAGGCGACGCTTGCCGCGGCGATTGCGGCCGCGCGCGAGCGCTGGGGCCGCATCGACGTGCTGCACAACAATGTCGGCGTGAGCATCGCCGGGGGCGACGCGCCGCCGACCGAGATCACCGAGGAGGCGTTCGACCGCATCTGCGCCATCAACCTGCGCGGCACCGTGATGGCGTGCAAGCACGTGCTGCCGATCATGCGCGAGCAGCAGGCGGGCGCTATCGTCAATATTTCTTCCGCCGCCGCGGTGGAGAACTATCCTTACGTCGCTTACAAAGCCACCAAGTCGGCCATGGTGGCTTTCACCAAACAAATCGCCATTCAGAACGCGGAATACGGCATCCGTGCCAACGTGATCCTGCCCGGTTTGATGGACACGCCGATGGCGGTCGACACGCGCGCCCGCGCCATGGGCAAGAGCCGCGCCGAGGTCGCCGCCATGCGCGACGCCAAGGTGCCGCTGCGCAAGCGCATGGGTACCGCCTGGGACGTCGCCAACGCGGCGCTGTTCCTCGCCTCCGACGAGGCGAATTTCATCACCGGTGTCGCGCTGCCGGTCGACGGCGGCGCGCTGGTGCGGATCGGGTAGTTGTTACAGGGCCGCGACGCGACGGAGTGATTGGTGGCGAATAGCGCATGGCGAATGGCGAATGGCGAAAACGGAAGCCCTGACTGATTTTACTATTCGCTATTCGCCACTCACTATTCGCCATTTTCCTGCTGCTATAGTCTTCGATCCCAAACGTTGCAGAAGAAAGGAAACGCCATGACCGAGATGTACGAACGCGGCCTCAAGGTACGCCGCGAGGTGCTGGGCGCCGACTACGTCGACAAGCAGATCGCCTCCGCCGACGACTTCAACCGGCCGATGCAGAATCTGGTCACCGAATACTGCTGGGGCGCGATCTGGAACCGGCCCGGCCTCGACCGGCGCACGCGCAGCATGCTCAATCTCGCCATGCTCTCGGCGCTCAACCGGCATCACGAGTTCAAGGCGCACGTGAAGGGCGCCATCAAGAACGGCGTCACCAAACAGGAGATCACCGAGGTGCTGCTGCAGGTCGCGATCTATTGCGGCGTCCCGGCCGGGGTCGAGCACTTCCGCTTGGCGCGCGAGGCATTCAAGGAGGCGGGCGTTGCCTGACGCAGCGAAGGTGCGGCCGCCGGCCGCCATTACGGTCATCGGGCTCGGCAACATGGGCCGCCCGATGGCGGCGTCGCTCACGCGCGCCGGCTACGCGGTCACCGGCTACGACATCGCGCCGGCGGCGCGCGAGCGCTTCGCTCAAGCCGGCGGCAAGGCCGCCGCGGACATGGCGAGCGCGGTCGCAGGCGCGGCCGTGGTCATCACCCTGCTGCCCGACGGCAAGGCGGTGCGCGCCGCGGTCAAAGACATGCAGCCGCATCTGTCGCCGGGCGCGATCGTGATCGAGATGAGCTCCTCGGCGCCGCTCGGCACCCGCGCGCTCGGCGGTGAGCTCAAAACGGCCGGGTTCGCCTTCATCGACGCGCCGGTGTCGGGCGGGGTGAAGCGCGCCACCGACGCGACGCTCGCGATCATGGTCGGCGGCGACGCGGCGGTGATCGACCGGGTCGAGCCGGTGCTCGCCGCCATGGGCAAGGACATCTTCCGCACCGGCCCGCTCGGCTCCGGCCACGCCATGAAGGCGCTCAACAACTACGTCTCGGCAGCGGGGCTCACGGCCGCGGTCGAGGCGCTTGCGGTCGGCGAGAAATTCGGGCTCGACCCCAACGTGATGACCGACGTGCTCAATTCTTTTTTTGACCACAACACCACCACCGAGAACAAGCTCAAGCAGTTCATTCTGTCGAAGACGTTTGCATCCGGCTTCTCGGCCGCGCTGATGGCAAAGGACGTGCGCACCGCCGACGAGCTCGGTGCCGCCATCGGGGTGGCGACGCCGCTCGCGGAAGCCTGCGCGGTGCTGTGGGGCGAGGCGGCGG
>JAFAUQ010000243.1 GCA_019243195.1 Hyphomicrobiales bacterium
CGTCGCCGCCACCTTGAGCCCGGGGATCGTCAGGCGCTGGCCGATGCGCAGCTTGGCGTCGGGCGCGATGTTGTTCGCCTTGGCGATGGCTCCGCGCGGCTTGTGATAGCGATGGGCGATCGAAGAGAGATTTTCTCCGGCCGCGACCGCGTGCGTGCCGGATGGAGCCGGAGCGACATGCGTGGCGGAGGGAGCCGGGGCGCTGGCGATCTGCGGCTCGGCGCCGTGGTGATAGCGCGGGATGACAAGACGCTGGCCGGGCGGCAGCGGCGAGCCCGGACGGATGCCGTTCGCCTGCATGATCACGGACGCCGGCACGTGATGTTTGTGCGCAATCGAGGCGATGGTGTCGCCGCGCCGAACCGTGACGGCGGTGCCGCCGTCCCAATCCCAGTCGCGGTTGGCGGTGTGGGCGACCGTGCCGGTGATGTCGGAGCGCGCCGGCGGCGGCGGCAACGGCCGCGCGTCGATCGGGCCGGGTGCGGGTGCCGGGGCCGGCTGCGCCGACGCGACGTTGCCGTTCGCCGGCGGGCGCGAGGCGTAAGGATTGGACAGGGCGCCGTCGTTGAAGCGGGCGATGTCGCTGCTGCAGGCGGCAAGCCCGGACGCGATCAGCGCAATCGGGGCGAGCCGGATCAAACCGCGCGAGCGGCATGACTCGCGAAAGGCACCCATGACGATACTCGCTCGTACGCAAAACCAGCCGTGGAGTTAAACGGCCGTAAGTAAATAAAAAATTTAACCGGAAAGGAGGTCTCAACCTTAATGGACGATGGCAATTGTCCTTATAGTTCGCGGGCTTGGCCCGGCAACAGCGGCACGAAACGGACCCAGATGAGGTCCTCGCGCTTAACGCCATCCTCGGATTTGGTTAATTTAACGATACGCTGCGCCCCGCCGTGGGGGCCGAGCGGAAGCAGCATCATACCGCCCTCCCCCAGCTGCGCAACGAGCGCTTCGGGAATTTCCTCCGCCGCCGCGGTGACGATGATGCGGTCGTACGGCGCGCGGTCCGGATGGCCGGTAAAGCCGTCGCCTACCACCACCGTGACGTTGTCGTAGCCGAGCGTCGCCAGCCGCGTGCGCGCGGTCTCGGCCAGCGTTCGGTAGCGCTCGACGGTGACGACCTCGCGGGCAAGACGCGAAAGCACCGCGGCCTGATAGCCCGAACCGGTGCCGATCTCGAGCACGCGGTGGTGCGGCGCCAGCGCGAGCTGCTCGCTCATGTAGGCGACGACGTAAGGCTGGCTGATGGTCTGGCCGCAGGCGATCGGCAGCGCCGCGTCGGCGTAAGCCTCGTCGGCGTAATCGGGGGCGACGAAATTCTCGCGCGGCACCTGATCCATCGCGCGCAGCACCCGCTGGTCCATGATGCCACGGCGGCGCAGGTCGAGCAGAAAGCCCATGCGCTCCTCGCCTTCGTCGCGCTGGGCAGGACGCGCGGCCTCCTCTTCCGCGTGCGGAGCCGGCGGGGCTGGCTGCCGGGCCGGCGGCGCCACGCGGGCCTTCGACTTGCGCTGACGCCACCAGTTCCACTTGGCCATGCAAGCTGCCTTCAGCCAAATAGTTGCGCGAGCCGGGTCATGTAGGGCTCGTCGGTCAAATCGAGCTTGAGCGCGGTGACCGCGATGCGGCAGTCGGCGATGGCCGAAAGGTCGGTGCCGTTCGCGGGCGCGACGCGCTTGCGCCGCTCGTAGGCAAGCCAATAGTACGGATTGCCGCGGCCATCGTAGCGCGGCTCGATGTGCAGGAGTTCCTGGTCGCGCTTGCCCTGGCTCGTCACCGCAATGCCGCGCACTTCCTCGGGCGGGCAGTCCGGAAAATTCACGTTGACGAGGACGTTGCGCGGCACGCCTTCGGCGAGCACGCGGCGGATCAGGTCGGGGGCATATTTGATTGCCGTGTCCCAATGGGGTTGCTGGCGGGTCGCGGCGCTGTAGGCCTGCGAGAGCGCGAAGGAGGGAATGCCCAGGATGGTGCCCTCCATGGCGCCGGCGATCGTGCCGGAATAGGTCACGTCCTCGGCCGCGTTCTGGCCGCGGTTGACGCCGGTGAGCACCAGGTCGGGCGCGCCGTCCTCCAAGATGTGGCGCACGCCCATGATCACGCAGTCGGTCGGCGTGCCCTTCACGGCGAAGCGGCGCGCACCGAGTTCGCGCAACCGCAGCGGATCGTTGAGCGAGAGAGAATGGGAAACACCTGATTGATCGGTCTCCGGCGCCACGATCCACACGTCGTCGGAAAGCGACTTGGCGATCTCCTCGAGCACCGCGAGGCCCGGGGCGTAGATGCCGTCGTCGTTGGTGAGCAGGATGCGCATCGAAAATCTATGTCGCGCGTTCGATGCGCTTGGTCCCGCCCATATACGGCTGGAGCGCGTCGGGCACCGCGATGCCGCCGCCCTGGTCCTGATAGGTCTCCATCACGGCAATGAGCGCACGGCCGACCGCGACGCCCGAACCATTGAGCGTGTGCACGTGGCGCACCGAACGATCGGCTTTGCTCCGGTAGCGCGCGTCCATGCGGCGCGCCTGGAACTCGCCGCACACCGAGCAGCTTGAAATTTCACGATAAGTGCCCTGCCCCGGCAGCCACACCTCGATGTCGTAGGTCTTCTGTGAGGCGAAACCCATGTCGCCGGTGCACAGGGTGACGACTCGGTAGTGCAGGTCCAGACGGCGCAGGATTTCCTCGGCGCAGGAGAGCATGCGCTCGTGCTCGTCGCGGCTCGTCTCCGGCGTCGTGATCGATACCAGCTCGACCTTGTCGAACTGGTGCTGGCGCAGCATGCCGCGCGTGTCCTTGCCCGCGGCACCTGCCTCGGCGCGGAAGCACGGCGTGAGCGCGGTGAAGCGCAGCGGCAGTGCGTCCGCGTCGAGAATTTGCTCGCGCACCAGGTTCGTAAGAGATACCTCGGCCGTGGGGATGAGCCAAAGCCGATCCTTTAGGTATTCAGAATCGAGCAAGACTTGCGCTATTCCAAACTGACTCGCCGTCGGTTCTTTAACACTCCACTGACGAAGGGCTTCGGCGAATTTTATCTCCATTAGTTGCACGGACTCTGCGAATCCGGATCCGGCATAGGCGACAAACTGGTCTTGTTCGAACTTCGGCAGTTGAGCTGTGCCGAACATCGTGTGATCTCGCACGAGCAGCGGCGGCGCGACTTCCGTGTAGCGGTGCTCGCCGGTGTGGACGTCGAGCATGAACTGACCGAGCGCGCGCTGAAGTCGCGCCAAATGGTTTTTAACCACGACGAATCGGCTGCCGGAAAGCTTCGCTGCAGTCGCAAAATCCATCTCGCCAAGCGCTTCGCCGAGATCGAAGTGTTCTTTGGGTGTGAACCCGTAATCGCGTTTGGCGCCAAAGCGATGGTGCTCGACGTTGTCGTCGGCATCTTTTCCGTCCGGCACTTCGGGCAGTGGTGTATTGGGAAGCTGCGCCAGCGCCGCATCGAGTTGGTCGGACTTCGCCTTGGCCGCGCTTTCGAGTTCCGGAATCGACGTCTTGAGCTGTGCGACTTCGGCGATCAAAGTCTGCGCGCGCGCCTCGTCCTTCGCCTTCTTGGCTTCGCCGATTTCCCTCGATGCCGCGTTGCGCCGCGCCTGCGCGGTCTCGAACTGCTGGATGGCAGTACGGCGCGCCTCATCGAGCGCGAGCAGTTCGGGCGCAGCGGGAGGAAGCCCGCGCCGCGCCAAGCCTCGATCGAACTCGTCGGGATGCTCGCGGATCAATCGGATGTCGTGCATCGCCGAAGCGCCCCGAAATCTGCGGCGCGCCGAGGCGCCCTACTCCGCGGGTTTGGCCCCTGCCGCCGCGGACGCCGGTTGTGCGGTCGCCTTGCGTTCCACGAAGCGCACCGACCAGATGGCGCCCTCGTAGAGACCCATCAGCGGAAGTGCAAGGAAGAAGATGCTGAAGAAGTCGGGCGGGGTCAGGATGCCGGCGATGATGAAGGCGATGACGATGAAATAGCGTCGCTTCTCGCGCAGCTGTTCCGAGGTGATGACGCCGATGCGCCCGAGCAACGTGAGGATCACCGGCAGCTGGAACGCGATGCCAAAGGCGAAGATCAAGGTCATCATCAGCGAGAGATATTCGCCGACCTTCGGCAGCAGCGCGATCTCGGCCTGCCCGTCGCCGCCCGCCTGCTGCATGCCGAGCGAGAAGCGCACCAAGGTCGGCATGGCGAGGAAATAGACCAGCATGGCGCCCATCAGGAAGAACACCGGCGTCGCGATCAGATACGGCAGAAACGCCTGGCGCTCGTGGCGATAGAGGCCGGGCGCCACGAACATGTAGATCTGCGAGGCGATCACCGGGAACGAGAGGAACGCCGCTCCGAAGATCGCGAGCTTGATCTGGGTGACGAAATATTCGAGCAGCGCCGTATAGATGAATTTCGAATGCTCGGGGCCGGCGATCCACACGAAGGGCCACACGAGGATGTTGTAGATCTGCTTGGCGAAGATGAAGCAGACGATGAAGGTGATGAAGAAGGCGACCAGCGCCTTGATCAGCCGGCCGCGCAGCTCGACCAGGTGCTCGATCAGCGGCGCCTTGGTCGCCTCGATGTCCTCGTGGGTCATGCCGCCTTGCCCCCGGCATCGTGTGCCGGCGGCGGGGTCGGCGCCGGCGTAACCGCCTCGTCAGGCGCGGCAGCTTCGGCGACCGAAGGTGCGGGTGCGCCCTCGATCGGGACCGGCGGTTCGATCGTCACCGGCGGTTCGGCGGCCACCGACGGTTCGGTCGTGGGCGCCGGCGTTCCCGCCGCAGTGCCGGACGGCTCCGTCGTCGTCGCAGGCGCGGCCGTGGTCGTCGTCGCCGGTTTACCCTCGAACGCGATCTCGATGTCCTTGCTCACGCTTCCGATCGGATCGAAACCGGAGCCGATGCCACGCGTCGCGTCGGTGATGGCGTCGATCGATTTCTTCAAATCGGCCATCTCGGCTTCGCGCATGGCCTCTTGAAATTGACCCTGGAACTCGGCCGCCATGCGCCGGATCTTGCCCATCCATTGACCGACCGTGCGCAGCACCGCCGGCAATTCCTTGGGGCCGATCACGACGAGCGCGATCACCGCGATGATGACGATTTTGCCCCAGCCGAGGTCGAACATTGGGTTTTCGTCCCGCGCAACCGATGCTGCGCAAATAGCGCGGCCGGGCCCCCGGTCAAGCTATGGCCGCGGCGCGGGTCGCTCCGCGAGCGTTTCGGGCCGAAGCCTCAACTGGCCTTCTGGCTCTCCGCCTGCGAGGTGACGCGTTCGGGCGGCTGATGGTCGATGGTCTTCTGCTCGGCCGGGGGCGTTACCGCCGCCGTCTTCTCGTCGTCGGCCATGCCCTTCTTGAAGGCCTTGATGCCTTCGGCGAAATCCCCCATCAGTGACGAGATTTTGCCGCGCCCGCCGAACAGCAGGAGCGCGACGGCAATAATGATGATCCAGTGCACGATGCTCAGCGAACCCATCGCAACATCCTCCGCGCCAGCGCGCCGACGCTCAAGCGTTCGAGGCGAAATTAGGCTTCGGCAGGCGCAAAAACAAGGACTTCGGCCCGCTGCCTCGCGCGCGCGGCGGTATCACGCAGCATCGGACGACGGAAAACAGACGCCGGAGGACGGATTTAACCATGGTCCTCTTTTCAGTCGTCCGTCGTCTGTCCTCCGTCCTCTGGCTCCGGTCTCGGTGCCAAGCCAAGGTCCAAATCGCCCGGCTCGAGCGGGTCTTCGTCCTCACGTAACGCCGGCTCGTCGGAGGGCACCGGTACCGCGAAACCGGCCGGCAGTTGCCCGTCCATCAGCCCGGCGCTGCGCAGTTCCTCGAGGCCCGGCAGGTCGCTGATCGATTCCAGCCCGAAGTGCGAGAGGAACGCTTCGGTGGTCCCGAAGGTAATCGGCCGGCCAGGGGTCTTGCGTCGCCCGCGGGGACGGATCCAACCGGTCTCCAGCAGCACGTCGAGCGTTCCCTTCGAGGTGGAGACGCCGCGGATGTCTTCGATCTCGGCGCGCGTGACTGGTTGGTGGTACGCGATGATGGCGAGCGTCTCGGTCGCAGCGCGCGAAAGCTTCTTCTGTTCGATCGCCTCGCGCGCCATCAACCACGCGAGGTCCTTGGCGGTACGGAAGCTCCATTTGCCTGCGACGCGCACCAGATTGACGCCGCGCGTCGCATATTCCGCCTGCAGCGCGCGCATCGCCGAGGTGAGGTCGACGCCTTCCGGAAGGCGCGCCGCGAGCGTCTCTTCATCGAGCGGCTCGGCGGCGGCGAACAGCAGCGCCTCGATGAACCGCAGCGCTTCGGCGCGTGGAGTAGCCGAAATGTCGGCCTCCTCCTCCGCGGCGACGATGCGCGGCTTGGCAAACCCCATCATCGGTCAGAACTCCCGGTCATTCCCGTTCCCCTCAGGCGGCTTCGTCGTCTTTGGCCGCGCGCTTGCGCAAATAGATCGGCGTGAACGCGCCCTGCTGATGCACTTCCGCATGCCCTTCGCGCACCAATTCCAAGGTCGCGGCGAAACTCGATGCCAGCACGGTCGCGCGCTGCGCCGGTTCCACCACGTACGCGATGAGGAACTCGTCGAGGCGGCTCCATTCGGTCGCCGTACCGATCAGGCGCTCGACCGCGGCGCGTGCTTCGGCGAGCGACCACACCGTGCGCTTGGCAAAGCGCACGCGAGCGAGCGCGTGCTTCTGCCGCTGCGCCGCGTAGGCGGACAGCAGGTCGTAGAGCGTCGCGGTCCACTCGGGATGCTTGATGTCGCGGATCGGCTCGGGCGCGCCGCGCGCGAACACCTCGCGATTGAGCTGCGGACGCGTGACCAGCTGCTCGGCGGCGGCCCGGAAGGCTTCGAGCCGGCGCAGGCGGAACGCAAGCTGGGCAGCAAGATCTTCCGCGCTCGGTCCCGGGCCCTCGGCGGCTTCCGGCAGCAGCAGGCGCGACTTCAAGTACGCGAGCCACGCCGCCATCACCAAATAGTCCGCCGCGAGCTCCATGCGCAGCTGCCGCGCCGCCTCGATGAACGCGAGATATTGGTTGGCAAGCGCGAGGATCGAAATCTTCGCGAGGTCGACCTTCTGCTGGCGCGCCAGGATGAGCAGCAGGTCGAGCGGTCCCTCGAAGCCTTCGACATCGACGATGAGCGCCGGCTCGTCGGAAGCGCGCTCGGCCGTGACCTCGGGATCGAATGCGAATTGCTCTTCGCTCATGACCGCACCGCCTCGTCGCTGCGCACCGGCGCCATCATGGTCGCGAACCGCCGGTGCGCCTCGGCTACATCGATTTCGGGTCCGCGCTTGTGCCACGCGAGCGCGGCGGCGGCGCGGCGTGCGGCCGCGCCTTCGAGTGCCGGCACCACCTCGGCGACCGCGCATTGTTCATCGAAGCGGCCGTTGCAATGGAGCACCACGTCGCAACCGGCCGCGAGCGACGCGCGGCTGCGCGCGCGCATGTCGCCGGTGAGCGCCTGCATGGAAATGTCGTCGGTCATCAGCATGCCGTCGAACCCGATCAGCCCGCGAATCACTTCGCGCACCATTGTGACCGAAGTCGTGGCCGGCGTGACCGGGTCGATGGCGGTAAAAACAACATGCGCCGTCATCGCGAGCGGGAGATCGGCGAGCAGCTGAAAAGCGCGGAAATCGGTGCCTTCAAGGCTCGCGCGGTCGGCGCTGACCGCCGGCAGCTCGTGGTGACTGTCGGCCATGGCGCGTCCGTGGCCGGGAATGTGCTTGACGACCGGCAGTACCCCGCCTTCGCGCAACCCTTCCGCCACCGCCCCGGCGAGCGCCGCGACTTTGTCGGGTTCGGTGCCAAACGCGCGGCCGCCGATCACCGCGTCGGCGCCCGCAACCGGCACGTCGGCGAGCGGCCAGCAGTCCATGTCGATGCCGACGGCCGCCAAATCCGTCGCGATCAGCCGGGCGCCGAGCCGCGCCGCTGCCAGGCCTGCCTGCGGGTCGCGGTCATAGAGGCGGCCATAGTCGGCGCCCGCCGGATAGCTCGGCCAGTGCGGCGGGCCGAGCCGTTGCACCCGCCCGCCCTCCTGATCGACCAGCACCGGAGCGTCCGCGCGTCCGACGGCGTCGCGAAACGAATCGGTCAGTCGCCGCACCTGCTCGGGCGTGTTGATGTTGCGCTTGAAGAGAATGAGCCCCCAGGGCTCGGATTCACGGAAAAACGCTCGCTCCCGGTCGCTCAGAACCGTGCCGGCAACGTCAGTAATAAAGGCCCGCGCAGACATTTGCGGGCCTTACCTGTGCCCGCCCGGAGGGTCAATCAAGGATCAGTTTTTCTGCACAATGCACTGGCCGCCGACAATCTTCAGATTGCTGCAGAAATGGTTGGCCTCGGCGGAGGTCGCGAACGGACCGACGTTCGCTCGGTAAAACGTGCCTTTCTCCGGGATCGAGACGCGCTTGATGTAGGGTTCGCGGTCGCCGAAAACGGATGCGTATTTCGAGGCCAGCACCTTGAATGAGGCGCGTGCCTCCTCCTCGGTCTTCTGCGAGGAGAGCTGAACCACAAACCCCCCCGTCGCTGCGGCCTCGCGGGCGGGCGGCGCGTCCGCCGGCTGCGGGGCCGGCGATTGCAAGGCTTGCCTGGTGCGCGGCGCCTGTTGCCTCACCGGCGCGGCGGGGGCCGGCGGCGCGGCGGGCGGGGTAACCGCTGCCGTAAGCGGCGGCGCTACGGGTTGACCGATATCAGCAGACGCGATCTGATTGGGCCGGATCGTCTCGGTGTGGACCACGCGAGGCGCCCCGTTGGCGGAGACGCCGCTGGGCGGTGGCGCAGAAGCCTGCGGCGGCGCAGCGGCCGCCGGGCCATAGACGCCGCCCGCCGACGGGTAAACTTGCCGCGGCGGTGCGGATTTTATCTCGGCCGGTGCTTCCTCGCGCGAAACCATCCGCTCGCTCGATCCGCGGTCGCTGAAGCGGTCGTAGATGCTCTTGTTGCCGGCGCTGTCGCTTTGGGTTGCCGGCACGACTTTGTTCGGCGTCGTGTCCGCTTTGATCAGCGGCGGCTCTCCGCGCGGTCCAGTCGACCACGCCCAGTAGCCGAAGGCGCCGGCAGTCCCTACCAGTGCCAACCCGATGACTGCGGCGGCCATGACGAGCACGCCGCGGCGCCGGTGCGGCACCGGGTCGGCATAATCCTCGTCGCCCTCGTAATGCCCGTCTTCGCCGTCGTGGCCTTCCGCCCCCTCTTCGTAGTACTCGCCGCCGGCGTCGTGTTCGGAGTGGCCGGCAGATTGGGCATAGCCTTGGTGATGGTGGGCATCCTCTGCCACGGGCGCTTCGTCATACGGATGCGGATCGTAAGCGACCTGCGTCGGAGACTGCTCTTCCTGCGCGTAGCTGTAGGGATCATGGGCGGCCGGTTGTTCGTGGCGGCTTTGCCAGGAGGCCGGCTCTGTGCGGCTGCGCCAAGGCGGCGGCGATGGATCCAGTTCGTGCTGCGGTTCTGGCCGGGTGCTGTTGCGCACGATCGCGCCGAACGCTTCGTCCTGGCCGATCAGGCGTGCCAGTTCTGCCAGCGGGTCGCTGACGGCTTGGCGCGCAGGGTCGCTCGATGCGCCGTCGCGACGGGGCGCCAACGGACCCCCACGCGACGTCCGATACGAAGAACTATCCGCCATTGTGCCACTGTCCCCGACTAACGTGGCGGATTTGAAGCGGGCATGGCGTAATCACCCACCAAGGCCGCAAATCCAAAAACCACGCTAGAACAACGAGTTTGCCCGTATCCAGCGACCCCGGCCTGCGCCTGCGGATCGGGACACCAGCCGTATCATCGCCCCGGGTGAGCCGCGTCGGCATCTGCCGAACCGCCATTCCCCATCACGGCTCAACCGCGTGGCGTCATCGCATTTCCTCGGGCGCCCCAACTCCCAGCAATGCCAGCCCGGAGGCGAGGACCGCGACGACCCCTTGCACCAGGGCAAGACGCGCCTTGGTCAGTAATGGATCATTCTGGATAATGAAGCGTAAATGTGGCGACGCGTTCCCGCGCGTATATTGGGCATGAAATTCGCTCGCCAGCTCATAGAGATAGAACGCGATCCGGTGCGGCTCGTGGGCGCTTGCGGCCGCTTCGACCACGCGCGGGTAAAGCGCAAGCCGCTTGATCAGCGCGAGTTCCGCCGGATCGTCGAGGCGGTCGAGTGGCGCCTCGCGTAGCACGTCCGCCCGCGCGGTCGGCTCCTCCGGCAGCTCCGGCAAAACTTCCCGGGCGTTGCGGAAGACCGATTGCCCGCGCGCATGCCCGTACTGGACGTAGAACACCGGGTTGTCGCGCGACTGCTCGATCACCTTGGCGAGGTCGAAATCGAGCGGCGCGTCGTTCTTGCGGTAGAGCATCATGAAGCGCACCGCGTCGCGCCCGACCTCGTCGACCACCTCCCGTAACGTCACGAACTCGCCGGCACGCTTCGACATTTTCACCGGCTCGCCGCCGCGCAGCAGCCGCACGAGCTGCACAAGCTTGATGTCGAGTTCGGCCGTGCCGTCGCTCACCGCTTTCACCGCCGCCTGCATGCGCTTGACGTATCCGCCGTGATCGGCGCCCCACACGTCAATCATGTTGCGAAAGCCGCGATCGAACTTCGATTTGTGATAGGCGATGTCGGAGGCAAAATAGGTGTAGCTGCCGTCCGATTTCATCAGCGGCCGATCGACATCGTCGCCGAACTCGGTCGCACGGAACAGCGTCTGCTCGCGGTCTTCCCAATCCTCGATCGGCTGGCCTTTGGGCGGTGGAAGCCTCCCTTCGTAGATCAGCCCCTTGGCGCGCAATGCCGCGATCGTTGCTTCGACCGCATTCTGCAGCCTGTCAGCGAGCGAACGCTCAGAAAAAAATAGACCGTGACGCACATTGAGCGCCGCAAGATCGTCTTTGATCACGGCGAGCATGGCCTCGATCGCGCGCGTGCGCACGACCGGCAGCCACTCGGGTTCCGGCGTGCCTTTGAGAGAAGGACCGAACTCCTGCGCAAGCGACTCGCCGACTGGCTTGAGATAGTCGCCAGGGTAGAGCCCGTCCGGGATCAAACCGATGTCTTCGCCGAGCGCTTCGCGGTAGCGCAGGAATGCCGAGCGCGCGAGCACGTCGACCTGGGCGCCTGCGTCGTTGACGTAGTATTCGCGCGTCACGCGATGGCCGGTGAAGTCCAGCAGATTGGCGAGTGCGTCGCCGAACACGGCTCCGCGGCCGTGACCCACGTGCATGGGACCGGTGGGGTTGGCCGAGACATATTCGACGTTGACCGCCTCCCCGCGCCCGATATCGCTGCGGCCATAATCGGGACCGGCCGCGAGCGCCGCGCGCAACGCGTCGAGCCAGGCGACGCGGGTGAGCGTGAGATTGATGAAGCCCGGCCCGGCAACGCCCGCCTGTTCAATCAGCGCCTCGTTACGCAGCTTGGCGGCGAGCGCTTCGGCAAGCTCGCGCGGCTTCTTACCCGCGGGCTTGGCGAGCACCATCGCGGCGTTCGCCGCCATGTCGCCATGCGCTGCTTCGCGCGGCGGCTCGACCAGGATGCGCGAAAGATCGAGCCCGTCCGGCAGCGCGCCCTCCGCCACGAGCGCGTTGACCGCCGCGTGAACGCGCGCGAGAACGGCCGCGAAAATGTTGTTTGCTGTTTGGCTCATGATAAGGTTCGCGGCACTAGACCAATTCGGCAGTCGAGTCAAAGTGGCGTGCGTGCTCGATCAGCGCATAGCGGTCGGTCATGCCGGCTATGAAATCGGCGACGCGCCGCCTGCGGGCATCGTGGTCGGCGCTGATGTCGTGCGCCCATTCGGCCGGCATGTCGGCGGGGGCTGCAATGAAATGCCGGAACAGGTCGGCAACGATCCCCTCGGCCGCCTGCATGATGCGCATGATCCGCGGATGCCGGTACATGCGCGGAAACAGGAATTGTTTGATCGCCCGGTCGACCTCCTGCATGGCGGGCGAGAAGCCGACCAGCGCGCGCCCGGCGAGCCGCACGTCCTCCGCCGAGCGTGGCGCGGCGGCCGCAAAGCGGCGCTCCGATTCCGCCACAACGTCCTCGATCATGCGGCCGATCAGCCGCCTGATGAGTTCATGCACGAGGCGCGCCGGCTCGAGGTTGTGAAATTGCGCGCGAATGTCTGCGAGCGTTTCGCCCACCGCCGGCAGCCCGCCGAGATCGTCGAGGGAGAACAACTCGGCGCGCAGGCCGTCGTCGATGTCGTGGGCGTTGTAGGCGATGTCGTCGGCGATCGCCGCTGCCTGGGCTTCGGCACCGGCGTGGCTCCACAGCATCAGGTCGGCGCCGGCCGCTTCTAGCGGCAGCGCCGCGGGCAGCCCACGCTCGGTGTAGCGGCCGACCGGGCGCTGCGCGCCGTCAGTGAGCGGCCCGTTGTGTTTGATCAAGCCCTCCAAGGTCTCCCATGTCAGATTAAGCCCGTCGAATTGCGGGTAGCGCCGCTCGATCAGGGTGACGACCCGCAGGGTCTGGGCATTGTGGTCGAAGCCGCCGTGGTCGGCGAGGCATTGGTCGAGCGCGCGCTCGCCGGCATGGCCGAACGGCGGATGGCCGAGGTCGTGCGCGAGCGCGAGCGCCTCGGCCAAGTCCTCGTCGAGACCCAGCGCCCGGGCGAGCGAGCGCGCGATCTGGGCGACCTCCAGCGTATGGGTCAATCGAGTGCGGTAGTGATCGCCTTCATGGAACACGAATACCTGGGTCTTGTAGGTCAGCCGCCGGAACGCCGCCGCATGAATGATACGATCGCAGTCGCGTCGGTAGGCGCTGCGCGTGCTGCTGGGCGGTTCGGGATAGCGACGTCCGCGGCTTGCGGCCGGGTCGGACGCAAAGGGGGCGCGCCCGCGAGCCGCCTCGACCGCCATGAAAGCCTCGCCTAGCTACCTTTGGAGCATGATCTTTTCCGACCTGCCTTCGCCCGCCGAAGCGTCAAGCCTAACGAGGACGCGTCTCAGGGGCTTCGCGCAGGCGGGAAACCGGTTCCCATTTTTCGGGATCATGCTCTATGCCGAAGTTGACCAAGCCTCGGAGCGCACTTAACTATTGGGCAGGCGCCCTGGCAATCGTGGCGCCCGGGAGCAAGCCATGGCCGACGTAACGGTGAGCGCGCGCGCCGCGCGCCGTATCGGTGAAATCCTCAAAGGCGAATCCGCCGGCGCCATGCTGCGCGTGAGCGTCGAGGGCGGCGGCTGCTCCGGTTTTCAGTACAAATTCGACATCGAGCATGCCAAGGCCGAGGACGACCTCGAGATCGCGCGCGACGGCGCCGTGGTGCTGATCGACCCGATGTCGCTCCAATTCATGGCGGGCGCCGAGATCGACTTTGTCGACGATTTGATCGGCGCATCGTTCAAGATCGCGAACCCCAATGCCACCGCCGCCTGCGGCTGCGGTACCAGTTTCTCGATCTGACCATTGGCTCGTTGACTATTGGCGCGGCAGCGGGCGCAGGCCCGCACGCCATTCCAAGTCCAGAAACAATCCGGGCGGCAGCGTCGCCAACACGGGCGCGGTCGGCACGCCGGCCGCGTCGAGCAGGTCGGCGAGCCAATGATTGCACACGTGGAAAATATTGAACGTGCCGCGCGCGCGATAAAACCGGCTGGGGCCGTAGAGTCCGGCGCCCGCGTCCTCGACGGGACTGTCCTCAGCCGGCGCGAAGGTCGCGTCGATGCCCGTCAACATCCGATCGAAACCGTGTTCCGACAGCTCTAACGGGATGATGTCGGCGAGGGGAAATGCGGCGCGCGGCGGATAGCTCAGGCCGACGACGTGCAGCACCGAACGATTGCCGGGAAGAAACAGCGCCCGCGCGGCCATCGATACGGTGACCGCAGCGATCGTCGGGGCGCTGCGATAAAATTCCTCGGCGCCCCACCCCACTTCGAGAAATGGATAGGCGCCAAAACGAGTGGAAACAGCGACGAGTGCCGCATATCCCCGCCTGGACGCCATATCGCCAAGCGTGCCACGCGGCAGCACGATGCCGGCGTGATAGCCGTGGCTGACGACGAAGACCGTGACGGTCGGTTGGCCTGCTGATGCCGGGTAAAGCGCGCGGTCGCCAGTGCGTAATGTCGCGAGAGTTATGGTAATAAGAACGACCGCGAACACAGCGCCAGCAATGAAAAGGCGCCGACTCCAGCGTCGGCGTCTCATCAGGACGCCTTGGCCAGGCGAGCGAGCGCCTCAAGTATCTTCACCCATCGCGCTTCCGCCTCTTCCCGTTTCTCACGCTCGCCGTCGACCACTTCTTCGGGCGCGCGCTTGAGAAAATCGGCATTCGCGAGCTTGGCATCGACCCGGGCGATGTCGCCCTTCACCTTGGCCATTTCCTTTTCCAGACGCGCCCGTTCGGCCGCGAGATCGATGACCCCGGCAAGCGGCAAGGCGGCGACCTCGCCACGCACCACGATCTGCACCGCTCCGGGAGGCGGCGCGGCGGCAAACGAGATGTCCGAAAGGCGGCCGAGCGGCGACTTGAACACGTCGCGCCAGCGCTCGGCCCTCGCCTTGGTTTCTTCGCTCGCGCCCGCGAGCACCAGCGGAATCTGCGCGCCTGCCGGCACGTTCATTTCCGCGCGCACCGAGCGGATGGACCCGATCAAATCAACGAGCCAGCCGATCTCCGCCTCCGCGTCCGGATCGTCGAGCCCCTCGTGCCTCGGCCAATCGGCAAGCACCAGCAGGCGGTCGTGCGGCGCGGAACCCTGGGCGGTGACGCGCCAGAGTTCCTCGGTCGCGAACGGCATGAACGGGTGCAGGAGCTTGAGGATTTCGTCGAGCACCCAGGCGACCATCGCCCGCGTTTCGTCTTTGGCGGCGCCGTCCGGTCCGGTGAGCACCGGCTTCGACAATTCCAAGTACCAGTCGCAATAGACGTTCCAAACAAAGCGATAGATCGCGCCCGCTGCCTCGTTGAACTTGTAGGCCTCGATGGCGGCGGTGACCTCACGGCTCGCGGCGGCGGTCTCGTGACCGATCCAGCGGTTGAGCGTGTCGCGCGCCTTGGTTGGATCAAAGTTCGGCACGCGGGCACAGCCGTTCATTTCGGCAAAGCGCGCGGCGTTCCACAGCTTGGTCGCGAAGTTGCGGTAGCCCTCGACGCGGCTCGTCGCGAGCTTGATGTCGCGCCCCTGCGCGGCCATGGCGGCGAGCGTGAAACGCAGCGCGTCGGCGCCGTAATCGTCGATCAGGTGCAGCGGGTCGATGACGTTGCCCTTCGACTTCGACATTTTCGCGCCGCGTTCGTCACGCACCAGCGCATGGATGTAGACCGTGTGGAACGGCACCTCCTCCATGAAGCGCAGGCCCATCATCATCATGCGGGCGACCCAGAAGAAGATGATGTCAAAGCCGGTGACCAGCGCGTCGGTCGGGTAGTAGCGCTTGACCTCGGTTGTTTGATCGGGCCAACCGAGAGTCGAGAACGGCCACAGCGCCGAGGAGAACCACGTATCGAGAACGTCCTCGTCGCGCCTAAGCGGCACGTCATGGCCGTAGTGCCGCGCCGCTTCGGCTTTGGCCTCGGCCTCGTTCAACGCGACGAAGACCTTGCCGTCCTCGGCATACCAGGCGGGAATCTGATGCCCCCACCAGAGCTGGCGCGAGATCGTCCACGGCTGGATGTTTTCCATCCAATCGAAATAGGTCTTCTCCCAATTTTTCGGCACGAACACAGTACCACCGCGGCGCACCGCTTCGATCGCGGGCTGCGCCAGCGTCTTGGCGTCGGCGAACCACTGATCGGTGAGGAATGGCTCGACCACGGCGGCGGAACGATCCGCGTGCGGCACCATGTGAAAATGCGGCTCGATCTTCTCGACGAGGCCCTTCGCCTCCATGCGCGCGACCACGATCTTGCGCGCATCGAATCGATCGCGCCCGTCGAGCGCCAACGTCTCCTCGAGATCGGCCGAGGCAGGCACGCCGTGAAGGAATGCGGTGTTGTTCCTCAGATCGAGTCGCGCGTCGGCGGTGAAAATATTGACGAGCGGCAGGCCGTGCCGCTTGCCGACGTCAAAGTCGTTGAAGTCGTGTGCCGGCGTCACCTTCACGGCACCGGTGCCTTTTTCCGGATCGGAGTATTCATCGGCGACGATCGGAATCCGCCGGCCTACTAACGGCAGGATCGCGCACTTGCCGATCAGGTGCCGGTAACGCTCGTCATCGGGATGAACCGCCACGGCGGTATCGCCCAGCATCGTCTCCGGGCGCGTCGTTGCGACTGTAATGAACGTATTCTCAATTCCTTCGAGCGGGTACTTGAAGTACCAGAGGTGCCCTTTCACCTCGACCTGCTGGACCTCGAGATCGGAGATGGCAGTGCGCAGCTTGGGGTCCCAATTGACCAGCCGCTTGTCTTTGTAGATGAGCCCGGCCTTGTAGAGATCGACGAACACCTCGACGACGGCGCGCGAGAGTCCCTCGTCCATGGTGAAGCGCTCGCGCGACCAATCGCATGAAGCGCCGAGCCGTTTGAGCTGCCGCGTGATGGCGCCGCCGGATTCCTCTTTCCACGCCCACACGCGCTTGATGAATTCTTCCCGGCCGAGCGTGCGCCGGTCGGGTTCCTGTCGTTCCATCAGCTGGCGCTCGACCACCATCTGGGTGGCAATGCCGGCATGATCCGTGCCCGGTTGCCACAGCACGTCGCGCCCGCGCATGCGCTCGAAGCGGCAGAGAATGTCCTGCAAGGTATTGTTGAGCGCGTGCCCCATGTGCAGCGTGCCCGTGACGTTGGGCGGCGGGATGACGATGCAATAGGGCCGCGCGTCCATGCGCTCCGGTCGGCCGGCACGGAACGCGCCCGCGCTTTCCCACGTCGCATAGATGCGGGCTTCGACCTCCGCGGGCCGGTAAGTTTTTTCGATCATTCTCGGGGTAAAGCCCAGCCGGCGCGGGAATGTCAACGCACGTGGGCGAATAGCGAATGGCGAATAGTTCGCCCGTTTTCAGCCGCGCGGCCCGCGCGAGACGCGCTCGATTTCCGCGCGCACCAGCCGCTCGACCATTACGGGAAGATTGTCGTCGAGCCATGACTTGAGCATGGGCCGGAGCATTTCCTTGACCAAGTCTTCAAGGGTGCGCGGGTTCTGGGCCAGCACCGAATGAGCGAGCGTACCGAAGGCCGAATGCACCGCCGCCGAAGCGGCAGTCGATAGAAGCGGCGAATCGCCGGCCGGCGCGCGCGGCGCAACCGATGACGGCGCAGGCTGAGCGGAGGCCATTTCGTCGAACACCACGTCCTGATCTGGTTCGATACGGCGGAAGCTCGGCTGGGCCGCGTCCGGCGCGGGCGCGGCCATCGACTCGGTCAATTCCAATACCTCCTCCGACGGAGGACTCCCGTCGCCGGGGTTCTCGTCAAGATCCTCCAGCATGGCGTCCATCTCGTCGCGGCTTGCGGCCTGAGCGGATGCTGCCGCGGCTTGAGGTGCTGCAGCCTTTTGCGGCTGCTCGGCCGGTTTGGGGGGCGGCTTGGCGGCGTCGTCGTCGGCAATGATCCGCCGGATCGAGGCGAGAATCTCCTCCATCGAGGGCTCTTGGGCCTTCGCCGGCTGCGCCATTACCGCATCCCTGTAAAAAGTAGCGTCGCCGCCACGCGCGAATCACCGGCGCGAACACGCTGCCAGGATTCGCGAAGTATCGCATGGCAAAGGTCGAACGCAAGCAACTCCCTGTGGACAGGGCGTTCTTAGCTATGCGGACCTAATGTCCGTCCGGCGTGCGCACGCCGATCCATGCGTCGCGCACCTGCTGATAATGGACGGTCGGATCATAGAGAATCGTCGGCAGGTGCATGACCTGCGGTGACAGGCGGCCCGTCGCCGACAGCACGCTGTAAGAAGCGACCACGCGATCGTGTTGCGCATTGACGAGGGCAATACGCGCGTTCACCAGCGCCTGCTGCGCGTTGAGGACGTCGAGCGTCGTGCGCTGGCCGACGCGCGCCTCCTCGCGCACGCCGTTAAGCGCGACCTCGGACGAATAGACCTGCGAATTGGCGGCCCTGACCTGCGCCTTGGCCGCTTCGTTCTGTCCCCATGCCTGCACCACCTGCTGGCGCGTCTGGGTGCGCACCAGCTCGAGCGCGAGCCGCTGCTGCCCCACGGTCTCTTTCGACTGGCGAATAAGCGCATACTCCTGGCCGCCTTGATAGATCGGTACGGTCAGCGTGCCGATCGCCGACGCCGTCCAGGTCTGCGGGATGGAGAGCTGCGGGTAGGAGGCCTGTTGAGCTGTCCCTTGGACCACCAACGTCGGATAGAGTGCGCCTTCGTTGACCTTCACCTGGAGGAACGCCACGTCGATGCCGTACATCGCCGCGGTCACGTTCGGATTTTCAATCAGGCCCTGGTCGATCGCCCCCAACAGCGTGCGCGGCGAGAAACGATCAACCGGCGATCCCGGTGCCAGGTTGACCGGGTCGACACCGATCACCTGACGATAGTTCGCCCTCGATGTGTTCAAGGTGGATTCGGCCTGGAGCATGGACGACTGCCCGGCGGCGAGTTGCGCCTCTGCCTGGGCGACGTCAGTGCGCGTCACCTCGCCCACTTCGAAGCGATCGCGCGTCTGCTTGAGGGTCTCCTGAAGCACGCGCACGTTGCTCCGCTGGACTTCGAGCGCTGCGGTGTCGCGCAGCACATCCATGTAGCTCGTCGCCGCCGTGAGCAGCACGGTCTGCTCGAGAATACGCAGGCCCTCGCGTGCCGAAGACACTTGGCTCTCCGCCGCCCGGGTGCGGTTCGCCGTCTGAAAGCCGTTAAAGAGCGTCTGCTGGGCCGTGACGCCGTAGCTCCACGGCGTCACCAAGCCGGAGGCCCCGGTATAGGTGACCGTCTGTTTCGCTGGACCGCCTGTCGGCGACGGGATCCCACTCACCGTCTTGTTGGTCGC
>JAFAUQ010000259.1 GCA_019243195.1 Hyphomicrobiales bacterium
CGAGCACGATCAGGCTGCTGCCGGGCGGCGTTTGCGCGCGCGCCATCTCGGCGATGCGGAAATCCGCACGATTTCTGAAATCCCCCGTCACGAGACGAGCGTATGCCGATTTGAAATAGAGCACCTGCCCGGCACAAATCAGGAGCAGAAGAACGAGACCAAGGGCGTTTCGGCGCGTATCCATCACCGCAGCCACGCCCAACCCTGCGGCGGCAATAATGAAAATCGCGTTGGCGGTCTGATAGTAGCTGTGTTGGATGTGCAGGTTCGTGAACACCAAAAAAGGCACCATGAACGCAAGAATGGCGACCAACGCCGCATAGAAATACTGACGGCGCAGGAAGCTCGCGCCGATCAGGACCACCGCGGGAATGGCGGCGTAGCCGAAGGCGTCCTTCAACGACCGGTTCAGAATGACATCGCGCCACAAGGTCGAGCTGATGCGCTGTTCCCATGTGCCGAAGTTCCACAAGGCGAGAGCGGTGCTCGTGAGCCGCGCGCCGATCTCGTTGCCTTCCTTCACGGTGTCGGAATAGAACGTCCAGGCGCCCCCGACCAGGAACGGGACCACAAGCACGAGCAAAGGCGGGAGGATCAGCCCTGGTTTCTTGGTGAGCAGACCGGAAGTCCAGGCGGCATGGCACTCCTTGAGGAACAAAAGGCCGCCCACGACGGCGAACGTCGGAAAGGTCGTGGACTTGGCAAGAATGCCCAGCGCCCCTGCCGCAACCGCAATTGCGGCGGAGCGCGCGCTGCGGTCGGCCAGATATTTGGCGAAATACGCAAGCCAGCAAAGGGAGAAAAAGAGCGCGCAGGTCTCGATCATGAAAGTGCGGGCCCAAAAGATATACTCGGGGGAGAGAACAAATATGATCGCGACGCAGAGGAATGCCAGCCTCTCGAACCTCAATGCACGAAACAACACGTACATCGGCCACAAACAACCGGTGAAAAACGCGAACGAAACGATCCGGCCGGCGGCATCGAGCGGGATCCCGGCCGCGCTCAGGAGCGCGACGATGATCTGATAGATCGGAAATTCGTAGGGGATTGACCACGGATAGCCGACGACCGGCGTCTCATAGGCAAAGATCGGACCTCCCCGCATCAGCCAAAAGGTGGTGAGCGCCGTCTGGGTCTGGCGGCTGTCATAGTTATCGAGCAGCGGCTGGAACAAACCCCGGCAAAGCACGATGAACGCGAATAGCAGCGCCAAAGCGAGCAGGCCGAGCAGCAGCCGCTCGAGCCTCACCTCCGGCCAGACCATTCTGTTGACGCCGGCGCGCACGCTTGTCACGGCAACTGCCTCTCGGCGCGAGCGATCATTGGGCGGTTTAACCGTCATACGGCCGGTGGCACAGCGCCGGATCGCGGAACTATCGGAACAAGGGAGGAGAGCCCCATTGCCTGCTCGAACAGCACCGCCGCCTGCAGCAGCCCGGCCTCGCCACGATGAGGGCCGACCATCTGCAAGCCAACCGGTCGGCCATATCGATCAAAACCGCACGGCACGGCAACGGACGGTAAGGCCATTATGGTGGTCGCCGCAGTGATGAGCGAGGCCCCCAGATAGTTCTCGAGCTTCTTGCCGTCGACCGTTTCGGGCATCCGCAGATCGACATCGAAAGCAGGCGTCGAAGCTCCCGGCGTCACAAGCAGGTCATAGGCGGCGAAGAACTCGAAGGCGCGCCGGAACAGAGCCGCACGCTCGCGCTCGGCGGCGGCAAGCTCACTCGGCGACTGCCGCAGGCCGCGCTCGGTGTTCCAGATGATATCCGGTTTGATCTGGTCGCGGTGGGTTGCGAGCATCAGCTCGCGCTCAACGACGAAATGCTGCGACCGCAATGTGAGAAAGGCTTCCGCGATGTTACCAAGGTCGGGCGCAGCCTCTTCGACCACCGCACCCAGTTCTTCGAAACGCCGCGCCGCCTTGGCACAGATCTCCCGCGTCTCTCGATCGACCGGCACCTTACCGCCGAAATCGGCCGTATACGCGACGCGCTTCGGCGCAATCGGGCTTAAAACCGCGGCGGCGAACGATCGACGCGGCGCCTCGAATGTCAGCGGATCGCGTCGGCACTCGCCCGCCATCGCGTCGAGAAACAGCGCCACGTCGGCGACGGTGCGGGCCATCGGGCCCTGGACCGAGAGCGGTGAGAACAGACTGTTTGAGGTACCGCGCGTGACCCGGCCGGGCGACGGCCGCAAGCCGACGACCGAGCAATAAGTGGCGGGTCGCCGCAAGCTTCCCGCATGGTCGGAGCCGTGCGCGAGCCATACCTCGCCGGCAGCGAGCGCGGCGGCGCCGCCGCCGGTCGAGCCGCCCGAGGTCAGCGCCGTGTTCCACGGATTGCGGGTGCGGCCGAAGACCTCGTTAAACGTCGAGCCGCCGGCGCCGAACTCCGGCGTGTTGGACTTGGCGATGACAATCCCGCCCTTGCGCTCGATCCGTTCCACCACCGGATGCGAGCGCGTCGGCACATGGTCGCGGAAGATCGGCGAGCCGTAGGTCGTACGCACCCCGGCGACATCGGCGAGATCCTTGATGGCGACCGGCAGGCCGGCGAGCCAGCCAGGCTCCGCCTCAGCCTCGCGACCTTCGCCGCGCATCAGCCTTTCGGCATGGGCACGCGCACGCTCGATGCATAAGGTGGGCAATGCATTGATCGCCGGCTCGACTTCCGCGATGCGCCGGGCCGCGGCGTCGATCAAATCGAGCGGCGTGATCTCGCCGCGCTTGAGGCGAAGCACCGCCTCTGTTGCAGTCAGCCGGCACAGCTCGTCGCGGGAACAGGACATGGGGCACCAGTTTTGCCCCTGGCAAAAGCCTCAGGGATGGTGCCAGGTCAACCGGTCAAATTCAGCCCCAGTCAATTGACCGACTGGCCGCTCGTTTCGGGCGATAGATCGATAACTTTGCTTACCGCTTCTGCGGAATCGTACACCGTCACCTGAACGATCGGGAACTGCTTCTTGATCGCCAAGCCCGCCTTCTCAGCATCGTCACTCGTCATAAAGGATGCCTTGGTCTGCCGGTCCACCTGCAGGCGGAAGCGGCCATTGTCCGGTCGCTTGCGCTGCTCAATCTGCTCGTCCGCGACATCATCCGGCTCGGATTTTTTGACGACGATCTTCGCTCGCTCACGCGTAGCCATCTGAGATTCTCCTTTTGTCAGTCATTGAGCGCTCGACAGCGGCACGTCTGCGGGGCCGAAGCCCTGGTAATCATGCTACAAAAATCGGCGAGCGCTCGGATTAAGAAGCCGGCGACCGGCGAACCAGCCGCGGGCCTCGGCGACTCGCCCCGTCAGTACATCCGTGATCGAGGCGAGATGGCCATTAATCGAGAATCAAATGGCGCGCAGATTGTCTGCTGCGGACTTGCCGGTCCTTCGGTCGGCAACGACCTCATACGATATCTTTTGCCCTTCGTTGAGGCTGTGCATTCCGGCGCGTTCGACCGCGCTGATATGCACGAAGACGTCCTTGCCGCCGTCGTCCGGCTGAATGAAGCCGAATCCCTTCTGATTGTTGAACCATTTCACGGTTCCGTTAGCCATGAGGTACTTCCTTGGTAGAGTGAGAGAGGCGGCACGTCGGTGCAGCCGGTGGTTCGAGATTTTGGGAGAAGGTCGTCAGACAGGCGCGCTCGACGCGCGGCAAGGCCAATTCGTTCGGCCGAAACTCGAATGCCGTTACATACGTTGCTTGCCGGCTATTCGCAAGGCCCGATCCGGGGCATTAGCGGCAACGCCCCTTTCCCGCCAGCGCTGGACTAATTTAGCGTACCAGCGGCTTGACAGGCGGGACATGCCGATTCGATGAAAAGGCATCGCGCTTTAGTGCCTTCGGCAGGCCAGCACTCTGGATTTGCGGAACAGACTTAGCTTCGCGGGCCGCCATCCGCGGCCGCGGCGCAATTCGGAGAGATCATGCGATGAAACTTCCCCGCAGGGCATTTCTGCAGCTCGCGGCAGGCGCCGCCGCGTTCCCGGCGGCGCCGCGAATCGCCAAGGCGCGGGCCTATCCGACACGGACGGTACGGCTCATTGTCGGTTTTGCGGCGGGCGGCGGCGCCGACATCATGGCACGCCTGATCGGGCAATGGCTCTCGGAGCGGACGGGTGGATCGTTCATCGTCGAGAACCGGACGGGAGCGGGCACCAACCTCGCGACCGAGACGGTCGTGAACGCGGCGCCAGACGGACATACGCTGCTTTTGGCTACGTCGTCGAACGCCTTCAATGCGACGCTCTACCCCGATCTGCCATTCAATTTCCTGCGCGGCATCGTGCCGATCGCGGGCGTTGATCGCGAGCCGCATGTTATCGAGGTCAATCCGTCGCTGCCGGTCCAAACCGTTCCCGAGTTCATCGCCTATGCCAAGGCCAATCCCGGGCTCAACATGGGGTCGGGTGGCGTCGGTTCGGGAAACCATGTGGCCGGCGAATTGTTCAGCATGATGACCGGCGTCCGGTTCACGCATGTGCCCTATCGCGGCGCGGCTCCGGCGCTGGTCGATCTGATGGGCGGGCAGGTGCAGGTCCTGTTCGCCGTCCTTTCCTCGTCGATCGAGCACGTGCGGGCCGGTAAAGTTCGCGCGCTTGCCGTGGGGACGGCGACGCGTTCTGCGGTGCTGCAGGACATCCCGACGATCGCCGATTTCGTGCCCGGCTATGAGGCGAGTTTCTGGACCGGCGTTTGTGCGCCGAAAGGCACGCCGGCCGAGATCGTCGACACGCTCAACAAGGAGATCAATGCGGCTCTCGCCGATCCCAGGATGCGGACGCGCTTCGCCGAGTTGAGCGTCACCGCGATGCCCGGTTCGCCCGCCGACTTCGGCAAGTTCGTTGCCGAGGAAACCGAGAGATGGGGTAAAGTGATCAAAACGGCCGGCATCAGAGCGGGATGAGCCGGAACATATCGATTGAAAAAGGAGAGGCTGGCATGAGCGTTCAGGCGATGGGCTATTTCTGGGTCGGCACGTCAAAGCTCGACGATTGGGCGAGCTTTGCGTCCGGCCAGCTTGGGCTCGAGGCAGTCGATCGCGGCGGCGCCATGCGTGCCTTCCGCATGGACGATCGTAAGCAGCGCCTGATCTTCGACGGCGGCTTTGCCGACGGCGAGCAATTCTTCGGTTGGGAGGTCGCGGACGCGGCCGATCTCGATGCGCTGGCGGCGCGGCTGGAGAAGGCCGGCGTCGCGGTACGCCGCGAACCCACGGCCATCGCCGACCAGCGTTGCGCCGCCGAGGTGATTTCGTTCCGTGATCCCGCCGGCAACCGCGTGGAAGCATTCCACGGCGGCCAGATCGCCGATCAACTGTTTCGCCCAGGACGGCACATCGGCGGTTTTCGCACCGGGACGCAGGGCTTGGGACATGCCGTATTGACAGTGCCCGACATCGACGCGGCGCTGCCGTTCTATCGCGACCTGCTGGGCTTTCAGATTACCGACTTCATGGGCCCGCCGGTGTCCGTGTATTTCATGCACGTCAACAGCCGCCACCATAGTCTCGCGATTGCGCAAGCGTCGCACACCCGCGTGCACCACCTGATGATGGAGTTTTACTCGCTCGACGACGTCGGCCAGAGTTACGATCTCGCCCAGCAGGAAGACCGGGTTGCGGTGAAGTTCGGCCGGCACGGGAACGATTTCATGACGTCATTCTATATGCGCACGCCCTCGCAGTTTCTGATCGAGCATGGATGGGGTGGCCGCGAAGTCGGCCCCGACTGGCAGCCGGCCGAGTTGAAATCCCTGGCCAGCTTCTGGGGACATCAAGGTCTGTTCGAATCGCTGGGCGAAGCACCGCCGCCAGATGCCGCCCCTCCCCCGCCGATGCCGGCGCCGGAGCCGAACCATGCGCCCCTGCAAGTGATCGAGGGCAATTACGAGCGCATGAACGGCGTCTGCCCCTGGTGGGATGCGGTGAAGCGGGCGTCCAGACCGATCTGAGAGAGCTCGGGAGCGAACCGGACCGTCGCCTGGCGCGGCGCGTGGCTATTTCTTCTCGAGCATGAGGCGCGCTTCGCGCTGGATCAGACCCGGTATTTGTGAAGCGAACCTCGCGAGCAGGCTCGGGAGGATGAGCTCGACTCGCACGTTGTCGTCGAAAACTTCGACGGTCCCGGTGATGAGCTGGGCCAATGCGCTCAGGCTGAAATCGAAGCGGTCGCCCGTCCATCGTTGATCGTTGATCCTGAATAGTGGTGTGAAATTCGTTGGAAGGTCCGCGAAACCCTTGCGCAGGCGGCGGGCTGCTTCATCCTTCCCGAGGCGGTGCGAGATCGTAAAGGTGACAGGCTGGGGCATAGGCCAACTCTTTTTGCCTGGGACGAGCCCAAAGAGAGCTCGGGACATCATGGCGCCACTTAAGAACTCTCAGGCGGCAGCGAAAGGGACCCACCTGAACCCTAGCGCGGAATCTCGTACGCAACGGTAATGTGTGCTTCCAAAGTGTCTTCGCCACTGGCGATCGGCACGGATGCCGCCATCGGGGCTGCGGCCCTTGCCAAAGGCATGGGTGCTCCATGCCCACTATCCTCGGTGATGGATAGAACGCGCCCAAGGCTCACGCCCGCGGCGCGCGCATAAAGCTCGGCCTTGTGCCGCGCATCGGCGACTGCGGCTTCGCGGGCTTGGTCGAGCGGCTTCGACGGATCCGCATGCAGAAATTCGATGTTGCCAATATCGGTCGCGCCCGCACTGACCAGCCGATCGAGAATGTCGCCAACATTGCCCATTTGGCGAATGATGACTTCGACTTGATTGGAGACGCTATAGCCGGAAAGTTTCGGCTCGACGCCCGGCTGTGCCGGGGCATACACCGGCTGGACTGAAAATCGCGACGTCTGAATGTCGTTTTGCGCAATGCCGGAAGCCAGAAGCGTTGTCGTAATCGTGCTCATCAGTTTCGAGTTGGCGTCGCTTGCCTCTTTGACGGTCTTGGCCCTGGTGGTCACGCCGCTTCTTATCCGGGCCTGATCCGGCACGACATGAACGCGGCCCACGCCGACCACCGTAATTCGACTTTCAGCCGGCGATTCCGGATGCTGCGCGTGTACCTGGCTCGCAACTAACATGGCGGCCATGAGAACGGCCGCGCCCGACAAGCGCCGACGGGGCGATGCCCTGACAGCGTATCTCCCCGCGAACTTCGATATCGCCATCACGACCTTTCTCCTTCCGTTGCGCTTACGGGGGTTCGCACCGTGCGATAAATCCACAACATTGTGTCATTGTGCGGAATTGGAAATATGCCGCAACGTCCTTGACACCGGCCAAGGCGGGCAGTCTCATTCTTCGCAACGCCTTGTCTTTACGAACGATCGCACCCATCAGCCATAGCAGCCATCACGCCATGACCGGCAATCTCGCCAGAGCAGAACCGACGTTTTCGCCGCCCATGCCGATGCGAACCATTGACGGGCCCGCCGCGTGGCGCGGGCGCGACTTCAAGGACGCCGGCGCGTTCACGCATGAACTGACCGGCGGCGAAATCGCCGAGATCGATGTCGCCGTCCGCGCCGTCATCGACCGGCGCATCGATCACATCGCGATCGACCGCGGGAACTTTCCGCTGCCGCGGCTCGGCGAGCGCCTCACGCACATCCGCGACGACGTCCTGCTGGGCGGCCGCGGGTTCATCGTCTTCCGCGGCCTTCCGGTCGAGCGCTACTCGATGGAACAGGCGGCGGCGGCCTTCCTCGGCATCGGCGCGTATTTCGGCAAACCGGTGTCGCAAAACGGCAAGGGCCATATCCTCGGTCACGTGAAGGACCTCGGGCGCAGCGTCAATGATCCGACCGCGCGCATCTACCAGACGACGCACAAGCAGACTTTCCATACCGACTCGGTCGATATCGTCGGCCTGTTATGCCTGAAGACCGCCAAGGCCGGCGGCCTGAGCCGCATCGTCAGCTCGATCTCGCTCTACAACGACATGTTTCGCCGGCGTCCGGATCTCGCCGCCGTCCTGTTCGAGCCTTTCTGCTTCGATCGACGCGGCGAGATCCCCGCCGGCAAGAAGGGTTGGTACGAGACGCCGATCTTTCATTGGCATGCCGGCGAGCTCTCGGTGATCTACGGCAACCGATACTACATCCAGTCGGCGCAACGTTTCGCGGACGCGCCTCGCCTGACCGCGCAGCAGATCGAGGCGCTCGATCTGTTCGATGCGCTCGCGAACGACCCTTCGAACTATCTCGATATCGAGTTCAAGCCGGGCGATATACAGCTTATCCACAATCACGTCACCCTGCACGACCGCACGGACTACGAGGATTGGCCCGAGCCCGCGCGCAGGCGCCACCTGCTTCGCCTCTGGCTATGCCCGCCGAACGGCCGCCCGCTGCCGCCGGCCTTCACCGATCGCTACGGCGGCACCGAAATCGGCAACCGGGGCGGCATCATGGTGCCGGGCGTCAAGCTGGTGACGCCGATGGAAGCGTGCTGAGAAAGTCGGCTTGGACGGCGCTGCCCGGCGCGAGGGGAGATGATTTACCGGACATTCGGCCGAACTGGGCTCAAGGTCAGCGCCGCCGGACTCGGTGGCGGTGGGTTCAGCCGGCTCGGGCTCGCCAAGGGCAAAACGGAAGCCGAGGTGGTCTCGCTGATCCACCTCGCCCTCGATCTGGGGGTGAATATCATCGACACGGCGGCCTCCTATGGCACCGAGGAGGTGATCGGCCGGGCAATCAACTCGAGGCCGCGCGATGGTTTGGTCATCACCACCAAGGCCAGCCCTGCCAAATACCCGAGCTGGGAACTCTTTACGCCCGAAAACGTGGTGGCGAGCATCGACAATTCATTGCGCCAGCTCCAGACCGACTATCTGGATGTACTTCAGCTCCATGCCGTCGCGCCGCACATCTACGAGCATACGCGGGACGTAATCTATCCGGCGGTGCTGCGCGAGAAGCAGAAGGGAAAGATCCGCTTTATCGGCATCACCGAGGCCGCCGCCTATGACCTCGAGCACAAAATGTTTCAACGTGCGCTGGCCGAAGACGATATTTGGGACACTGCCATGGTCGCCTTCAACATGATGCACCAGAATGTCCGTACCGGCGTCTTCCCTCAGACGGCGGAGAAGAAGGTTGGCACATTAATAATGTTCGCGGTGCGTCGTATTTTTGCCCAGCCCGAACGGCTCAAGCAGGAACTGGGCACGCTGGCGACGGAGGGATTGTTGCCGAAATGGCTGGCGGATTCACCTGATCCTCTGGACTTCCTGGTCCACGACGGCGACCCCAGCTCGGTCATCGACGCGGCTTATCGGTTCGTGCGCGACGAGCCCGGCGTGGACGTCGTGTTGTTTGGCACCAGCGATCCGCATCATCTGCGCGAGGACATCCTTTCCCTGACCAAGCCACCCCTGCCGACAGCGGATCGCGAGCGGATCGTCACCCTGTTCGGTCATCTGGTCGGCGTTGGGATCGAGGCGCCCAAGAACGTTCACAGCGCAGTTCGCTAATTTAGTGCCGAGTTGTCGCGAATTTCGTGCCGGGCAGGCTCCGTTGGCCTTGGGTACATACTGTCATTGCTCCTGGGTGGCCCTGGAGGGTAGCCCGACCTCGGCGCGTCTTTTCCAGGCGACAGGTAGGTCTGCTTAACCCCCGAAGCGGCCGTTATATGCGGCATCGGTCGACAATCGGGGTTCATACCAGCCAAAAAGAACCGGTTCCCTCGCCTTGCGCATGGCGAAAAATCATTGTTGGGTGGAGCGAACCGAGCAAAGGGAAAACGACGGCCATGCGGAACTACCTCGACGGCGGCGAAGCGATCCTCGAAGCCTTTCGCAAGCTCAAGATCGACTACATCATGTCGTCGCCGGGCTCGGAATGGTCGCCGGTATGGGAAGCGCTGGCGCGCCAGAAGCTCGACAACAAGGCCGGCCCGGCCTTCGTCGAGTCATGGCATGAGACGCTCGCCGTCAACATGGCGACCGGCTACACCCTGATCACCGGCCGGCCGCAGGCGGTGCTGCTGCACGCCGGCGTCGGCATGCTGCAGGGCCTTATGGGGGTCCACGGCGCCTTGCAAAACGAGGTGCCGATGGTGGTGATGTCGGGCGAATCCCAGTCGCTCGGCGAGAACCCCGATCTAGACATCGAACAGCAGTGGTACACCGGACTTACGTTCGGCGGCATCGAGCGCCTGGTCGAGCCGGTGGCCAAATGGGCGCGCGTGGTGACGAGCCCCTACACACTTTACGAATCCGTCATCCGCGCCGGCGAAATGGCGCAGCGCACCCCCAAAGGGCCGGTCTATCTCAACGTCCCGCTCGAACACATGTTGCACGATTGGACGCCGCCCGATGGCGCGCGCGACGTGCCGGCAGCGCCTCTCGTCCAGCCGCGGGCGCAGGACATCGAGCAGGTCGCCGAACTGTTACGCGACGCGAAAAATCCCGTGATCGTCGCGGAGACGGCCGGCCGCGATCCGGCGGCGTTTTCCGCGCTGGTCGAGCTTGCCGAGTTGTGCGCGATCCCGGCGATGAACGGCCGCGCCAGTAATTATGCCAATTTCCCGACCGATCATCCGCTCTATTTGGGCATGGGCCGATATAAGGCGCTCAAGGACGCCGACCTCGTCCTGCTGGTGGGCGGACGGGCGCCCTGGTATCCGCCGCGGCGGCGGCCGACCCGCGGCAAGATCGTCGCCATCGGCGAAAATCCGCACAAAGGCGACATGATCTATCAGAGCATGCATGCCGACGTTTACCTGGAAGGTGATGCCGCCCAATCGATCAAGCTCCTGACGACGGCGATGAAATCGATTAAGCTCGATGCCAAAGCGATCGCCGCGCGGCGGCAGCGGTTTGCCCGCGAGCACGAAGAATACGTCGCCGGGCTGCGGGCGGAGCGGGAGAAGGCGCAGAACGGCAGCGGCATCGACCCGCTCTCGCTGCTCGGCGCCCTCGGCGACGTGATGCCGGCCGATACCATCTACGTGGACGAGACCATCACCCACTCGCAGCTGCTGCGCCAGCACCTGCCGATGAAGAAGCCGCAGAGCTTCTTCCGCGGTTCCGGCGGGCTCGGCCAGGGCATCGGCACCGCGCTTGGGATCAAGCTCGCCGCGCGCGAGCGGCCGGTGGTGCTGTTGGTGGGGGACGGCTCGTTCCTTTACAACCCCATCATCCAGGCGCTCGGCGCCTCCAAACGCCACGGGCTGCCGGTCACGATCATCGTTCTCAACAACAAAAAGTACGAAGCGATGCGCAAGGGCCACGTGCATCACTATCCGGACGGCGCTTCGGACACTCAGAACCTGCACTACGGCGTGACGATCGACGGCCCCGACTACGAGCAACTGGGCAGCCATTTCGGCTTGCACGGCCAGCGGGTCGAAAAGCGCGCGGAATTGCCCGACGCGCTGCGCGGCGCGCTCGCCGCGACGAAAGAGGGCCGCACCGCGATCCTCAATGCGTGGGTGACGCAGTAGCCCCGGCGCGTTTTCTACCCGCGGCGCCTTCGTTTGGGTTCGCGCGGAAGCGATTCAGCAAGCGTCTCGACCAAAGCCACGAGCGCCAGGCGGAACGCGCTGTGCTTGATGCCGGCGAACGCGTGCGCGAGCCGAAATGACCGATTGTCTGCGAGCAACGCTTGGACCGGCTCGCTGCCGTCGACGCCCTCGAAGAATGAGGATATCGGAACGTCAAGAATTGCCGCGGCTTTGACGAGGCGCCCGGTCGACATGCGGTTGTGGCCGGTTTCGTATTTCTGCACTTGCTGGAACGTGATGCCGAGCCGGTTCGCCAGGTCGCCCTGCGATAGCCCTCTGGTAATGCGCCAGATGCGCACATTGCGGCCGACTGCAATGTCGACCACGCTCGGCCGCTTGGGATCCCGCTTATCTTTGGACATCGCGCCCGCCGCGTTGCTGAACGAGCTTGGTTGGACGGATGGCAGTGACGGTTCCGACGAGTACGGGGTAGGACTTCATGATGGGAGGCTTAGAAAAAGCCGGCCAGAAGGACACAAACAACCTACTGGCCGGCGTAACTACGCAATGACAGTGCGCGTCTGCGGCGCGCGGTTACCTCGTCCGGGCCGGCGGAAAGGTCGGGCTCACAGTGCCCATCCGAACCTGCCCGCTGTCGGCCAAAGTTACCGGTGTATCGCCACGCGCCGGCGGGAAAGTCGGGCTCACTGTCCCGATGCGGACCCTACCACTGTCCTGGGTTGCAGGATTTGTGACGGCTACAACTTTCTCTTGGCGGATATTTTTCACGATAGACTTTTTCTTAGACACGGTGTCCTCCATGATTTAGCCCCGACTCCATGTCGGGGCACTATATATAGTGGCAAAAAAGCGAAGTTGTTAAGTGTCCCTCGCGCTCAACCGACGTTCGCAAAAATTTGAGTCTTCACCTTGCCCCGCCGGTCAATTAGCGTGACAGTCTGTCGGTTTACGTTTGCCGCAAGGACGGGGGCGAACGCATGAGTACCGTTGCCGACGGCCCAAGCGGGGCCGTGACTGCCAGCAGCGCAATGCGCGTTTACAGGCCGGCGCGGCACCCGATCCTGCGCATCCACCTGCTCGGGCCGATGCGCGCGACAAGTTATTTGGGAGACGACGTTCTTCCACGTGCCAAAAAGACGCGTGCGGCTCTCGGTTATCTTTGCCTCGCTTTCGGCGCGCGCGTTCCTCGGGTACGCATTGCCTCGATGCTCTGGGATCGCGTGGACGCCGTGCAAGCACGTACGAGCTTCCGTCAGGCCGTGAAGGAAATGACTTCAGCGATGGGCTCCCTGTCCGCGGAACTCATCACGACGGGCCGCGCGAGCATTCGGTTTAATACCGATGCCTGCTGGATCGACGCCCTTGCCCTTATGGAATCTTCATTTTCCGACTCGGTGCGGACTGATCTGGCGGTCCTTTGCGCCGGCGAACTGCTCGAAGGGCTCGATGAAGTCAGCGCGCCTTTCGGTGAGTGGCTCACGAACGAACGCATCCGCTTCAATGATCGGATCACGGGGTCGTTGGATGCGGTGCTTCAGCAAATTGATCGGCCGGGTTTTGATGCCGATCAGCTTGCGGGCGTCGCCCGCCGCTTAATTTCCTACGATCCGACACATCAAGGCGCATCGCGCGCGTTGATGCGCGCGCTCGCGAAATCGGGTCAAATTGATGAAGCCCTCGAAGAATACGAACGATGCCGGCAAGCCCTGATGAAGGCTTTCCATATCAAGCCCTCCGTGGAATCCGAGCGCCTCTACGACACAATACGCACACGTTCGACCCGAAGACGAGCGTCGCTGGCGCCCACCGTCGCCCGCCTTCAGTCGGCGGTGACTTTCCAAACGCCCGCGCCCGAACGCAGTCGCCTTCGCGTCGGCGTCCTCTCGTTTGATTCGGACGGCCCTGAAGACGATGAAGGTTTGTCGCTTTCGCTCAGCCACGAAGTCGCGACGGCATTAACGCGGTTCCGCTGGTTCGACGTGATTGGCCCTATTGCGATGATGCAAAGGCCGCTCGCAACTTTCTTGAGCAAAGATGCCTTCGAGCGGCAGCAACTGGATTATGCCGTCGATGGTACGGTGACGAAAACAGGGCCGAATTACCATATCAGCGTCCAACTGCTCGATCTCGCGCGCACCCGCCCAGTATGGAGCGATCGTTTTGAACTCCCGGCGCGAGAACTGCACCGGCTCAACGAGTTGGTCACCGGCCGCATCGTCGGAAGCATCGATCCCCTTATATTGTTTATTGAGGGCTGCCCAAAACGCCGCGAGCGTTACGGGGCAACGGGATTGTTATTTCGCGCCATTCCTCTCATCTACAGCATGGAACGCCAAAAGTTCCAGGAAGCCGGCGAACTGATCCAGCGCGCGCTCGCGATCGAACCCGAGAACAGCATGGCGGTGACGCTGCTCGCGTATTGGCATTTGTGGCATGTCGGACAGGGCTGGACTTCTGACAGCACCAGGACGCTCTCGACTGTCGAAACGCTATGCCTACGTGCCCTGGAACTCGACCCCGATAATTCCGAAGCGATGGGCATCTACGGCCATACGCTTGCCTGGAAAAAGGACTTCGACGGCGCCATTCAAGTCTTCGATCGATCGCTGCGGGTCAATCCCAATCTACCCTATGTGTGGGCGTTCAGCGCGGCAACTTACTCCTACATTGGCGAGCCGGAAGAGGCGCTGAGGAGGCTCAATCGCTATCGCGATCTTGCGCCCTTCGATCCGTACTTCCGTTTCTTTGAAATCTTCTACGAAACAGCCTACATCTTCAACCGCGATTACGAACGAGCTGTCGTTGTTGGCCGGCGCGTCGTGAAGGAAGTACCTGAGTTCATCAATGCCTACAAACCGGTGATTGCTTCACTCGGTCATCTCGGCCGGCGGCAGGACGCGGTCCCATACATCCGGAAGCTTCTGTCCCTCGAACCTGATTTCACCATCGAAAAATTCAGGAGAGCATACCCATTCAAACGGCCCGAGGATCGCGACAATTATTGCAAAGGATTGCAGCTTGCGGGCATTCCGAAACGTTGAGGGGCGACCTCGCTCGCCGGCTGGATTGTGTAAGTTGAAATTAGCAATACTCGCCAGATGTCATTGGCATCACGCCGGCAGAAATGCCTTGTGATGACGTAACTTCGTACGCTTCCTGTCATTTGCGACTTGGCATGCGAAACATTAATGACGCGGGAGAACGACCATGCGGCTCGAAGGCGGGTGCTATTGCGGTGCGGTTCGCTATGTCGCGGAGGGCGAGCCGGTCTTGAGAGCGCAATGCCATTGCCGCGCGTGTCAGCATATCTCGGGCGGCGCGCCCCATCTGTTCATGCTCATGCCGACCGAGGGGTTCGCCTACACCAAAGGCGCGCCGAAGAGCTACACGCGGCCCGACAAGGCTGACGCGGTGACGCGGGAATTCTGCGCTCAATGCGGTACGCACATGACCACGCGGCGACCCGGCCTGCGGCCGGTGATCCTGAAAGTCGGAACGCTCGACGATCCTTCCGTCTATGGCGGCCCGCAAATGGCGATCTTCACGGCTGAAGGTCAGCCGTTCCATCTCATTGCCGCGGGCGTGGCCGCCTTCGAAGGCTTGCCGCCGCGGCGCGGGTAAGTTCATGCCGCTTGATGCCCTGTTGCGCCCGCAATCGATCGCCGTTCTCGGCGCCTCCGAGCGGCCCTCGATCGGCCGATCGATTATCGTCTCGGCGAAAAACATCGGCTTCGAAGGCAGGATCTATCCGATCAATCCGAGATACCCGGAGCTGCTCGGTCACCGCTGCTATCCCGCGGTCGAGGACCTGCCCGAGGCGCCCGACGTCGTCGCCTTCTGCGTCAGCTACACACGCATCCTCGAGAATTTCCGACCGGTCGCGGCGAAGGGTGCGAAAGCCGTATCGATCTTCGACGGCGGCTTCGCCGAGCGCGGGGAGGAAGGCGCCAAGCTGCAGGCGCAGATCGTGGGCATCTGCCGCGAAGCGGGCATTCTGCTCAACGGACCGAATTGCATGGGCGTGCTCAACCCGGCGACGCGCAGCTCGATCTACATTCACGAGGTGCGCGATCCGGCGGATCTTGCCGGCAATGTCGGCCTGATCTCGCAAAGCGGTTCGATCTGCATCGGCCTCGTCTCCGACGTCCGGCGCTTCGGGTTCAGCCATGTCATCTCGTCGGGCAACGAGGCGCTGATCGGCGCCGCCGAATATATGGAGGCGCTGATCGACGATCCGGCGACCAAGGTGATCGCGCTCTTCACCGAGACGATCAAGGAGCCGGAGCGCTTCGTCGCGGCGCTTGACCGCGCCGCCGATCGCGGCAAGCCCGTCGTCGTCCTCAAAGTGGGCCGCACCGAGCGCACCAAACGCGCGATCACCACCCACACGGGCGGGCTTGCCGGCGACGCGCGCGTCTTCCGCGAAGTGTTGAAGGCGCATCGCGCCATCGCAGTCGACGACATGGACGAGTTCACCGAGGTGCTGGCGGTGTGCCAGGGCGAGCGCTGGCCGCGCGGACGCCGGCTCTCGGTCATCACCGCGTCGGGCGGTCAGGCCGAGCTGATGCTCGATATTGCCTCCGAGCGCGGGCTCGAAGTGCCGCCCTTGCCGGAGGACTCGCGCAAGGAGGCCGAGCGGGTGATCGGCTCTATCACCGGCGACGGCAACCCGCTCGACGCCTGGGGCAACGGCGACTACGCGACCAACTTTCCGCACGCTTTCAAGGTGCTGGACCGCACGCCGAGTGCCGATGTCATCGTGTTCAGCGGCGACAGTTGCGACGGTCAGCCGATGGGCCGCGCCGAACGCACGCTCGCATACACAAAGATCCTGCTGGACTCCGCGCGGGCGAGCAGCAAGCCGCATTACGTGATGAATACGCGCCCCGGCCTCATGCTGCGCGAGCAGGTCGATCTGCTGCGCAAGCACGGCGTCGCGATGATCGGCGGATTGCGCCAGGGGCTCGGCGCCATCGACAAGCTCGCGCGCTGGTCCGAGCCGCCGCCGGCGCGTCGTGCGCCCGCCGCCTTCGGGCCAAGCATTGCAATGTATTTGCAAAGCGGTACGCGGCGCACGATCAACGAATTCGATGCCAAGCGGCTGCTCGCGGCGCATGGCATCCCGGTCGTGAAGGAGACGCTCGTCGCTTCCTCGATGGAGGCGGTCGAGGCCGCGCGGGCGATCGGCTTTCCGGTCGTGCTCAAGGCGGTCTCGGACGACATTCCGCACAAATCGGAATACGGCCTAGTCCTCATCGATCTGCGCGACGAGGCCGCGCTGACGGCCGCATGGCGCACGCTGCACGAGCGTCTCGCGAAAATCCCCGGCGCGCCGATGCTCGCCGGCGTGCTGGTCCAGCAAATGGTCGCCGGCGGCATCGAGGTCTTTGCCGGCGTGAGCCGCGACCCCGATTTCGGTCACACGCTTGCGTTCGGTATCGGCGGCATCGCGATCGAAATCATGCGCGACTTCGCCTTGCGCCTGTTGCCGCTGCGCGCCGGCGACGCCGAGGCGATGATCGCGGAGACGCATGCGGCAAAGCTCTTGCGCGGCGTTCGCGGCGAACCGCCGGCCGACGTCGACAGCCTCGCGCGCTCGCTCTACGCGCTCGCCGATCTCGCCTACGCCGATCGCGCGCTCATCGCCGAAATCGACCTCAATCCCATCAAGGTTCTGCCGCAAGGCCAAGGCTGCGTTGTCGTCGACGCGCTGATTGCCCCCCGCACCACTGATAAGGACTAACGCCATGGAGACGATCGTCAATTACGAGACGGACGAGAAAGTCGGCATCGTCACCCTCAATCGTCCGGCGAAGCTCAACGCCATCAGCAAAGATATGCGTACCCAGCTGTCGCAAACGCTGCGCCGGGCCGACGAAGACGCGGCGACCTGCGTCGTGGTTTTGCGCGCGGAGGGGCGCAGCTTCTGCGTCGGCTACGACATTTCCGGTGGCGATCCGGCCAAGGAAGCGTGGCGGCACGATGCGCTCAAATGGCACGAGAGCCTGAGCGAGGACGTCGCGATGGAGACACTGCCCTGGGATATGAAGAAGCCGGTGATCGCGTCGGTCCAGGGGCACGC